>JAQTYA010000068.1 GCA_028688525.1 Methylococcus sp. | reverse complement strand
TCGGGCGCTCCTTTGGGTTTTTAGCCGATTTCATCAGGAATTCAGGAGGTTACCGTGAAAATTCGTCCTTTGCATGATCGTGTCATCGTCAAACGTCTGGAAGAGGAGCGTACCAGCGCAGGCGGAATCGTGATTCCCGACAGCGCTGCGGAGAAGCCGATGCGCGGCGAGATTCTGGCCGTGGGCAACGGCAAGGTCCTCGACAATGGCGAGGTGCGCGCCCTGCAGGTCAAGGTCGGTGACAAGGTTCTGTTCGGCAAGTACGCCGGCACCGAGGTCAAGATCGACGGAGAAGATGTGGTAGTGATGCGCGAAGACGACATCCTCGCCGTTCTCGAGAGCTAAGCGCTCCGCACACATCCGGTCTCTTTGAATCATTAATTCCGAAACATAGGTAAATCTCAATGGCAGCTAAAGAAGTAAAGTTCAGCGACGACGCACGAGCCCGCATGCTGCGCGGCGTCAACATCCTGGCGCACGCGGTGAAGGTTACCCTGGGTCCTAAGGGCCGCAACGTGGTACTGGAAAAGAGCTTCGGCGCTCCTACCGTAACCAAGGACGGCGTGTCCGTGGCGAAGGAAATCGAGCTGTCCGACAAGTTCGAGAACATGGGCGCCCAGATGGTGAAGGAAGTCGCTTCGCAGACTTCCGATGTGGCCGGCGACGGCACCACCACCGCTACCGTGCTGGCGCAGTCGATCCTGACCGAAGGCCTGAAGGCCGTTGCCGCCGGCATGAACCCGATGGACCTGAAGCGCGGTATCGACAAGGCAGTGACCACGGCGGTCGAAGCGATCCACGCGATGTCCGTGCCTTGCACCGACAGCAACGCGATCGCTCAGGTCGGCACCATTTCCGCCAACTCCGACGAATCCATCGGCAGCATCATCGCCGAAGCGATGGATAAGGTCGGCAAGGAAGGCGTCATCACGGTTGAAGACGGCTCGGGTCTGGAAAACCAGCTCGACATCGTCGAGGGTATGCAGTTCGACCGCGGCTATCTGTCCCCGTACTTCATCAACAACCAGCAGAGCATGAGCGCCGAGTTGGACAACCCGTTCATTCTCATCAACGAGAAGAAGGTCTCCAACATCCGTGAACTGCTGCCGGTGCTGGAAGGCGTGGCGAAGGCCGGCCGTCCGCTGCTGATCATCGCCGAGGACGTCGAGGGCGAAGCCCTGGCTACCTTGGTGGTCAACAACATGCGCGGCATCCTGAAGGTTGCGGCCGTGAAGGCGCCGGGCTTTGGTGACCGCCGCAAGGCCATGCTGGAAGACATCGCCGTACTGACCGGCGGCACCGTGATTTCGGAAGATATCGGCCTGAGCCTGGAGAAGGCGACCCTGGCTGATCTCGGCACCGCTAAGAAAATCCAGATCACCAAGGAAAACACCACCATCATCGATGGCGCCGGCTCCAGCGATGCTATCCAGGGCCGCGTGGTGCAGATCCGCAAGCAGGTCGAGGACACCACCTCCGACTATGACCGCGAAAAGCTGCAGGAACGCCTGGCCAAGCTGGCAGGCGGCGTCGCGGTGATCAAGGTCGGTGCGGCCACCGAAGTGGAAATGAAGGAAAAGAAAGCCCGCGTCGAGGACGCGCTGCACGCGACCCGCGCGGCGGTTGAAGAAGGTATCGTTCCGGGCGGCGGCGTGGCTCTGATCCGTGCGCTGGCCAGCCTGCGCGACCTGAAGGGCGCCAACCACGACCAGGACGTCGGCATCAGCATCGCTCGCCGCGCCATGGAAGAGCCGCTGCGCCAGATCGTCGCCAACGCCGGCGACGAGCCGTCGGTGGTGTTGAACAAGGTCGCGGAAGGTTCCGGCAACTTCGGTTACAACGCGGCAACCGGCGAGTACGGCGATATGGTGGCGATGGGCATTCTCGACCCGGCAAAGGTGACCCGCTCCGCGTTGCAGAACGCGGCTTCGGTGTCTTCACTGATGATCACCACCGAAGCCATGGTGGCTGAAGAGCCGAAGGACGAGTCGCCGATGCCGGGCGGTATGGGTGGCATGGGCGGTATGGGCGGCATGGGCGATATGATGTAAGCCCCACCCATTTCGTTCGGGATCTGGACAAGGCCTCACCCTCGCGGGTGGGGCCTTTCCTTTTTTGGGGGGCGCGCTTTCGGTACCGCCGGTTCTGCCTTACTATCTCGGCTGCTCCCTTGGTATATAGCAGGGCAAGAGGATGGGGTTTTATTTCGAGAGGTTCGAGGATCGCCCGGCGCCTGAGCCGTTGCCCTGTTCGGTCTGGCAGGAGTCTCTGTTCCAATACTTCGCTACCATTGCGTTGGCGCTGGGTGCCTGGTATCTGGAATGGCGCTGGGCTTCATCGTTGAACGACCGCGCGCTGTGGTTTTCCGTGCCCCTGGTTGTGGCCGAAAGCTGCGCTTATATCGGTTGGGCCTTGTTGGTCTTCAACCTGTGGCGCACTGCGGACCGGCCTTTGCGTCCGCCGCCTTTGTGGATTTCAGAGTGCGTTTCCGACCTCAAAACGCCGCATCGGACGCTGGCGGTCGACGTTTGCGTCGCTAGTTGCGATGAGGAGCCGGATTGGGTCCGCCTGAGCCTGGAAGATGCGCGGAAGCTGAGTTACCCCTTTCCGATCGATCTGCGTCTGTTGCTGTACGATGCTGGCCGCCGTCCGGCTTTGAAACAATTGGCGGAAGAACTGGATGTGGATTATGTCGCGCCGGAGGCGCAGGACGGTTTGGGCACTCACAATCTGCGCCGGATCGTGGAAGCGACCGACGGGGATTTCCTTGTGTTCTGCGACGCGGATACCCGGCTGCTTCCAGGCTTTCTGGAACATACTCTGGGCTATTTTCGAGACCCCGACATGGCCTGGGTGCAGACGCCGCATTGGTATTACGACATTCCCGAGGGCGAGCCGCTAGCGGATACCTTGGAGCGCCGCTTAGGCGGAGCAGGGGCGATTCTAGGCCGTATGTGCGAAGCGGTTATCGGTCCGGTGAGGGTCGGCCAGGATCCCTATGGCAGCGATCCGGGCTTGTGCTTCGGCGTCATCCAGCGCCGGCGTAACCGCGCCGATGCCGCCTATTCCTGCGGCGCAGGCGCCGTCTACCGGCGGGCCGCATTGCTGGATGCAATGGGGCGGGAACATGTGAGGCGCGTCCGCAAGGAGGTTGGCCGTTTCGCCCGGAGCATCCGGGATGAGGAGAGCCGCGCCGATTTCATCGACGCGATGGTCCGGCGGGCTGCGGACGATGCTGGCGTCGCGCCGTACCACCTGCGCGAGTCCGAACATTTTTACGTATCGAACGTGCTGCACCGTTGTCCGGGGCGGCGCTGGGCGTCGGTATTGCACCCGCGTGCCGAGGCAAAGATGCTCTCGCCGCAGAATCCGCGCGACGCGATTGCACGGCGTTTCCGCCGGACTCTCGGCCTGCTGGCGTTCGGGCTGCGCGACAATCCTGTGTTTGGGCAGGGCTTGAGCCTTCCGCGCAGGCTCATGTACGCCCAAACCTTGTGGTCCTGTTTCGGGTGCCTGTGGAGCGCGATATTCCTATTGGCGCCGGTGATCTTTCTATACACGGGCATCGCGCCGGTGGCGGCCTATTCCGAGGCGTATTTCGTCCATCTTCTGCCTTTCCTGCTGGCGGCGGAATTGGCCGTGATGAGCGGAACCTGGGGCGTGTCCGGCTACCGCCAGCGGGCGGCGCAGATGGCTTTCCTGCCGGTGGACTTGCGAGCCCTGTGGGCTGTGCTCAGCGGGCGGAAGCGGTCTGCTGCGGCCTGGAAGCGCAATCGTGCGGGCGATGCGTCACGGCTGGCGGAGTTCCGTATTGCAGCGACGGCTTTGACCTTGGGCGGAATCGTTTTCGCCGGCGTCCGCCTGATGCATGGAGGCCATGCATCAGGCGGCGTGCTCGTCAATGCGGCTTGGGGTTTCTATAACATCGTTCTGCTTTCGGCGGCGCTTAGCCTGTCGGTGCCGAAACTTCCGCTCGAGTCTGCTGAGGATCGGGGAGATCAGGCATGAATTTTCGGAAAGGTTTACTTGCGGCCCGCCAGCATATCGCGGTAATTCTGGGCTTGGCTACCGCCGCTGCGCTGGTGTCCTGGCTGGAAATGCCGAGGCGGGCGGCGCCCCGTCCCGAGTTCGCCGGGCAGATTCCAGGGCCGCGCCATGGCGCTTTGTCCGAGGAGGAAATTCTCTGGGCCCGGGCCGCCTGGCGCTATTTCGAGCGTAACAGCCTACGGGATTCCGGGCTGGCGAATTCCGCCGACGGCCAGCCGACGACCACAATGTGGGATACCGGTTCTTATTTGCTCGGAATGATTTCGGCTTTCCGTCTCGGCCTCATCGATAAAACGGAGTTCGATCGGCGACTGGGACGGGCTTTGAATGCGCTGGCCCGACTGCCTTTGTTCCAAGACCAGTTGCCCAACCGGTTCTATCACGCCGCATCGCTAGCGATGGTCGATGCCGAAGGCCGCTTGTCCGAACGCGGTATCGGTTGGTCGGCGGTCGACCTTGCCCGTTTGCTGGTGCCGTTGAACGTGATCGTATGGAACTATCCGGCGCATGCGGGCGCGGCGAAAGCCGTGGTGCAACGCTGGCAGCTCGACCGTTTGACGCGGGACGGCGCGTTGACTGGCGCCTCCGTCGGTGGCCACGGACTCACCGAATATTCGCGTGAGGGGCGCGGGGCTTATGAGTCCTATGCGGCAAAGGCTGCAGCATTACTGGGCGCCGATGTGTCCGCGGTGCAAGGTACCGCTGAGTTTTCCGGTTTCGCAGCGGTCCAGCGTATTCAGATTCCGGTCGATTTGCGGCCGGCGGAAAAGAACTCGATCCGTAACTATACGGTCGGTGAGCCCTACATTTTCGACGGCGTGGAATTCGGCTGGGATCGCGCCGGCCGGGAAGGAGCGTACCGGGTGTTCCGGGCCCAGGAAAACCGCTACCAGGCGATGGGCAAACTGACGGCGGCCAGCTCCGGTGCGGTCGACGAAGCGCCGTACTTCGTTTACAACACCGTCTATGCGGAGGGGAAGCCTTGGAATACCTTCGGACTCGACGGTAGCGAAGCCGCCGAGTCGCGCTTTCTCAGCGCAGGAGACGCGATCGGTTGGTACGTCCTGCTTGATTCTGACTATAGCCGGCAGTTGGCGGATCGGGCTAAAACCCTGTTCGACCCGGAGCTGGGCTGGTACGGCGGCTGGTACGAGGCCAAAGACTGTCCGAACCGTGCAATCTCTGCCAATACCAATGCCATGGTGCTGGAACGCCTGCACTATCGCCAGTTCGGCAAGCTTGTAGCCGTGTACGCGGAGGCACCGCCGCATGACGATATCGGGCAGGCAGCGCCGGCAGGCGTTCCTCTGCCGGAATCGCAAGCTCCCGCCGAGCCGCGGGCGGTATCCGTCATACCGCGCCGGGAGGGCAGGCCCCATGCGGTCAAGAAGGGCAAGGCCGTGGCTGGGAAAACTAAACCGGCTAGCGCTAAGGCGCCGGTCAAGCATGGTAAAAAGTCCGCGCATTCGGCGGCAAAGCCGGCAAAGAAGCGCCACTGACGGCGCGTCGGGTTCGGTGTCCACCTCCTAAATTTATGCGAACCGTTCTACTGGCTTTGCTTATGCTTGCTGGCTGCGCCACGGCGCCGCCCCGAAACCCCAGCGACATCTGCGCGATCTTCGACGAAAAGGACGACTGGTATGAAGGGGCGCGGCAGGCGGAGTTGAAGTGGGGGCTGCCCATCCCGGTGCAGATGGCAATCATCAAGCACGAATCGGCGTTCGTGGAAGATGCGAGGCCGCCCCGGGTCCGTTTTCTGGGGATTCCGCTGTGGCACCCGACTTCGGCCTATGGTTACGGCCAGGTGCTGGACGGCACCTGGGATCTTTACACGGAGAAGAGCGGTAACTCCGGCGGCGACCGGGACGATCTCGCGGACGTCACCGACTTCATCGGCTGGTATGCCCACCAGTCGGAGAACCGGCTGGGCATACCCAAGCGCGATGCCTACAACCTGTACCTGGCTTACCATGAGGGCTGGGGCGGGTGGCGCCGCCGCAGCTACATGTCCAAGAATTGGCTGGTGAACATCGCTCGGAAAGTGGCGACGACCGCCCAAAGCTACGAGCAGCAACTGTACCGCTGCCGGCCCGATCTGGAGGCGGCAGCGGAGTGAGGATCTCGATTTTTCCGATGAACTATTTCAATTGGCCCAGGTTCAGCGAGGCTTACGCGGCGGCATGCCGGGTTCTCGCAGTCATATTGCGCTGGGCGCTGGCGCTGCTGCGCGAGATTCGCGCAGGTGGTCTGGACTACCGCGCCATGAGCTTGGTGTATACCAGTCTGCTGGCCCTAATCCCGCTGCTGGCCGTGGCCTTTGCCGTGCTCAAGGCGTTCGGCGCGCACACCGAACTGGAGCCGCTGCTGTCGGAACTGCTCGATCCCCTGGGCGCCAACGCCGATCAGGTAAAGGAGGCTATCATCGATTCGGTCAAGCGGCTGAAGGTTGGGGTGCTCGGGTTCTTAGGCTTCTTGTTCCTGTTCTATGTCAGTATCACCATGCTGGACAAGATCGAGGAGTCCTTCAACCACGTCTGGCGTACCCGCACCTCGCGCAACCTTTGGCGCCGGCTCGGCGACTATCTGAGCTTCACCCTGGTCGGTCCGCTGCTACTGTTCTCGGCCTTTGGCAGCATGACAGGCCTTTTAGGCCGCTACAGCGGACGCGGCGCGGTCGGATGGGCCTGGAGCCTGGCTGGGCATGTGCTGCCTTATGCAGCGATTATCCTGGCTTTCACTCTGTTCTACCGGGTCATCCCCAGCGCGCGCGTCAAGGTAAGCTCGGCGCTGTTCGGCGGCATCGTCGCCGGCGCGATGTGGGAAACGGCCGGCTGGATTTTCGGGGAGTTCGTAGCGGGGTCTTCCCAATACCATGCGGTCTATTCCAGCTTCGCTATCCTGGTTTTGTTCATGGTCTGGCTGTATGTAAGCTGGCTCATCGTGCTGCTTGGAGCGCAGAGCAGCTTTTTCTTTCAGAATCCCCAGTGTATGGGCCGTTCCGGCGGTAGAGCGCGAACCGGCAACAGCTTATGGGAATACAGCGGTTTGGCGATCCTGTATCTGATCGTCCAGCGCTTCCTTGCCGGTCAGAAACCCCCGAATCTGGCCGACCTGGCCGAGACCCTCAAGCTTTCGGAGGTCCTGGCGGGGGACCTGCTGGCGCAGTTGCATCAATCCGGCTTCGTCGTCGCCGTAGAGCACGGCCGCCCGGGATTTCTGCCCGCTCGCGACCCTGCCGCGATTGCCGTGGTAGATGTGCTTGAAGCCCTCCGCAGCGGCGAGGACGGCGCGGCTGGGCCGCCACTGCCCCAGCCGGTCATGCAAGGGATGGGCGCGGCCGAAACCGCGTTGGCCGCTGCCTTGGCCGGGACCAGCCTGCGCGACTGGGTGACTTCGGCTCAAACCTAAACTTTCAATCGTTCTCTCATGTCAAAAATGTGTGCTTTTTTTGCCACGGCCCCCAAGGGCCTGGAACTGCTGCTTGCCCGCGAACTGGAGGCTTTGGGTGCCGGGGCGGTCAAGGAAACCCGGGCCGGGGTCGAATTCGACGGTACGATGGAAACGGCTTATCGGGTCTGTTTGTGGTCGCGCTTGGCCAACCGGATTCTTCTGCCGCTGGAGCGCTTCGAAGCCCCGACGCCGGAAGCGCTTTACCAGGGGGTGCAGCGTATCGACTGGTCCCGCCATTTCGAGCCCGAGGCCACCATCGCCATCGATTTCTCCTCCCGCCGCTCAGCCATCACCCACACCTTGTTCGGCGCGCAGAAGGTCAAGGACGCGGTAGCCGACCAGTTTCTCGAGCGCTGCGGACGGCGCCCATCGGTGCAGCTCGAGCAGCCGGACATCCGCATCAATGTGCATGTGGATGCCGACCAGGCGGTGCTCAGCCTGGATCTCTCGGGCGACAGCCTGCACCGGCGCGGCTACCGCACCGAGGCAGGGCCGGCGCCGCTCAAGGAAAATCTGGCGGCGGCGGTGCTGCTCCGCGCCGGCTGGCCGGAGGTCGCGGCGCATGGCGGCGCTCTGCTCGATCCGATGTGCGGCTCCGGCACCCTGCTGATCGAAGGCGCCTTCATCGCCGCGGACCGGGCGCCCGGGCTGATGCGCGAGTATTACGGCTTCCTGGCGTGGAAGGGGCACGACGCCGATCTATGGCGAAGGCTGCGGGATGAAGCCCGCGAGCGGAGCGAGGCCGGGCTGGCGCGGCTGTCGCCCGTCTTCGGCTACGACCTGGACCGCCGCGCCGTCCATCTGGCGCTCAACAACATCGACAGGGCGGGATTGCGGGGCAAAATCCATGTCGAGCGCAAGGCCGCCGCCGATGCCCGTCCCAAAGGGGCAGCGGGACTGGTCGTGGTCAACCCGCCTTACGGCGAACGCCTGGGCGATGTCGAGAGCTTAGGTCAGGTGTACCGGGAATTCGGCGAGACCCTGCAGCAGCATTTCCAGGGCTGGAAGGCCGCGTTGCTGACCGGGAATTTCGAACTGGCGTTCCAGATCGGGATACGGGCAGGACGTTACTACACCCTCTACAACGGCGCCTTGGAATGCCGGCTGTTCAACTTCGAAATCGATCCCGCACGCTATTTCACGCCGCGCTCCGGTGTGCCGGAGACCGAAGCGCAGAAGAAGTTGCGCCAGATATTGGGAAAAGCCGAGCGCGGAGCGATTCCTGCCGAACAGGCCGAGATGTTCGCCAACCGTTTGCGCAAGAATCTGCGCAACCTAGGCGCCTGGGCGCGTAAGGCCGGGGTGAGTTGCTACCGGCTGTACGACGCCGACCTGCCCGAGTTCGCCGTTGCGGTGGATCTCTATCAGGGCGAGAAGCTCTGGATCCATGTCCAGGAGTACGAAGCGCCGCCCAGCATCGATCCGGCCAAGGCGGAGGCCCGGCTGGCCGGCGCCGTGGCGATGATCCCGGAGGTGTTGCAGGTGCCGCGCGAGCAGATATTCCTCAAGATCCGCAAGCGACAGAAAGGCGAGGCCCAGTACGTCAAGCAGGACCAGACTTCGCATTTCCATGTGGTGGAGGAAGGCGGCTGGCGCTTCTGGGTCAACTTCGAGGATTATCTGGACACCGGGCTGTTCCTAGACCATCGCATCACCCGCGGCCTGATCCAGCAGGCCGCCCGCGGCCGCCATTTCCTCAACCTGTTCGCCTACACCGGCACCGCGACGGTATTCGCGGCCGGCGGCGGCGCGGCCTCGACCACCACGGTCGATATGTCGCACACCTACCTCGAATGGGCCGGCCGCAACATGGCTCTGAACGGTTTCCCCGAACGGGACCACCTGCGCATCCGGGCCGATTGCCTAGAATGGCTGGACGAGGCCTCAACCCGCGGCCGCCGCTATGGCCTGATCTTCCTCGATCCGCCGACCTTCTCCAATTCCAAGCGCATGGCCGGCAGTTTCGACATCCAGCGCGACCAGGGGCCGTTGCTGAAAAAGGCCGTATCCCTGCTGGAACCGGGCGGCATGCTGATTTTTTCCACCAATTACCGCAAGTTCAAGCTGGACGAATCGGCCCTAACCGGCTGCGCGGTGGAGGACATCAGCCGGCTCAGCATGCCTAAGGATTTCGAACGCAATGCGAAAATACATGTGTGCTGGCGCATCGTTACGCCGGCAGTTTAGCTTTTGGTGGATAGGCGGGAATGGGTGGCATGAAACGGGTGCATATGCATGTGGAGGGCCGGGTCCAGGGGGTATGGTACCGGGCGTCGGCCGCTAAGAGAGCCGAGGCGCTGGGCTTGACCGGCTGGGTCCGCAACCTCCCCGATGGCCGGGTAGAGCTGGTAGCCGAAGGTGATGCGGCGGCAGTCGATGCCCTACTGGGCTGGTGCCGGCGCGGGCCGCCTTTGGCGAGGGTGACTCAGCTCGAGGTTCGGGAAACTTCGGTCACCGGCGAGTTTGGAGGGTTCGCAGTGCTGCGCGACGAATGACCGGGTCAGGACGGTGACGATAAATCGTGTAGCAGGTCGACGAAGGCGTCCGGCTGCGCACCGAGGTCGCCGGACAAGGGGTTGTTCATCGCCAACACCAGTATGAGCACCAGCGACAACATGCTGGTCACGATGCCGGTGAGCATGAGTTGAACCCGTTGGTTCTCGGCCCCGAAGAACCACAGGAATGCGATGGTGAATGCCGCACCCACCCATAGCACGAACCTGAGTAGATCGTTCAAGCTATCGTTTGCCGCGGAAATGCGCTCGTAGCGGGCCTCGGCCAGGTTTTCCAACATGGAGATGGTGGTGTCGTACAGCGCCTGGCCGCGGGGCTCGGCCGGGTCGATGGTCCGGCTGGTGCGCCAGAGCTGTTCCAGCGGCGCGCGTTTGATCTTTGCGCCGTTATGCGACGCCAGCAGCGGCCATTCCTGTTCGATGACAGCCTTGGCATAGCCCTCGGCGGCTGTGTGAACGGCGTGTCCTACTTTATCGTTGTAGGCTTCGGCAGCGCTGACTATATCCATGAGGATGGCGGCCTCGTGGACCGCTGCGGAGGACAAGTCGCCCAGCCGCTCCTGCCCCTGACCGACCAGAATGCCCAGGATAAGGCTGAATAGCACGCCGAAATTGGTGTAGACCGCCGCCGCCACGTCGTTGTGGTTACGCAGCTTGCGATGGTCGACGCGGCGCTGGATGAGGCCGTGGACGGCCATGCTTGCCAATCCGGCGGCGAAGGTAATCAGGATGATGGTGAGGATGGTCATTTCGGGCGATCCGGGTTGAGGATTCGGCAGTCTGCCGTAGCCGCGAAATCATGCCATCAAGCGGAAGCTCGGGGTAGGGAAAAGTTGCGAGACGGCCCGGATTCTCGCGTCCATGCGATCCGGGCCAATGCACAGTCCTGCCGGAGCGGGTAGGTTTTCCGGCCGACGATCAGCCGTTCAGGCAGGGACCGTAGAGTTTGTCGACTTTCGGGATGTGGTTAACCAGCCAGTCGTTGACGAAGCGTGTGGTGTCCTGGGTCACCTCGGCTTCACCGGCATGGAATTTTTTCTGCAGATCGGCGCAAACGCCCACCAGCTTCACGTGTTCGGCCTTGTGCGCGTCGAAGTCGGCATAGCCTTTCTTCTGCATTTCGGTTTCTTCCGCCTGGAAATGCATCACTACGTAGTCGATCAGCGCGTCCAACTGCTTGCCGATTTCGGCGCGGTTGCCGGTAGCGGCGGTGTCGTGCAGCTTGTTGACCATATCGAAAATGATTTTGTGCTGGTCGTCGGCGAAACCCACGGTGGTGCCGAATTCTGCAGCGGTCCAGGTCATCAATGCCATGGATTTGTTCCTCCTCGTTGTAATGTATGTGGTTTTGGACGCGAATTTCGTGCGCCAGATTGGGGCGTTAGCCCCGAGGCGACTATACGGATTCTGGCTGTTCGAATATTGACCTGGATCAACTCTGTATCGATTTGAACGCCGTGCTGGTTCGGTGGCGGAGAGGTAGGGTCGAGGGATATCCCTGATATGATCTTATTTAGTACACAGCGGCGGGTAAGAATCCCGCATTCAATGAGTGAGCATGACAGGTGGCCGATGTCTGTAGCGTTTTGGTGCCGTGTGGTTATCGTTTCGAGTCTGGCTGCATGGCCTTGGGCGGCGGCCCAATCCGCGGCTGATGGTCCGGCGTGCGGGTTCTCGGCGTCCGGCGTTTCGATCCGGGTCTCGCCGCGGGTACCCGAACCCGGTAAGCCCTTGAAAATTCTCGCAGTTTCCGCCGATGTGCCGATTCGCAAGCTGTCGGTGCGGTCTTCCGATGGCGCCGAGTTGCCGCTCGAGGTGGACGAGCTCGGCGGTCCGCCCTGGAGCCTGGCCGCCGAGATCGGCTCGGCCGGGCGCGGCGATTACCGGGTGGAGGCGCGCGGCGCGGAAGGCGCGGTCGCTTGCATGGAACTGACCGTGGGCGGCGGTGCGGCGGTTGCAGAGACCGGCCGCTGGGATCGCGCAACGGAGGCGTTTTTCTCTGCTTGGATCGAACGGCTGTTCGATTATCCGCTGGAAGAAAGCGTCAACCTGCCTTCGCTGAAGCCGGTACTGACGGACCCCTCGCGCAATTTTCTGTACGACTATTTCGGGGCGGGCGAAGACAAGCGTATCCCGTCCGATCCCGATTGCGCCGACCTGCCGTATTACCTTCGCAGCTATTTCGCCTGGAAGATCGGCCTGCCGGTCGCCTACCGCGGATGCAGCCGCGGCTCGGCCAATCAGCCGCCGCGCTGCGGTGCGCCGACCGTCGCCGAAGCGTTCGAGCGCGGTCCCGCGCCGCCCGGCGTTTTCAGCGGGCTGATCCGTAAGGTGATGGACACGGTGCATTCCGGCAGCGCTCGCACCGGTTTGCGCGACAGCGCGACCGATTTCTACCCAGTGCCGCTCAAGCGGGATTCCCTGTGGCCGGGCACGGTCTACGCCGATCCTTACGGCCATGTGCTCATGATCGCCCAGTGGGTGCCCCAGTCGGCGGGGCGGAACGGCATGCTGCTGGCGGTGGACGCCCAGCCCGACAACTCCATCAGCCGCAAGCGGTTCTGGGAAGGGACTTTCCTGTTCGCTGATGACGTGCGCGGCGCGGGTCCCGGTTTCAAGGCTTTCCGTCCGCTGCTGCCGGCGGGGACCGGGGTGCGGATTCCGGGCAATGCGGAACTGGCTGACTCGGCTTTGAGCGCGCCGTTTTCCGGCGAGCAGGGCGAGCTGTCTCCAGAAGACTTCTATGCTCAGATGGGCAGGCTTACCAATCCGCAGGGGCTGGACCCCCAGCAGGCCTACAACGCCATGTTCGAGGCCTTGACGGAGCAGCTGGAGACCCGTGTGGGCTCGGTCGACAACGGCGAAGCCTATTTCCGGAAGAATCCCCGCGCAGTGATCGCCATGCCCTCCGGAGCGGCGGTGTTCGAAACCATCGGTCCTTGGGAGGACTATTCCACCCCGTCCCGGGACATGCGCCTCATCATCGCGCTCAATGTGGTTTCGCAGTTGCCGGAGCAGGTGCTGCGCTATCCCGAGCTGTTCGTGCTGCGCGGCCGCTCGCCGACCGAGGTCAAAGCGCAGCTGGAGCGCATGGATGCCGACCGAATCCGAGAGGCGCACATCGTCTACCGCCGCAGCGACGGCAGTCCCTGGCAGCTTTCGCTCGCCGAGGTGTTCGCCCGCAGGAAGGCGCTGGAAGTTGCGTATAATCCGAACGATTGCGTGGAGGCTCGCTGGGGGGCGGAGCGGGGCACCGAGGAGTATTCCACCTGCACCCGCCGCGCGCCCGCGGACCAGGCCGCCCGGATGGAGCAATACCGGAACTGGTTCCGCGAGGCCAAGCGCCCGCCGCGCTAGCGTTGGGATAGAAATTTGTCGGGAAAACCATCTGGAAAATCGGAATGACTCGCTTGAATCAGGGAAATGTTCTGGAAAACGCGGCGCGGCGGAGCATCGGCGTTTGCGTGTTGGCCGTCTGCATCGGCGCCGCCGGTTGCGGCAGCAAGAAGCCGCCGGCTCAGCCGGTCCAGCCCGCGGAGCCTGTGTCCTCGACCGAAAAACCGGCGCCGAAGGAACCTGCGTTGACGCCGACCAAGCGCCGCATTTTGTCGCTGGCGACTTCCGAATGGGAGTTTTTCGGCTCCCAGCGGGTTATCTACAACGATGGCATCGAAAGCATTCCCCACGTAGGCTTCTGGGAGGACGACGACGAGGCCCACATTCAGCGGGTTGGCCGTTACTGGCAGGCGGTCGACAAGCCGGGATTGTCCGGGCTCAATTGCTCGCAACCCTGGTCCGCGGCCTTCGTAAGCTGGGTGATGGGAACCGCTGGGGTGCCGGACAGCCAGTTCCCGCCGGCCAGTGCCCATTGGGTTTATCTGAGCCAGATCATCCGCAAGTCCGATGGGCCCTATTCGGCGTTCGTGCCGCATTCGATCAAGGAATACAGTCCGCGCCCCGGCGACCTCGTCTGCGCCAGCCGGGAGCGCTACGGCTTGCCGAGCGTTACCCGGCCGTTGGAAACCTACATGCTGGAAGACACCAAGCTGCACTGCGACATCGTGGTCGAGCACAACGGCGGCAGTGTGGATGCGATCGGCGGCAATGTGCGCAACTCGGTGTCGCGCAGTACCGTCGAACTCAACAAGGACGGCCTGCTCAAGCCGACCCGGCAACGTCCTTGGTTCCTGGTTCTGGAAAACCGCCTATGACCTTCCGGCGCCGCGCCGGAGGGCTTTTTGTCGTTTGACCCACAAGGAATAACACCATGCACTCGCCGAATTCGGATGTGCCGGAGCTCAAGCGCGCCCTGGGCTGGGCCAGCGGGGGCGCCCTCATGGCCGGTTCGGTCATCGGCACCGCCATCTTCCTGGTGCCTTCGACCATCGCCCGCGAAGTCGATTCGGTGGGTTGGACGTTTTTCGTCTGGGTGTTCGGCGGTCTGTTGTCGTTGGCCGGGGCGCTGAGCTACGCCGAACTGGGCGCAGCCTTCCCCGAGGCGGGAGGAGAATACGCCTTCCTCCGCCGCGCCTACGGCCCGATCTGGGGTTTCCTGTTCGGATGGCAGCAGGTCGTAATCGGCAAAACCGGCTCCATCGCCACGATATCGACCGGATTCGCAATTTTCCTGGGGTTCTTCGTCGGCGGATTGCAGCAGGAAGCTCTGCGCCTGCCGCTGGGCGAAGTCGGCTGGGGAATCACCGGGTTGCAGCTGGTCGCGATGAGCGCCGTCGCCCTGTTTACCGCGATCAACTGTTTCGGCGTCGGCACGGGGGGCACCGTGCAGAGCGTTCTGACTGCGCTCAAGGTGGCGGCGATCGTCGCCCTGGCCGTGCTGGTGTTCGCGACGGGAAAGGGCTCCTGGAGCAATTTTCAGTCGGCGACTGCCAGCTCGTCCGAGGCCGGATGGGGCTTGGGCGCCTTTGCCGCCGCACTGGCCGCTGTGCTGTGGGCCTACGACGGGTGGAACAACCTGACCATGGTGGGTTCGGAAATCCGCGATCCGGAGCGCACCATCCCGAAGGTGTTTCTTTTGGGACTGCTGGGCGTGATGGCCGTCTACCTGCTGGCCAATCTGGCCTACTTCTATGCGCTGCCGCTGGATGCGGTCAAAGGCTCCGAACGGGTGGCTCAGGATGTGGCGCTGATTGTGTTCGGCGACTGGGGCAGCGCTGCGATCACCGCGGCAGCCGTGGTCTCGACCCTGGCTGCCCTCAACGGCTCAATCCTGTCGGGCGCCCGCGTGTCCTATGCGATGGCGCGGGACGGGCTTTTCTTCAGTCCGCTGGCGCGCCTCAATCCGGTCCATCGCACGCCCGTCAACGCCCTGGTCATCCAGGCGCTGTTCGCCTGTTTCCTGATCCTGCTGTTCGGCCAAGACCGAGCCGGCTTCGACCGGCTGTTCAACTATGCGATTTTCGGCCTGTGGGCGTTCTACGGCATCACCGCTTTTGCCGTGATCGTGCTGCGGCGCAAGTCGCCGGACGTTCCCAGACCCTATCACACCGCGGGTTATCCCTGGGTGCCGATGGTGTTCACCAGCGTCGCGGGTCTGTTCTGCATCAGCATGATTTTCCGCAACCCCGGCGAGACCGGCATCGGCCTGGCCTTCCTGCTGCTGGGCATTCCTTTCTACCTCTACTGGCGCGCGAACGGCCAAGACGAAGAATGAGCGAAACCGTATTTGCCTACACCGACGGCGCTTGCCGCGGCAATCCCGGCCCCGGCGGCTGGGGCGTGCTGCTGCGCTACGGCGACAAAACCCGCGAACTGTGCGGCGGCGAACCCCAGACCACCAACAACCGGATGGAGCTCATGGCCGCCATCCAGGCGCTGGAAACGCTCAGCCGGCCCTGCGCGGTGAAGATCATCACCGACTCGCAATACGTGAAGAAGGGCATCACCGAATGGGTAGCCCAGTGGCAAAAACGCGGCTGGAAGACCGCCGGACGGACTCCGGTCAAGAACGTCGATTTGTGGCAGCGGTTGATTCAGGCGGAGCAGCGCCACCAGGTGAGCTGGGGCTGGATCAAGGGCCATTCCGGCCATCCGGAAAACGAAGCCGCGGACCGCCTCGCCAACCGCGGCATCGACGAACTGACCCCATCCGATAAAACCCCCGCCTGAAGGGCAGACCATGCGCCAAATCGTACTGGACACCGAAACCACCGGCCTCGATCCCAAAGCCGGCCACCGCATCATCGAAATCGGCTGCGTGGAGCTGCTCAACCGCCGGATTACACGGAACCGCTTCCACGTCTACATCAATCCCGAACGGGAAATCGACGCCGGCGCAATCGAGGTTCACGGCCTGACCAATGAGTTCCTGGCCGGCAAGCCCGTGTTCAAGAGCATCGCGGAAGACTTCCTCAACTTTGTCGGCGGCGCCGAGCTGATCATCCACAATGCCGCCTTCGACGTCGGCTTCCTCGACCACGAGCTTTCGCTCCTGGGCGACAACCGGGGCCGGATCGCCGACTACTGCGGCGTGTGCGACACCCTGGCGATGGCCCGCAAGAACCATCCCGGCCAGCGGAACAGCCTGGATGCCCTGTGCAAGCGCTACAACGTCGACAACAGCCGCCGCGAACTGCACGGCGCCTTGCTCGACGCCGAAATTCTCGCCGACGTCTACTTAGCGATGACCGGCGGCCAGATCGCCATGCTGCTGGAAGCCGAAAACGAATCCGGCCCGTCGCAGCAGGCCCAGGAGCAGTCCGCGGGAGTCAGGACAGTCAACGCCGATCGTCCGCGCCTTAAAGT
>JAQTYA010000191.1 GCA_028688525.1 Methylococcus sp. | reverse complement strand
ACGGCATGACTTACCCCTATGCGGTTTTCACTTCCTGCCTCGCTATTCAAGATCGTGAGCTTGTTGCTTTTTCCGATCTCGCCCGCGCTTACGTCCGCACGCTCTGGCATGACGCCATTGGGTCTTCCGATTTCGACGCCTCAACCCAAGCAATTCGTCAGCGCTACCGCACCGAACTCGCCCGCCTGACCGGCAACACCGCCAGCGCCGGCAAAACCCAAGCCGATTTGGTCGAGGCCGCCTGAAATGACCACGCCTCCACCCGTAGCCTCGATGCCCTACGGCATTCCCGACACCCCGGACCGCGAAACCGTGGGCGCCCTGGTGGATCGCGTCGACCTCATCAGCCAAGACCTGGCCGGTCTACTTCAGCGCGTCGCCGCACTCGCCACGGAATTCCCCTTGGAAACCACGCTGCTGATTAGCCAGGTGCACCTAAAAGGCACCTTGCGCCGCCTGATCCACGTCCGCGACCGATTCCAATTCCTGGCCGACGACAGTGCCCAAGCGCGGGCCGAAGCGGAAGCCGAAGCACGCCAGCCTGCGGGGGATGCCTGACATGCACGACTTCACCCATACGCCCCGCTGCGAATGCCTCACCCGATTAGGTGAGCGCTGCGCCATTCCCGGAAGCTGGGAATACGACCTGCCCGAAGGCCGCCGGGTCCGCATCTGTTCCACGCATAAGCGTTTAGTCAATCGGGGCACGGAGACCGGTTTCATCCCCGCGCCGTCCTCCGGCCCGGCTGCCGCCCCTGCCGTTCCAGCGCAAGAGGTCTACTGACATGACGAAACCCGCAGAAAACTTAACCGGCCCTATCGCCCGAGCCTTCCGCCTGATCGTCGTCGACGTGCACGGCTTTCGCCAGTTCGTCAAAGCCGCCGGAAAGGAACCGGCAAAATCCAGTTTTTCCAATGCCTGGCTTCGAGGTCATCTGATCGACGAACAGCGCCGCGTTACTCGTGCCATTTATGCCGTCGGCATGGTCTTCGCCGGGGACGACCCATTCTTTGACGCCTTTGTTGAGCTTGCCGCTGGTCGCGCTGAACTTGAGGTCGAAGCCCGTTTTCGTCGGCTGAATGATGGTGAACTGGACACGTTTTACGGCTATGAAACAGCCGTTGAAACCTCCGGCCTGTGCTGTCTCGATGGCGAAGACCGTCCTCAGGATCGAACCGCAGAGGCCGCCTAACCATGTTTCCCCAACCCCCCAGGGCGCGCCCTCCCTTCGCGTCTCCCACCCGCAACCTTTCCGGTCCCCTCGGCTGGGGGCGAGGCCCGGAAACCTATTCGTGTACTCCACCCGGTCCGGTTCAATCCGCCGCCCCCGAACCCCGCCGCAACCGCCGGAAACTCCTTTGCCTAAAAACCAACCTTTCGCAGCGGACTAGCCGGCTGCTCAACGGTGGGCAAGGCGTTTTTCCCGAACAGCTCGGCAGTGGGCCAAGTGCTGACGGTGGGAGACGCGGAGCGTCACGGCGAATTCTGAATCGCAGTGCTGACCTCCTGGCGCAGCCAGGCCGGGAAAAAGGCCGATCGCTGCCGCAGTCCCAACAAACCGCTCCGATCCCGGATCACTTCACGCTTGCCCGGCTCGCCCTGCCCATGATCGAAGTCGAGGTGCTGGCATGAGACCCACCCTCGACGCCACCTATCAAACCCGCAGCCCGCGCCGTCTCGAGGTGGAACGCTACGCCCTCATGCTCTGGATCGCCCGGTGGATCGGTATTGCCGCCGCTGTCTTCGCTGTTTCATCCATGCTCGCCCTTGCCGTTTGGGCCGAAGCCGTTACCGGAGACCTCGGCTGTGTACCGTAATCTCCGCCACTGCCAAGACTGCGAACAGCTCAAGGCGCAGCCCCACGGCCAAGCCGTGTGCGGCTTCCGTCTCAGCGGTCCCGCCCTCCAGGTCGCTGTAAGCCTCGCCAGCCTGAGCCCCGGCCACGGCAGAACTCGAAGCCCAGCGCTCGCCTGCGCCTACACCTTGCGCAACGGTGAAAGCTCCACCCAAAGCAGCAAGATTGCTGCCCACACCCCAGGGCTACCGCGTCAGTCCTTCAGCCGCACCCCGCCCCAGTGTTGGGACTGCCCCTACTACGCCGGCCAAGCCCAAAAAGATCACACCCGCAGCTGTAGCTTAGGCCGCCGCCAGCACTGGTACTGGGGACCCGGCGACAACCTCGTCATTCAAGCCTTTCAAGCGCAATGCGAACCGCTGTTTCCCCACATCGACGCCTTACGCGAAGGCATCGACCGCAGTACCGGCGAACTCAGCCCCGACTACGTGGCCGCCCTGCAATGGTTCCAAGATCACCCGCAGTCCCCCGCCCCAAAGCCAGCGCAGGACCGCACACCCTCAATGCCATTTCATCGCCGGACCGGTGCCCCAACGCGCACACCGGACACCCCGGCTTCACCCTTAAGCGCGTGAAACCCCAACGGAGAAAACCCATGCAAATCGTCATCAGCGCCCCCGTACTTGGCGCCAACCGCTACAACGTCGACGGCAGCAAAGGCGGCAGCGTCTACGTCCTTCAGCCCGCCCAAGACGATGCCCAGAATCACTTAGGGCTCCAGGTCCAGAAGTTCAACGCCCCTTACGATCTGGTCGAACAGCTCAGCCAAAAGCCCTTGCCCGGCCACTACGAACTGCTCGTCGACATCGAACGCGGCAGCCAGGACAGCGACAAAGAAAGCGTCCTCTCCATCGCCGGCAGCGGCAAGTTCGACCTGCCCGCGCTTTACGAGCTGTTCCACATCGACCCCAACGCCCCCGCCGGCAAACCCAACCCCGAGGCCGCCCGTCCTCTCGCCGGCGCCCTGCGCGGCCTCGTCGTCAGCGCCACCCGCTACGACATGACCGACGACGGCGGCGGCAAAGGCGGCAGGCTCTACATCCTCCAGCCCACCAGTGGAAGGAACCCCAACCAATTCGGCCTCGAACTCATCCGCCTGCGCATGCCCTACGAGATCTTCGCCCAGCTGCAAGACCTCCAAGTCCCCGGCGAATACCTCATCGACGTCCAGCTCGGACGCGGCGCCGGCGACAAAGCCCAGCTCCGCGTCACCGGCCTCCAGCCCGGCAACCTGCTCGACAAGGCCCGGCTGCACGAACTGTTCAAGCTCGATGGCCAAGGCGGAAGCACCGCCGGCAGTGCAAGCAAAGGTGACAGTCCGGTAGCCGGTGCCGGTGCGGGTGCCGCCTCGGCCAAACCCGTGCAGCCCGTCCAGGCCGGCCCCGAACCCGCCCCGGCCCGCGCCTAGGCCGGTTTTGCGCCGAACCTGAACCCTTAACCCCTGATCCGAGAGGTTCCTATGGCTGTTTCCTCCGCTGTTTCCACCGCCTTACTGGATGCCGGCAAGGATGGCGCGGCCATAGCCGCCCTCGGACTGGGGGTTCTGGTCGCCATCGCCGGTTTCAAATACGCCCGCCGCGCGGTCTCCAGCAAAGACAGCGCGCCGGAAAAAGGGCTTTTTATCGAGGAACGCGACCCTGAATTGCTCGCCCTCGTCGAAGACTACGCCGACGAACGCAACGCCCAAGTGGGTTCACACGAAAGCGACGGCACCTATGAGCATTACTACCGCAACCGCGAAGCCTTCGACGACATCGCCGAATTTCTCGCCGAAGGCCGGCACGAGGCGTTTGAGGACGAATCCGCCGACGACGATCCAGACGAAAGCGATGAGGATAGCTTCGACGCCGGTCAAGCCGCTAACGATGACATCGCGGCAGCCGAGTCTGAAGGCTTCGACGACGAAGATGAAGACGAAGACGACGAGTTTGCCGAATCTGGCGAGCTCGCCCGTTCGGCACAAAGCTAAGCGTATCGCAACAGATTCCGGGCACTCCCGGATATTCCCGGCGCGCAAGCGTCATTCAACCTAAGAGGTAACACCTATGTTCCGTGCAATGAAGAAAACCGCCGGCGCCACCTACGAGTTCGTTTCGGGCGCGTGGGAACAGGTCGGTTCCG
>JAQTYA010000067.1 GCA_028688525.1 Methylococcus sp. | reverse complement strand
AGTATCCCGACTAGGGTCACGCCGGGGAAATGATGGCCCTTGGCCAACATCTGGGTGCCCAGCAATATCCGCACTTCGCCTTGATGCACTCGATCGAGGATCTGCGCCAGACTGTGGCGGGCACGGGTGCTGTCGCGGTCGATCCGGGCGATGCCGACACCGGGGAACAGCCGCTGCAAAGCCTGATCGACCCGTTCGGTACCGACCCCCAGCGGCCGCAAATCTTCCTGTCCGCAGGCCGGACAGCGCCCCGGCAAGCCGTGCTCAGCGGCGCAGTGATGGCAGCGCAGCCTCGCCTCGCGCGCATGCAGTACCAAGTTGGCATCGCAGCGCCGGCATTGCGCGACCCAACCGCAGCCATGGCAGATCAGCGCTGGCGCGAATCCGCGGCGGTTGAGAAACAGCAAAACCTGGCCGCCTTCGGCCAGAGCGTCGCGCATCGCTGAGATCAGGGCGTCGGACAAACCGTCGTGCAACCGGCGGGCACGGATATCGACCACGCGATAACGCGGCGCGACGGCGGCTCCGGCCCTGGCAGGCAAACCGAGCCGCTGGTAGCGCCCCTTCCGGACGTTTAGGATCGATTCCAGCGACGGGGTCGCCGAGCCGGCGACGACTGGGATGTTTTCCAAGTGGGCGCGCATCACCGCGACGTCCCGGGCCGAGAAACGGAAGCCTTCCTGCTGTTTGAACGAACGGTCGTGCTCCTCGTCCAGAATGATAATGCCGGGCCGAAACATGGGAGTGAACACCGCCGAGCGGGTACCGAGCAGCACCCGGATGCCGCCTTTCTGCACCCCCAGCCAAGCAGCGGCGCGCTCGGACTCGCTCAAGCCGGAATGAAACACGGCCAGCGGCGCTTCGATGCGCTCGCGCAGCCGCGCTTCGAACTGCGGCGTCAAACTGATCTCGGGGACCAGCACCAGTGCCTGCTCACCGCGTGCGACCACCTGCCGGATCACTTCGAGATAGACCTCGGTCTTACCGCTGCCGGTCACCCCTTCGAGCAAAAAGGCGCGGTAACGGCCTAGGGATTCCGCGATGGCTCCGATCGCAGCCCGCTGCGCTTCGTTGAGCGGCAAGGCAGGACGCGATGCGAACGGCGGGGAAGCTTCCGTATATTCCACCCAACTCGCCCAGCCTTGTTCGACCAGGCGCTTGGCCACGGCGGACGCTTCGGCCAGGCTGGATGCAGGGAGAGGTGCCTCCCTTAGGCGCAGAGTTTCCAACAACCTACGCTGGGCTGGAGCCCGTTTCAGCCGTGCCGGATCGAGCGCCAGGCCATCCGGGGTCAAAGCAAGCCCTTTCGGCAAAACCAGCTCGGCCTTGCGCCCTTCCCGCAGATGAACCGGAAACGCGGTCTGAAACACTTCACCCAAAGGGTGGTGGTAATAGTGCGCCGCCCACTGCAGCAGCTTCACATCGGCTTCCGACAGCAGCGGCGCTTCGTCCAAAACCGCGTCCGCAGGGCGCAGGCGGTCGGCATCGCAATCTGCCGGCGCCGCCACGGCGATGAGATAGCCGGTGCGGCTACGGTTTCCGAACGGTACACGCAGCCGGGTTCCCGGCCGCAGGTAGCCAGGGTCGACGCCCTCCGGAGCCAAGTAGTCGAAGCAGCGGTAAGCAGGGATGGGAATTGCGACCCTTAGGACGTTTTTCATGCGACCAATCGTCATAAACCCCAGTCAGACTGGGATCGGCAGGGCAGTTCGGCTAAACACCAACTTATCCACAAAAGCTGTGGAAAAGTCTGTGAAACAACGCAGGGATAAGCCCTCAAAGCCGCATATTCTCAGGGATGAAGTCAAACTGGCGTCGTCTTGACCAGCGCGCCACAGAACTCGTACAAACAATGACTTACACCAACTCAGCTGAACCGGACCGGCCTGCCCGCCGAGGCAGTTTCTACTTGACACGGCATTTCTGTACACTGTGCATAAGTCATTGCAGAAACACCTTTATTTGGACCCGATTTGTCAAGATTCATGAACAATTTTTGAATACCCTCAGCCGCAGGAGACGTCATGCAACATCGCCACCTTCAGGTACTGCGCACGGATGCCGCGGGAATGCCGCTCGAATGGATAGGCTATCAGGAGGCCGCCAAGCTCTATTATCTAGAACAAGTAGCCTATGGCTGCGGCAGCATACTGTTCCAGCTGCGGGGGGGGATCAATGCAAAAACAGGGCGGCGCAGCAGCATCGACGTGAACTCCATCGTGGCGACTTTCGGCCATGCCAACAGCGGTTACCGGATCGATCTGAGCTACGTGCCGCCGCTCAACAATACCGCGCTATTCCGCCGCGACGGCCATATCTGCCTCTATTGCGGCAACAACTTCCGCCATAGCGAACTCTCGCGCGACCATATCTACCCCACTAGCCGAGGAGGGTCCGATACCTGGAACAACGTGGTGACCGCCTGCAAGCGCTGCAACAACCACAAGGCGGGCAGGACGCCCGAAGAAGCGAAGATGCAGCTGCTCGCCATTCCCTTCATTCCGACCCACGCCGAATACATCTATCTGCAGGGCCGCCGCGTGCTCGCCGATCAGATGGAATTCCTCAAAGCGCACTTTCCCCGCAAGAGCCCGCTGCACCTACGCAGCGCCTGAACCGAGATTCGGCGCACTAGGGCGCAGCGGCGATCACGTCGCTG
Source organism: Methylococcus sp. (assembly GCA_028688525.1). Taxonomy (GTDB): domain Bacteria; phylum Pseudomonadota; class Gammaproteobacteria; order Methylococcales; family Methylococcaceae; genus Methylococcus. The sequence goes on along the minus strand of JAQTYA010000067.1, from coordinate 14,188 downwards.
ATACGCGAGATCTTCAGGGCATTGGTACCGCCGGTGCGGCCCGTGAGATCGCCTTTGGTCAGGATGACCAAATCATCCATCTTCACGAGGCGGCGCGTGAGAAACTCTTCCGCGATCGCCCGGTTGAGCACATGATGATCGGAGATGTCCTTCTCGTCGAAGAAGATCGGATAGACCCCGCGAAACAGCGTCACACGGCGACACACGCTTTCGTGCGGCGTCAGCGCGAAGATCGGAATACCCGAGCTGATCCGCGACATCCACAAGGGCGTGGAGCCCGATTCCGTCAACGCCCCGATAGCCCGCACCGGCAGGTGATTGGCGATGTACATGGCCGACATGGCGATCGCCTCGTCGATGCGGTGGAACTTTTCGTCCATCCGATGGCCCGACTGGCGCACCCTGGGATATTTTTCCGCTTCCAGACAAACCCGCACCATGGCCGCCACGACCCGGTCGGGAAACTTCCCTGTCGCGGTTTCGGCGGACAGCATCACGGCATCGGTACCGTCGATGACCGCGTTGGCGACGTCGGAAACCTCGGCCCGAGTCGGCAGCGGGTTTTCGATCATCGACTCCATCATCTGGGTCGCCGTGATGACCACCTTGTTGCGGCTACGGGCCAGGCGGATCAAACGCTTCTGCTCATGGGGCAGCAGCGCGTCGCCGATTTCCACGCCTAGGTCGCCCCGCGCCACCATGATGGCGTCGGAGGCATCGATGATGCCCTCGATCACGCCGTCCCGGACGGCCTCCGCCCGCTCGATCTTCGCCACCAGACCCATGTTGCCGCCGGCCTTACGCAACAGTTCGCGGGCCTCCAGCATATCGTCCTTCGAACGCGGGAAGGAGATCGCCAGATAATCGGCGCCTATGCTGACCGCGGTCAGCAAGTCCGCCTTGTCTTTGTCGGTCAGGGCCGGTGCCGACAAACCGCCGCCCAGCTTGTTGATGCCCTTGTGGTTGGATAGCACCCCACCCACGCTGACCACGCATTTGACACGAGTGCCCTCGACCGACTTCACCTTCAGCTCGATCAAGCCATCGTTGAGCAGCAGCGTGTCGCCGCGCTCCACATCTCTGGGCAAAGCCTCATAGCCGCAGCCGACCTGAGTCTCGTCGCCTTGGTCCGGCGGGAACGCCGTATCCAGATCGAAGGGTCGCCCCTCCTCCAGCACGACCTTGCGGTCGTCCTTGAAGCGGGCGACGCGGATCTTGGGGCCTTGCAAGTCGGCCAGAATAGCAACGTAACGCTGCATCTTCCGGCTGATCTCGCGCACCCTCTCGGCGCGCGCCCGATGCTCTTCCGCCGTTCCATGGGAGAAGTTTAGCCGGACCACATCGGCTCCGGCTTGAAGGATTTTCTCCAAAGCTTCCGGGGATTCGGAAGCCGGCCCCAGGGTTGCGATGATCTTGGTACGGCGGATGTTGGCTTTCATTTGGCGTTCATTAGCGCGACGGTGGTATCCAACATGCGGTTGCTGAAACCCCATTCGTTGTCGTACCAGCTCAATACCTTCACCAGATTGCCGACCACCTTAGTCTGGGTGGAATCGAAATTGGACGAAGTGGTGGTGTGGTTGAAATCGCTGGAGACCAACGGCTGATCGTTATAGCCGAGAATACCCTTCAGCTCGTTTTCCGACGCGGCCTTGAGGATAGCGTTGATCTCGTCCTTGTTGGTTTCGCGCGCCGCGATGAAGGTCAGATCCACGACCGATACGTTGGCGGTCGGCACTCGGATGGCGAAACCCGACAGTTTGCCGTCCAGCTCGGGCAAGACCAAGCCCACCGCCTGCGCCGCGCCGGTCTTGGTCGGGATCATGTTCAAAGCCGCGGCGCGAGCCCGGTACATGTCCTTGTGGTAGACGTCGGTCAGCACCTGGTCATTGGTATAGGAATGGATCGTGGTCATCAGGCCGGACACGATGCCTACCTTATCCATCAGCGGCTTCACCAGCGGCGCCAGACAGTTGGTGGTGCACGACGCGTTGGAAATGACGCTATGGGAGGCCTTCAGCGTGCGGTCGTTGACGCCGTAGACGATAGTCGCATCGCACTCGTTCTTGTCCGCCGGGGCCGAAATGATGACCTTTTTGGCACCTGCGTCCAGATGGGGCTGGCATTTCGCCTTGGTGCGGAACACGCCGGTGCATTCGAGCACCACGTCGACGCCCAGCGCCGCCCAGGGCAACTTGGCCGGATCGCGCTCGGAAAAGACTTTGATGCTGTCGCCGTTGACGGCGATTTCACCGTCGCCGACTTCCACGGTGCCCCGGAAAGGACCGTGCACGGTGTCGTGGCGAGTCAGGTGGGCATTGATCTGGGCATCGCCCAGATCGTTGATAGCGACGATACGGACATCCTGACGCCCGTATTCGTAGATCGCCCTCAAGACGTTGCGGCCGATCCGTCCATATCCATTGATTGCAATATTTATCGTCATTGCCCTGCTCCAGATTTGGCTCATGTAGGTGAGGAATTTGTTGTCATGCGCGAGAGCTCTCGAACCCTTGACGGCAGGCGGGGTGTGGCGGGAGAGCGCGCTCGAAGCCGTGCCGGCCCAGCCGGACGCCGGAGCATCTTCGAAGGAGAGCCTGCGTTCTCCGGGAAGCGACTATACCAAAACAAGCCGAGTCATATACAGCAAAGCCCTATGAAAAACGCCCGCTTCTTGCCCGCACCGCCCAGCGGCTGGTAGCTTAGCCCGATCAATCCAGGACGCGCCAAGATGCAGGAAACCTTCTACCGTTCGCGTGAACTCAAGCGTGAAAAACGCTCGCTCGCCGCCGCCACTTACAACCTCTGCAAGGTTCTGCTCGGACGCCGCCGCCCCGATCCGCTGTTCGTACCGATCCGCAGCATGCAATATCTGGCCATTGCCGACGACGCCGAAATCGTATTCGTCGACGGGGCAGGCACACGCGATATCCAGATGGCCTGGCAAGCTTTCCGTCCCGGCGAACGGGACAACCTGGACGCGCCGGTGCACTTCGAAGCGGTGTACTACACCGCAGGATCGCTCAAGCTCCTTCCCCGCCTGCACAGCGAATTTCAACGCGCGCTAGAGCATTTGAAAAACCGGGAAGATCGCGGGCATGCCGAAGCGGACATCGTTTCGCTGCCGACGTCGCGCTAAATGCTCCAAACCTCATTCGCCATGGCCAAACTTCAGTCCGCTCTCCCGCCCGCCGCTCTCTCCACCGTCGTGGCCGCACACGACCTGCCTTTCGCTTCTACCGCCGAACTCGAACCCCTGGACCACATCCTCGGCCAACAGCGAGCCCAGGAGGCAATCGACGTCGGCATGGCAATCCGCCGCCGGGGCTACAATCTCTACGTGATGGGCGATCCCGGCACAGGCCGGCTGTCGCTGATGAGGCACGCGCTCGAACTCAAGGCCAAAGGCCAAGCCACCCCCAGCGACTGGTTGTACCTCAACCAGTTCGCCAACCCGCGCGAGCCGCTCGCCGTACCACTACCCGCAGGGTTGGGCCGCCGCTTCGTGGCGGACATCGAAACCTTCGTCGACAGCCTGCTGGCCACCTTCCCTTCCGCCTTCGACAACCCAGCCCACCAGCGCCGGCGTACGGCGATCGACCGGGAATTTTCCCGGCGCTTCGACGAGGCCGTGCAGGCGGTTGGCCTGCGGGCGGAACAGCGAGGCATTCTGCTGTTCCGCGACGGCGACAACATTTCCTTCGCCCCCCGGCAAAACGGCGCCCCCCTCGACGAAACGGCATTCGCGGCTCTGCCGGAAGCCCAGAAGGCGGAGTTTCATACCCAGGTGAGGCAACTGGAGGACGATCTGCACGAGGCTCTGCTGGAACTGCCGCAGTGGAAGCGGGAAGCCTCGGAGGCATTGCGCATCCTGAACCGGCAAACCATCGATCAGGCCGCGGCCCCGCTGCTGTCCCGCCTGGCCGAAAGCTATGCCGGCTGCCCTGCCCTGGTCAACCATGTCTCAGCCATGGGCGCGCATCTGGACCGCACCGTAGCCGAATACCTGCTCGACGATCGCGGCCAGGAACCGCGCGAGGAAGCCAGCCGCCGCAACCAGTTGCTGGACCTCTATGCGCCCTGCCTGCTGGTCAGCCACGATCCCGCCGCAGGCGCGCCGGTGCTATTCGGCGCCAATCCCAATTATCCGAACCTGTTCGGGCGGATCGAATATCTGAGCGAACAGGAAATGCCCCGAGATCACGCCCGGCTGATCTATCCGGGCCTGCTGCACCAAGCCAACGGCGGCTATCTGATCGTCGAAGCCGATCAGATCGTGGCCGACGACCAAGCATGGCCGGCGTTGAAACGAGCGCTCAAGACAGGCGACCTGCGTATCGAACCGCCTGCAGCCGACGCCGCCGGTCCGAAGCCGCCGACGCTGACCCCGGCTCCGCTGCCGCTGGATCTGAAGCTGGTACTGGTCGGGTCGCGCGACCTGTACTACCTGCTGGAGTCGGCCGATCCCGAGTTCAAGGAACTGTTCCGGCTTCCGGTGGATTTCGACGATTATTTTCCCCTGACGCCGGAATCGATGCTGGATTTCGCTAGGCTGATCAAGACCCAGGTGGCCACATCGGGCTACGGCGAGGTATCGGCCTGCGGCATCGCCCGGCTGATCGAATACGGCGCCCGCTTGGCCGAGCACCAGAACCGGCTCTCGGCGCGGCTGGGCGACATCTGCGAAATTCTGGCCGAAGCCGATCTCGAAAGAGGTCGAGAAAACGCCGAAACGATTCGGACCGAACACGTAAGCCACGCGCTGGCTGCGCGCGAACGGCGCCTAAACCGGCTGAACGAGGAACTGCTGGACGACGTGATGGAAGGCGTTCTGCTAATTGCCACCGAAGGCGAAAAAGTCGGCTGCGTCAACGGACTGACCGTACTCGAAGCCGGCGAGACCTGCTTCGCCACCCCCGCCAGGATCACCGCCACGGTATCTCCGGGCGAACGCGGAGTCGTGGACATCGAACGCGAAGCCGAACTCGGCCAGGCCATCCATTCCAAGGGGGTGCTGATCCTGTCCGGCTACTTGGCTCACCGATACGCCCGCGATTTCCCGCTCGCGCTGTCGGCCCATCTCGCCATCGAGCAGTCCTATGGCTGCATCGACGGGGACAGCGCCTCGCTGGGGGAGTTCTGCGCTTTGGTTTCCGCCCTCACCGGAATCCCGATCCGGCAAACACTGGCGGTCACCGGCTCAATGAACCAGCACGGCGAGGTTCAGGCGGTCGGCGGGGTCAACGAAAAAATCGAGGGCTTCTTCCGGCTATGCCGGGCGCGCGGCTTCGGCGGGAATCAGGGCGTCGTCATCCCGGCGGCGAACGTCCGCAATCTGATGCTGAAAACTGAGGTCGTCGAAGCCGTGGCGGCAGGCCAATTCGCCGTATACGCGATCCGCACGGCAGACGAAGCGCTCGAATTGATGACAGGAAAAGCGGCGCGGACGCTCAACCGGCGCGCCGTGTCGCGGCTCAAGACCTTCGCCGACTCTTCGGAAAAGAAAGACTAAAACCGCTTCGAAAGACTCTCGAGCGCTTCCGGCAGCGTCACCTCCATGGCCACCGGCAGATGGTCGGAACAGGCGAAATCGACGACTTCGAGCCGGTTCACGCTCAGCGAGGGCGTGACCAGAATATGGTCGAGCATCTTGTGCGGCCGCCAACTCGGGAAGGTCTTCAGCCGGCAGACCGGGTCGCTCAGGTGCGTCGCCTCCAGCAGCAAATCCAGTTCAGGCGTGTTCGGCTCGCAGTTCAAATCGCCCATCATCACCACATAGGGCAAAGGGCCAATCAGATCGCTGATGAACCGGAGCTGCTTGAGCCGGGCCCGCCGGCTCAACGCTAGATGAGCCACGCAGACGTACAGCGCATGCCCGGAGTCGGGCCCGAAACGCGCCAGCAAAGCGCCCCGCCCGGGTAAGCCGGGCAGCGCGTAATCCTTGACGGAATCCGGGCGGATACGGCTGAGCAGACCATTGCTATGCAGCGCCAGATTGCCGATACGGCGATTGACCTGATTGTGCCAGTAGGCGAAGCCGGCATGCTCGGCCAAGTATTGGGTCTGCACGATGTTGTGGCTGCGCATCCCACCGCCGTCCACTTCCTGCAGGCCGGCGATGTCGAAAGGCTTGAGCAACTGCGCGATGCGGTTCAGATTGGGCAGGCGCTTGGTCGAAGGCAAGACATGGCGCCAGCCGCCGGTGACGTAGTCGCGATAACTGGCCGTGGCGATCCCGGTCTGAATGTTGAAACTGGCTAGGCGCAGAACGGCAGGAGCCGGCGTCGCCTCGCCGTTCGCAGGCTCCGGAAGCGTATCCTCGATACGCTCGCGGGCAGCCGGAGCCGCTCCCATCGGTGTCTTTCGTTTTATTTCGCCGGCTTGCCGCTTTCTTTAGCTATCAAGTAGCTAGTGATGGCGACCATGTTGGGATAGGACTTGGCGAGGGTGCCGGAGACCCGGTATTTGCCGTTCACCACCAGGGTCGGGGTGCCGGTGATGCCGTAGCGCGGCCCCAGGCCCTCGGCCTGCCGCATTTTGGCATCTACCGCGAAGGATTTGTACGCCTTCAGGAAATCATCCTTAGATACGCCATGTTCGGCAAAAAATTTGGCCTGCTCCTCTTCGGTGGCCAAAGGCAGCTTCTTGACCTGAATGGCTTCGTAGAATGGCGTATGCAGCTTATCCAGAACGCCCAGCGCCTCGGCCGTATAGAACATCTTGGCGTGGGCCGACCAGCGCTCGTTGAACACCGCAGGCTGGCGGATGAAAACGACGTTGTCCGGTTTGGTTTTCAGCCAGGCGTTCAAATCGGGCTCGAAATGGTAGCAGTGCGGGCAGCCGTACCAAAAAAATTCGAGCACTTCGACCTTGGACGGGTCCGAGGTCGGCTGAGGCGGATCGATCAGCTCGTAATCCTTGCCTGCGGCAAATTCCTTGTTTGCGGCCGGCGCCGCGGCTACCAACGTAGAAAACAATGCCAGAAATGCCAGCGCCAAACCGGTACGCAACATGTGGATTCCTCTATTCACGAATTTTCTCCGAATCGGCCGCACCGTGCGGCCTGCAGTTCATTAGAATCGGCATAGCCAGCAGGTTCCCACACAATGGGGCCAACGGCTCATTTCAACACCGAAACGAAATCGGAAACCGCGCCGATTTCCTCTTCGCCCAGCTTCGCCGCGATGTCACGCATCATCTGGTTCCGGTCGTTCCGACGCTCACCGGCCTTGAACTCGCGCAATGCCTTGGAGACATAGGCCGAATACTGGCCCCGCACCGCCGGGAAGCCGGCTTCGCCGTTGCCTTCCCCATGCGGGCCATGGCAGCTGGCGCAGGCGGGAATACCCTTCTGCAAATTACCGACGCGATACAGGCGTTCGCCTACGGCGTAGTCGCCCTCTTCCTCCTCGATATGCACGCTGCCCTTGGCGAACCATGCGCTCAAATCGGCGATGTCCTCGTCGCTCAGCGGCTCCGCGATCGCAGCCATGGTGGACTCGCCGCGGCTCTGCGACTTGAATTCCTGCAGCTGCTTGGCCAGATAGGCCACATGCTGCCCGGCCAGCTTGGGGAAAATCGGCGCATTGCTATTGCCGTCCTCGCCATGGCAGCCCGAGCAGGTCTCGGCCTTTTTCTTGCCCGCCGCGGGGTTGCCCTCAGCCAGAACCCAGGAGTTGGCGCCAAGCGCCGCCAGACCGATACCGAATGCCAGCGCTTTAATCGTTATTTTTTTCATCAGCGAATTATCTCAAAAAATGCCGATCCATGATCGGTCTACTGCAGCCAGGACAAAACATTTCAAATCAAATAGGGATCGCCCTCAAAAGTCAACACCGGTCGCCAGTCGGAAGTGGCAGTGTAGAATGCCCGGATTCACCGCAACACTCCCCTCCCCGCACCCGATGAACATCCCTCCCGTTTCCATACATTATCTGCGCAGCATCCTAGAGCTGAAGGACGCCCCGCCCGACCTGGGCTATGAAGTTGCTTTCGCCGGCCGCTCGAACGCAGGAAAATCTAGTGCAATCAATACTCTAGCCAACGTTGGCCGGCTGGCGAGAGTCAGCAAGACACCAGGGCGCACCCAGATGATCAACTTCTTCACTATCGACGACGAACGGCGGCTGGTCGACCTGCCGGGCTACGGCTATGCCAAGGTGCCCGGGGAAATCCACCGGCGCTGGGAAGCCGCGCTGGAGCGCTACCTGCGCTACCGCGAATCGCTGCGCGGCGTGTTCCTGCTGATGGATATACGCCATCCCTTCACCGAGATGGACGAAGTCATGATCGAATGGTGCGCGCACCGGGAAGTCGCCCTGCACTTGGCGCTGACTAAAAGTGACAAGCTGAGCCGGGGCGCGGCGATGAATACCCTGCTCCAAGCCAAAGCCCGGCTCGCAAGCTACGGGACATCGAATTTCAGCGCACAGCTGTTTTCATCGTTGAAAAAAACCGGGGCTGAGGAAGGATGGGAAGTGCTGGGCCAATGGCTTGCCCTGCCGCTGAAGAACAAAGAAAAAGCCTCCGGAGCTTAAGGGGGAGGCTCCGGAGGGCGTGATTTCCCGGCTTGGGGGAACCGGGGTGCATTAGGCTACTCAAAAGGGAGACGATGAGTAGATTGCGCGTCGAATCCAGACGACTTATACATAAGATCGCGGCGCTGCGAAAAAGTTCACTTCAATTTTCGGTGACCAGAACACGCCCCATACCGGGCGCGAGTTCGAACTCGAAAGGCGCGGGAACGTAATCGAGCCGCCACTCCGGCGACCAGTCGCGCAGCGGCGCCCGCCCCTGGACGTAATGGTAGATGTCGTCGGCATGGAAGTGCTGACGGTTCCAGGTGTCCTTGTTGAGTACCAGCAAGGCCTCGTCGCCCTGCCGGCGCCCGGCCTTCCACATCAGCAGGATGGCCGGGTTCGGGTGAGAGAGCAGCTGGGTGATGCTGTCCTCCTGAAACACTGGGCAACGGGCCTTGGCCTGGTTGACCGCGCCGATGAAGCCGGTAAGGTCGCAGGCCGGCTCTTCCCAGTCGCCAGGCTTCGTTGCGACGACATTCAGCGGACGCCGGAAACCGAACTCATAACCGATCGGCATCATCACCCCGCCCGAAAACAGGGCGGCAAACAGGTAGCGCTGCTTCAGCACGTCCACGTTGCCCTGCGCCTCGTCCATCAGACGCCTCGTGTCGTGGCTCTCGGGGAAGCTGATCGACGGCGCCACTTCCCGAGTAAGCTGGTATTGTTCCAGCAGCCAGGGACTGCCGAAGTCCCACCATTTGGAACTGTTGAAAATCGCATCGAAACCGGCCTGGGCGGTCTGCCGGGTCCGGTCCGGCGAGCAGCCCAGGGTTTCTGCCACGAACACTGTCTCCGGCCATTCCTGCTTGATCTCCCTGATCAAGCGCTGCCAGATTTCTGGCGGCAACTGGTAAGCGGCATCGCAGCGAAACCCGCTGAATCCCAGTCGGCATAGGAAACGGATAACTTCGAGGCAATACCGTACCAGGGCCTCCCGCTCCGCCGACGGCTGGAAATCGAACTGCGCCAAATCCTCCCACACCACCCTCTGGCCGTCCTGATCGCAGGACGGATGGACGATACGGCCGCCCTCCCTGACGAACCATTCAGGGCTAACCTTGAGCAGAGAGGAGTCATAAGCGCAATGGTTGATGACCAGATCGACCATCACCTTCATGCCTAGCCCGTTCGCAGTCTGGATCATCGCCCCCACCTGATCCTCCGGGGATGTGCAACCGTCGAGAAACGCGGGGTTGATCCCGAAATAATCCTTGATCGAGTACAAGCTGCCGGAGCTTCCGGGCTGCTGAATCGGATTGACGAAAATCCAGTCGAAGCCCATGGCCGCTGCCCGCTCCAGATGGGACGTCCACTGGCCGAAAGGACCCGCCAGCAGCGGGAACAGGTTATAGATTCTCATGCGCGGCTACTTGTCCCGGATGTGATCGTAGATGTTGAGGTAATCCTGCCCCGGATGATTCCAGGAGTAGTCGTAGCGCATTCCGTTTTTCATCAACTCGCGGAAGTGCTCCGGGTACTGGTAATAGCAGGCAATCGCCCGCCCCAGTGCCGACTCCAGCCCGCGCTCGTCGTAATCCCGGAACACATAGCCATTGCGTTCGTGCAGGGGCCGGTGCGAGAAGTCCTTATCGATCACCGTGTCGGCCAAGCCGCCGACTTCGCGCACCACCGGAACAGTGCCGTAGCGCATGGCGATGAGCTGAGTCAGGCCGCAGGGCTCGAAGCGGCTGGGCACCACCATGATGTCCGAACCGGCATAGACCAGATGCGCCAATTCTTCGTTGTAGCCGATCTCCAGATGGCAGTCCGGGTTGTCGTTGAACTGCCGCTTCAGACCCCAGAAATAGCCGTTGATCGCACCGTCCGGGCTGGAGCCGAGCAGCACGAACTGCCCGCCCTGGCTCAGAGCGTAAAACAAAGCGTGGCGGATCAGCTCGATACCCTTCTGCGGATCGAGCCGGCCGACGAAAGACACGATCGGCTTTTCGTTGTCGGCAAGCAGCAGCCGGTCGCGCAACGCCTTTTTGTCGGCATACTTGCCGTCGATCGCATCCGCGCTGAAATGCGCCGGGATATTAGGATCGAGCTCCGGATTCCAAAAATCGTAATCGATCCCGTTCACCACCCCGCCGTATTTCATGTGGTGGATGTGCAAGGTCGGCTCCAGGCCGAAGCCCTGGCCCTGATCCTTGGCTTCCATCGCATAGCGAGGCGAGACGGTAGTCACAAAATTGGAGTAGACGATACCGCCCTTCATCAGATTGACGGCGTGCGGATTGTGGTTGTCGCGCAATCGGTCGTAATGGAAATAGTAGTCCGGCCGGTTGAGGCCGGAGGCGTGCAGCACTTGCGCGCCGGTAACTCCCTGGTGCTTGAAATTGTGGATAGTGAAACAGACCCGAGGATGCCGCATGCCAAGCGGCTGATAGAGCTCGTATAGATAGACCGGAACCAGAGCGGTTTGCCAATCGTGGCAATGGATGATGTCGGGCTGCTTGCCGGATTTCCACAGGAACTCCATCGCCGCCCGCGAAAAAAAGGCGAAGCGGAGGATGTCGTCGTGGAAACCGTACACTGCGCCCCGGTTGAAGAAATTGTCCGGTGAATGAGGCTCGATGAAGAAGCACTTGCGCCCGTGCACGAAGCCGAAATAGACCGAACAATGGATAGCCCCACCATACCAAGGCACCCACAAGTCGTCGAAGGTACGCTGAAACCCCCAAATTTGGTCGTAGCGCATGCAATCGTATTTCGGCAGAATCACTTCGACATGATTGCCGCGAATCTCCAGCTCCCGGCCCAGGCCGAACACCACGTCCGCCAACCCGCCGACTTTCGCTACCGGCGCCAGTTCCGGCGTGATGTGGACCACGAATAACGAGGGTCGATGCTGAATGTGGGGCTGGGGCGACGGCTCGGCCTCCGGCAGCGGCGCAGACGTGGGCGGCGACCATTCCGGCGCATGGGGCAGCTCGGTGGAGCGAAGCCCGGCTTCGACGCCTGCCGGAGCTGCAGTCGGTTCAGGCCTTACGGGGACAGCCGGCCCCGTTTCGGCTGTGCCAGGCGCCGTCTCGGCGGCTACCGACGGGATGTCTACGGGAGGCTGTACGGCTATGCGCCCATTGTCGGCCGGAACCGCGGCCTTGACCCCAGACACGGAGCCAGACGGGGGCTTGGGAAGCTCCGGCAGCGGCTTAGCATTAGGCTCCGGCTGCGCCGGGGAGCGAGCCACCTCCGCGGACTTGTCGGAGACCGGATGCGCTGTAGCGCCCGTCGGCTTCTTGGACACAGCCCCGGAACGCGGCGCCGGGGCGATGGACTGCTCCTGCTCCGGAGGCTTGCCCGGCTGAACCGGCTTGGCAGTTGCGGCAGTGTTGTTCGCCGTCCCGGACTCGGGAGTATTCGGCGCTTTAGGTTTTCGAGCCATAGTGATCCTCCGGATGACAGCTCTCGAAATCGTTTGGGCCGGCGCGGAGTCCCACAAACCGCGCGCCTACCTCATCAACTCACAGACTGTGCATAATACGCTGCTCGGCCCCGCGCTACCCTCGTGCCGCGCTGCCGCCGTAAGCGGCGAGCATCCCGGTGCGTGGGCGGCCCACACCAACCGCCAACGATACCATGTCTAATTCTAAGCCCGCCTCCCTCCTGATCTGGCCCGCAATTGCGTTGCTAGGCGCCTCCGCCCTAGGCGGGATCGCGTTGAACCGCGGCGAAGCGGTCAATAGCCTGTGGTTTGTCACGGCGGCCGTATGCGTCTATGCACTCGGCTATAGATTCTACAGCGCCTTTATTGCAAGCCGCGTGCTGCTGCTGGACGCCAGCCGCGCGACACCGTCGGAACGCTTCAACGACGGCCGCGACTTCGTGCCCACCAACCGCTGGGTCGTGTTCGGCCACCATTTCGCTGCGATTGCCGGCCCCGGCCCACTGATCGGCCCAACCCTGGCGGCCCAATTCGGCTATCTGCCCGGCACCTTGTGGATATTGATCGGCGCGGTGTTCGGCGGCTGCGTACAGGATTTCGTGGTGCTGGTATTCTCCGTCCGCCGCGACGGCCGCTCGCTGGGCCAGATGGCCCGCGATGAGCTGGGCCCCGTCGGCGGCTCGGCGGCGCTGCTCGGCGTCATGGCCATCATGATCATCCTGATCGCGGTGCTCGGCCTGGTCGTGGTCAACGCCATGAAACACAGCCCTTGGGCGACTTCCACGGTGGCGGCGACTATCCCGATCGCGGTGCTGATCGGCTTGTACATGCGCGAGCTCCGCCCCGGCCGGGTGATCGAAGCGACGCTGATCGGCGTCAGCCTGCTCATCCTTGCGGTCGCCGGCGGCGGCTGGATCGACCACCACCCGGCCCTGCGCACCTGGTTCGACTACGATGCTCCCACCCTGGCGCTGATGATCATCGCCTACGGCTTCGCCGCAGCGGTCTTGCCGGTGTGGCTGCTGCTGGCCCCGCGCGACTATCTCTCCACCTTCATGAAACTGGGCACCATCACGGCCCTCGCCATAGCCATCCTGATCCTGCATCCCGACATCAAGATGCCGGCGCTCACGGCCTTCATCGATGGCACCGGCCCGATCTTCGGCGGCAAGCTGTTTCCTTTCGTGTTCATCACCATCGCCTGCGGCGCGATCTCCGGCTTCCACGCCCTGATCTCGTCCGGCACCACACCCAAACTGCTCGCCAACGAGGCCGATGCTCGCTTCATCGGCTACGGCGCGATGATGATGGAATCCTTCGTCGCCATCATGGCGATGATCGCGGCGACCGTGCTCGATCCCGGCGTCTATTTCGCCATCAACAGCCCGGCCGGCGTGGTCGGCAAGGACACCGCCGACGCCGTGGCGACGATCTCGGCCTGGGGCTTTCCGGTCGATGTCGGGCAAATGGCGGCCCTGGCTCGCGAGATGGGCGAGGCGAGCCTATTCGCCCGCACCGGCGGTGCGCCTTCGCTGGCGGTAGGCATGGCGTCCTTGTTCGCCAGCGCTTTCGGCGACGGCCTGCTATCGCTCTGGTACCACTTCGCGATCATGTTCGAGGCCTTGTTCATCCTGACCACGCTCGACGCCGGCACCCGGGTCGCCCGCTTCATGCTGCAGGACATGCTGGGCAACTGGTATCCGGCGCTGGGCCGGACCAGCTGGTACCCCGGCGTGCTGTTCACCTCGGCGCTGGTCGTCGCCGGCTGGGGCTATTTCCTGTACATGGGCACCATCGATCCACTGGGCGGCATCAACAGCCTATGGCCTCTGTTCGGCATCGCCAACCAGATGCTGGCCGCCATCGCGCTATGTGTCGCTACCACCATCCTGGTCAAATCCGGTAAGGCCAGCCAGGCGTGGATCACCGCGGCCCCCTTGTCCTGGCTTATCGTAGTCACCAGCGCCGCCGCCTGGGAGAAGTTGTTCAGCCCCGAGCTGAGAGTAGGCTTCCTGGCCCACGCCCGCGATCTAAACGACAAACTCGCTTCCGGCCTGCTGCCGGCCGAGCAAGCCGCGAAACTGCCGCAGCAAGTTTTCAACGATTACCTCGACGCCGGGCTGACCGCCTTGTTCCTGAGCCTAAGCTGGATATTGATAGCGGACACTCTCCGAGTCTGTTATTGCGTATTGGCCGGCAAGCCCCATTTGCCCAGCAGCGA
>JAQTYA010000190.1 GCA_028688525.1 Methylococcus sp. | reverse complement strand
CCAAGTCGCGAGGGTATCCGCCACGGTGCAAACCACATCGACCGCGCCCAAGGCGGTCAGGAACAGCTCGATGCGCTCAAGCATGGCCGTCCCCTCCCTGTGCAATCTCGAAGTCCAAGGCTCTTGCTGCGGCCTCCAGCAGCAATTGTGTCTCTCGTAACGGAAGCGCGTCGGAGCCGGGCAGCACGCCGTAGCTCACGTGGCGGATCATCATGGCCGCCCGTGCCAAGGTCTCGGCCCTGTCGTCCAAGGAAATGAGCGGGTTGGTTTGAGCAGCGGTAGTGCGGTCGAGGGCGTTCATGCTGCACCGCCTTGTTCCGCCGCCTTGGCCGCTTCGGACCACAAGCCCCGAACGATGGGCTTGGCGTGCTCTATGTGCTCGAACGTCGTCCTGGCGTAGCGCTCGATGCGCTTCAGACGGGCAATTTCGGGGTAAGACTCGGCCAGGTTCCGGCACAGAATCGCCAGCATTTCCAGCCGGTCGGTAAGCTGGAACACTTCGCTGTCGAGCGGGTTGGCATCGGTACGAGTGAGGGTCTTCGGGCGGATTAAGCCCCGAGGGTTGGGTGTCATGGTGTGGCTCCTATGCAGTAGCTGGGAACCGTCACCGGCACTTTCCACGGTGCAATGGTGACGGACGATACGGGGGTGGAAAACCGGGCATAGGACCGGCCACGGACGAACCGTGCCCCGCACCGCCCGCCATGGGAAACCGACAGGCACAAAAAAGCGCCTGTCATGGCGCTGGTGCGCCTATGCCAATCCGGGTTTCCACGCCCGGCCCTGGATGCGTCCAGGGAACGGCTCAGAGTGTAGCAGCAGGGTAGGGGATAGGGAAATACGACGATGTCAAATTAAGGTTCCTTCGGAGCTATTCTCATATCCATGCCGGCTAGACCAAAAAAGTAGCGTCCAGATACAGACTCGACAGAGCAAAGGCGGGCGCACTATCCTTCGTGACTTCTCATCGCAAATTGAGCTGGGGGATATAGCTGTGAATCGGGCAACGCGGGTCTTTATTCTTTTCATGCTGCTTCCCCTATCGGGTTGCTCATACATCAAGACAAAAATGCGAGTAAGTGAAATTACCGAAACCATGACCCCGTTGGTGCATACGGCGAACAAGGAGCAGGTATTACAACGTTTGGGTGCGCCGGCACGTTCGTTTGCTACCGGATCAACAGAAGTCTGGGTTTACCACTGGTCTGGCGGCAGCCAACATGCGACCGCGGTTGCCCCGGTTGGTTATACGTACATCGCTTCCAGCAGCTCGCGGGAAGTATATGACGAAGTAGAAGTCACTTTTGTCGACGGGGTGGTTTCGAACTGGAGATGTAACGTACAACGCTGATTCCCAGGGAACACGCCGAAGTTTGATGGGCGACTTTGCGGATGGCGCCAGCTACGGCGGATAGGTGAGCCAGATGCAATAGGCTCAGAAGGTGCCGCGGTGATGAGTACCCCTCAGTAGCGCTCGTTCGCCACAATCGGAAAAGGGCTTCTCCGGAACGCTGCGCTACACGCTCCACGAACTCTGGCCTACCGCCTGTCTTGACACCGGTCAGCCCCACGAGGCCAGCGGGCCGCCGGTCAGTACCGGGCAGGGTGAAGCAGGGAAGGATTGTACCGCTATTGCGGAATGTATCGCATAGCTATACAGTCATCCCATGATTAAGAGCTTCCGGCACAAGGGGCTTCAAGCTTTCTTCGAGGCAGGCGCCAAAACCGGCATTCAGGCGGAACATGCGGGCAGGCTGGGCCGCCAACTGGCGGTGTTGGACGCGGCGAAGGGGGCGGAAGAAATGAACCTTCCCGGTTGGCGTCTGCACTCGCTCAAGGGAAGTATGGCCGGCTTGTGGGCGGTCAAGGTCTCCGGAAACTGGCGGCTCACGTTCGGCTTTGAAGGCGAAGATGCTGTTCTGGTCGACTACCAGGACTACCACTGAAAGAGGCACTACCATGGCGATGCACAACCCGCCCCATCCGGGGGCAATCCTAAGAGAAGACGTGCTCCCCAACCTGGGCTTGAGCGTGACCGAAGCCGCGCGTCAGCTCGGCGTTTCTCGCGTGGCGCTGTCCCGTGTACTGCACGGCAAAGCCGCGATTTCCGCCGACATGGCGCTACGGCTGGAAGCCTGGATCAGCGGCCCTACCGCCGAAACCTGGGTACGCATGCAAGCGGATTACGACCTGTGGCAAGCCCGCCAGCGGCCCGCCCCCAAAATCCAGCGGGCTGCCGCATGAGCATTTGTCGAAGGGCTGAGGTGGCTACAACCATTCCGTTCACAGCATCAGATCGTTTATCAGATTGTCCAAGCGCTGAATCGGGGCTCTCATGATGTTTGTGCCATTTAACAATGCCAGGGATATCGGCGATAGGTTTTTAGCTCTGCTATGCCGGCTTGGCATTGAGCCACCAGTCCATTCGACGCTGGAAGATGAGCTTTGCTCCCTTACTCAGCTTTTCGAAGTAACGAAAAATCCGGCGCTGGCGGAGGGCCGGAACCATGAAGAGCTTTTCCGCCGCGCTGCACGCCTTCATGATCTCGCCGCCAAGGTGCTTTCGGTAGAAACGATCGATGAGTTCGAGCAGAAGTTTGTTCCGCACCTGCGCTTGATTGCAGAGGGGGGAGATAGGCGTGCCTCACTTGGCGAGCATGACGATACTGGCCGCAAGATAGCCGAGCTCTACATGGGTTGCTTGGCAGCCCATGTTGGCGAGAACGTCTGTCTCGATTCGCCGACCGCTGCCAAGGGCGACAATCCGGACATCATCTTCACAGTTACGCCTACGGAAGGGGGTGTCTTCAGACCACCTGAAAAATGGGCACTTGCGATTAAATCGATTCAGACGACACATGGGCAGACCATCTTCGAGCGAATCAAAGATGGAGCGAAACAGATCGACCGCTGCCCAGCCGACAAGGGAATGGTCGTCATCAACGCTAGTAATGTCCACAGACCCCATGAATCGCTTTGGGAAACTGATTTTACGGATATCGAAAGCGCTATACAGGAACTTAGCAGACAACTCGATCAGCTGATGTCTGCGGCTATAAGCGATCGAGATACACAGGATTGGAATGACTTGTTTAAGGGGAAGGCGGTGTGTCCCATTCTCTTTCTCTGCCATAGCGTGGTGCGTCTACCTACACCCGCTGGCGCACAAACCCCGACTCCCCTAAAGATGCTTAGGTGTTACGACGCGACTGGTCAACCCGATCAGGTAGGCATCGCACTAGCCAGGAAAATGAATGATTTCATGCAAACTATCCTCCGCGGTATTCCGGGCAGCCAGTGGTGCTGGCCAAAATAAGCCTTCCCGGCCCGGTATTCGTAAAAATCACCCGTCCGGGCGGGGACTCTTGGCTAGCACCACAGCGGTGTACAAAATCTTGCCGGGCTCAGCCGGCATTCGCGATACCACAACCCGTAGCTGCACGATCAGGCAATCAACCCTCCACCCCGCCGGCAATGCCCCGCACCAAATGCGCCAGTCCGTCCTTGCTCCAGCCGGCCCGCTCCGCTGCCTTTTTGGACATAGGCCGCCAACAGCCAGCACGCCGCGTAGCGCGCCTCCTGGGCCGCCTGATCGAACTGCTTTTCTGCCTCGCCACCACTCAGGGCAATCCCTTCCGCCCGGAGTTGCTCCCGCACCTGTGCCCAAGAAGGCAGCCAGCCCCCGGTGATGGCTTCGCATCCGATCCCTGCCAGCGATTGGGCGATCCGGCCATAAGCCTCGGCTTCCGTATCGGTGCGCCCGCACAGCAAGGTTTTCGGGTAAGGCCGGTTGAGCACCGCCCGCCGCTGCACCGCCCACAACCAGTAGCCGCGGTATCGCTCCAGGGCAAACCGTCCGTGGTATTTGTTCTGGCTCACGACTCACTCCAAAACAGCGGAGCGCGCCGCTTGGAACGGCTCCTCAGGAGAGCCGCACAGGGGCAGACGGTTTGTTCGGGGATGGAAAACATAGGCGAGGGGGTGAAGACGTACCGGGTGAAGGAA
>JAQTYA010000004.1 GCA_028688525.1 Methylococcus sp. | reverse complement strand
AACGCGCAATCCATTCCGGATACGCTCAGGCCTTGGATTCCATGGGTGCTTTACGGCCATGAAGACGAGACCTGTCCGTCCCTGGCGGATCACCCCGAAACCCACCGCTGCGCCTGGCCGACCTATCTTGAGCTCGATCTGCGCAACAACGGCGGCAACTTCCGGAGCCAGTGGCGGATTTTCCGGGAAAGCTGGATTCCTCTGCCCGGCGATCAGAGCGTCTGGCCTCAGGGACTGGAGGTAAACGGCAAACCCGCGCCGGCCTCGGCTCAAGGCTCAGCTCCCGGCGTCCGGCTGCTTCCCGGCACGCACGTTGTCGGCGGCCGCTTAGCCTGGCCGGAACTGCCCGAAACCCTTTCCATCCCGGGCGAAATCGGCCTGATCCGGCTCAAAATCGGCGGACATCCGGTACCGTTTCCCGGTTTCGACGGCCCTGGGCGGCTGTGGCTGCATGGTACTGCGACGCCTTCGGACCAAAACGCCGCAGCCGTCAAGCTCTCCGTTTCCCGGCTGCTGCGGGATGCCATCCCGGTGGAAGCCGTGACACGGCTAGAGCTGGACGTTGCTGGAGCCGAGCGCGAGATTCTCCTGACCGGCGCCTTGCTGTCTGAGTTCACCCCTCTCGCCCTGAACAGCCCGCTTCCGGCCCGCATCGAGCCAGACCGACGCCTGCGTCTGCAACTCCGCCCCGGTCACTGGGAAATCAGCCTCACCAGCAGGGCCAATAGAAACCTGGAAGCGCTCGCACTACCTGCGTTCCCTTCCCCCTGGCCATCGGAGGAACTCTGGTCGTTCGCCGCCGACCGCGCGATCCGCGTGGTGGAACTGGCCGGTGCGCCGCTGGTGGATCCCCGCCAAACCCGCCTCCCCGATGAATACATGGCGCTGCCGACCTACGCCATGACACCGGGCACGACATTGCACTTCACGACGGCTCAGCGCGGCGACCCGGAGCCCGAACCCGATGCATTACGCATTCATCGAACGCTTTGGCTGGATTTCTCCGGGCAAGGCATGACTTTTCTGGACGGCATTTCCGGACGTATGACCCGTAACTGGCGCCTCGATTCGGCGCCCGGCTTGACATTGGGACGGGTAACACTGGACGGCCAGGCGCAGAGCATAACTCGTCTCGATGACAGCCCCGGCGGAGTGGAAGTCCGCCGGGGCGATGTGCATCTCAGCGCCGAAAGCCGCTGGGAATCCGATGTTTCACGACTGCCCGTCACCGGCTGGAATGCCGATTTCGTCAGCGCATCTTCCGAACTCCGCCTCCCGCCGGGCTGGAGGCTGTTCGCTGCACCGGGAGCCGACCAAGCGCCGGACTCCTGGCTCGGCCAGTGGAGCTTGCTCGACCTGTTCCTGGCACTGGTCACTGCCCTCGCAGCCTCTCGCCTGCGTGGCTGGGCGGCTGGCGGGTTGATGCTGCTACTGCTGGCCTTATCCTGGCACGAGCCGAACGCTCCCCAAGGCATTTGGCTCTGGTGGCTCGGCGCCGAAGCCCTGAGCCGGGTCATGCCGCCCGGAAACTTCGCCTCGGCGCTGCGCATCGCGCGGACCTTCGTCTTAGCGGCACTGGCCATCCAAGCCATCCCTTTTGCAGTACAACAGCTCAGACTGAGTCTCTACCCCCAGTTCGAACCGCGTGCCGCTGCCTTCGACTACGCTGAGCAAGAAGAAGCGGTCACGGCAAGCGCACCAGCGGCCGCAACTCAAGTATTACGCGAAGCCACTGATTTGCGGGCAAAAGCCGCTCGCGCGGAGCCTAGCGATCTGAACCGTAGTATCGATCCCGACGCGCTGACCCAAACCGGCCCCGGCTTGCCGCAATGGCAGTGGCACAGCGTCAAGTT
Organism: Methylococcus sp.; assembly: GCA_028688525.1. Classification (GTDB taxonomy): domain Bacteria; phylum Pseudomonadota; class Gammaproteobacteria; order Methylococcales; family Methylococcaceae; genus Methylococcus. The sequence continues at coordinate 73,426 of JAQTYA010000004.1, read as the reverse complement.
GAACTGGAACGGACCGGTGCTGCGCGACCAGACCTTACGGCTGCTATTGATTCCGCCATCGCTCAACCGCGCGCTGAATCTGCTGCGGGTGGCACTGCTGGCGGCGGTTATTCTGTTGCTTCTGGGATGGCGGCGGGTCCCCGGTACCTCGGGACTCCTAGTGCTGCCCTTGCTTCTACTCGGCACGCCCGACAGCCGTGCCGGCGATTTCCCGCCGCCGGCCCTGCTGGAAGAGCTTAGATCGCACCTGCTCGAAAAGCCGGCCTGCGGCGAGGAATGCGCCCAGATCGAGCGCATGAATCTCCGCGTCCGCACTGTCGAACTGCAAATAGTCCTGATTGCCCATGTGGAAAGCCCCATTTCCCTTCCGTTGCCTGCGCAACCCGCCCAGTGGACTCCCTCCCGCGTGCTTGTCGACGGCGCTCCCGCCGCCGGTCCCTATGCGGATTCCGCCGGGGTTCTCTGGCTCGCACTCGATACTGGCGTCCATAGCATCGAAATGGCGGGCCCGCTGCCGGCACTGCCCCAGATCGGCTTGCCGCTACCCCTTAAGCCGCACCGAGTCGACGTCGACAGCGAAGGCTGGGATGTGATGGGCGTGGGAGAAGACGGCATACCGGAGTCCATGCTCCAGTTGCAGCGCAGAGGCCAGAACGGCGCAGCGAAACACGAGTTGGAAAGTTCGCCTTTGCCCGCGTTCGTTTCGGTTGAGCGAACCCTCAGGCTAGGGCTGGACTGGCAGGCGGTCACCCGTGTGACCCGGCTTTCTCCCCCTGATGCGCCGATAACGCTGGAGATCCCGCTGCTGCCGGGAGAATCGGTGATTTCGCCGCAGTTCTCCGCGGAAAATGGAAGCGTGCGGATTCATCTGCCACCCGGCACTCTTTCGACGAGCTGGGACTCGACCCTGGAGAAAACGAGCACCTTCGAGTTTCGCGCAACCCAAACCGGCGACTGGACCGAAATCTGGCGCCTCGATGCCGCGCCGATCTGGCATGTCCAGACCCGAGGGATCCCTGCGGCTCATCATCAGGACGCCAGCGGCAATTGGCTGCCCGAATGGCATCCCTGGCCGGGGGAGACGGTCACCTTGCTCATCAGCCGCCCTGCAGCCGCCCCCGGCAACGCGCTCACCATCGAAAGCAGCGCGCTAGAAATTCGTCCCGGTCTACGGGCGACGGACGCCGAGTTGGCCGTGAATCTCCTTAGCGCCAAGGGCGGCCAGCATGAGCTGACGCTGCCCGGCGATGCCGAACTGCAGTCGGTTTCCATCGACGGCGTGGACCAGCCCATCCGCCAAAACGGGAGCACGGTGAAGGTGCCGGTGCACCCGGGCGAGCAGACGATCCGGCTGGCATGGCGCTCCCGGACAGCGGCCGGCTCGCTCATCTCGGCGCCCGAAGTCGACCTTGGCGCCCCGAGCGTCAACAGCCGAATCGGTATCGAACTCGGCCAGAATCGATGGGTATTGCTGGTCGGCGGCCCTGTACTCGGCCCCTCGGTAGCATTTTGGGGGATGCTCGGTGTAATCGTGCTGCTTGCCGTCAGCCTGGGAAAGTGGCTACCCGAGCCACCGCTCAAAACCCGCCATTGGCTGCTGTTGCTGATCGGCCTGAGTCAGGCTCCGCTGCCGGCAGGCTTAGCCGTTATCGGCTGGATCGTGGCGCTAGCCCGGCGGCGCGACGGCATACCGGCGCAGACTCGACGTTTCAACCTCATCCAGGTCGGTCTGGCTCTGCTCACTGCGTTGGCTTTGAGCGTATTGCTGTCCGCCGTACATCAGGGTCTGCTCGGACTGCCGGATATGCGTATCGCCGGCTACGAATCCAGCGCGCTTAGGCTCCAGTGGTATACCGACCGCAGCGGAACTGCTCTGCCCCGACCCTGGGTCGTGTCGGTGCCGCTGTATGTCTATCGCCTGCTCATGCTGGCTTGGGCACTTTGGCTGGCTTACGCGCTGCTGGATTGGCTGCGCTGGGGCTGGGAATGTTTTTCCGCCGGAGGACTTTGGCGGCAAGACGCAGCGAAAACACCCGCCTCGAAGGCACCGCCATCCGCCGCCGAGGCGCCGGAAGACCCGTGGCAGAATTGATGCCTCCCGGAGCCGGCGCGCCGCCGTCCCGCAGTTTTAATAAGCGTTTTTCTGCTTGAAGACCACGCCGACGGTCTTGAGCAATATCCACATGTCCAGCCACAACGACCAGTTTCGCAAATACTCCAGGTCGTACCGGATGCGCGCGGCCATCTTATCGACTGTCTCGGTTTCGCCGCGGAGGCCGTTGACCTGTGCCCAGCCGGTAATACCCGGCTTCACCTTGTGCCGTACCATGTAACCCTTGATCAGGCCGCGGTAAAGCTCGTTGTGCGCCACGGCATGAGGGCGCGGCCCCACCAGACTCATCGTGCCCTGGAGCACGTTCAGGAACTGGGGCAGCTCATCCAGCGAAGTTCTCCGCAAGAACGCCCCCAAGGGCGTGATTCGGGCATCCCCCTGCTTGGCCTGCACTACCTTGCCGCCGTCTTCGCAGACCGTCATGCTGCGGAACTTGTAGACAAAGATCGCCTCGCCATCCTCGCCATAGCGCCTCTGTTTGAACAGCGCCGGCCCCGGAGAAGACAGACGCACCGCCAAAGCGATCAACGCCATCACCGGCGCGAGCAGGACTAGCGCTACGATGGACCCGAGGATATCCAACACGCGCTTACTCAAGCCGCGGACACCGATGAACGGCGACTCGCAGACCGCCATCACCGGGATGCCCGCCAGGGTGTCCCAGCTTGCTTGCAGCAAGTCCGTCATGAACAAATCGGGAACGAAGTACACCGACACGGTGGAGTCTTTCAGGCCGTCCAACAGCTCGAGAATCCGAGGCTGCCGAGCAATCGGCAAAGTGATGTATACGGCATGCACTTCGTGGGTACGCAGGTACTCCGCAAGCGACGAGGTTCCACCAAGTACCGGCAGTTCGCCGGGATCGGCGGTCCGATCGCCATGCCTATCCTCGAAATAGCCAAGCACATCCGTACGCAGGAAGGACTGGCTGTGGATCGCGTCTGCCAGTTTGACCCCCATCTCGGTCACGCCGACGATGACAGCCTTCCGGTGTTCGCCATACCGGCGGAAATACCACCGGACCATAGGCCCGACAGCCAATTGCCCGAACAACAAAATGAACGGCGTCAGGGCGGCCCACGCCACGAATCCCGGTTCGTCCAAGAAATCGGCGATACCCGCAACATAGGTGAGCAAAGCGACCACCGCCAGCGTGAACAACCACCGCGCCAGCGTATCGAACGCGGTCTCGAAAAATGAGCGGGTCGTTAACCGGTCGTTCAGCCGGGTGACCCTGAAGGTGCGGGATACAACGATAAAAACCAAGAAAAACATCAATATGTTCGCGCCTTCGAGGGGATACCCCTCAAACCGCAAACTGGCCAGGAACATCCCGGAGGCGACCACAGGAGCGAACAGCATCTTGAGCAAGAAGACAAGCGGACTTTCAAAGACCGAGGGAGCACTCGCTTCCTTCATACAGAGAACCTCTATCCTTGGAATACATTAAAACCGGAATCCGCCATGACGAAATCCCGATGCCATCGCATTTCTTTCAGCACACCACCAAGCCGGCGCCCTAGCCTCGATCGGACGGCCACTGCAGCCCGACCGTCTTTGGCCGGATCCAGTGCTTTCGTCCACCAAACCTCGTTATGGTAATGGACTCGGCTCGGCGAAGCCACGCCGCCTGCAATACCGGACACAGAAATAATCACTTCACCCGGCTTGCGTCCGCCCCCGGATTTAGGGTGAGATTAGACCTTACCGATGTTCGGAAACACCTGCCCAGGCGATAGTGAACCTCATAAAACCATGGCCAACAACACACCCGTGAAACACCCCTATACCCTGGCCGAGGCAGTGGACAAACTGGTCGAAGAGTTCGACGAGCGGCAGAAAGCCGAAGTCGCACTGACCTTCCACACCGCGCTCTACCTCCTGCATTTCAGCCTAGGCTGCCATATCCGCAGAACCTTCGGCTTATGGGCGCCGGACAGCCCCCTGAGGCGCGACTGCAGCCGAGTCGCCGGGCAAAACGATCTTCCGCCGGACGAAGCCTCCCGGGTCATTATCGAAGCCTTGTGGGATCGCCTGCATCTCCAGCGGCAAGACGCCGCACGGATTTGAAAAGCTCAACCATACTCAGGCCGGCGGCCTGAACTGATACAGCCAGGTTTCGGTCAGCGCATCGCCGTTGCCTTGGATGTATAGACGCAGTTCGACCGGCTCGGAACCCTCAGGGATCAGGTCGAAGATAGCCCGCCAGCGGCGGGTATTGGGTATCGGCTCGATGAACGCACCCTGGATCGCGCCGCTGGACGCGGTCACTACCGGCGAGGCCTTCACGCCATCTCCCCACAGCGGATCGAGCGCTAAACCAGCGAACTCCACCGCGAATTTATAAACGCCGCGGGGGCGCGGTTTGCCGGGCTGCCCACCGCGCCCCACGCGGGTCGCAACACAGCGGGCAACAGCCGCAGGATAAGGCTCGTCCGCCGACCAGTGCAGGCGGTAATGCAGACGGTAAGAGCTTCCTGCCTTGGGCGCCTCGGCCGGCCGCCAATATACGCCGACGTTGTCGTGAATCTCGTCGTCGGTGGGCAGTTCCACCAGTTGCACCGCTCCCGCCCCCCATCTATCCAGCGGCTCAACCCACAGGCTGGGCCGTCTTTCGTAATTCACGCCATCCAGGTAATTCTCGAATACGCGGTCGCGCTGCAGCAAACCGAATCCCTTCGGATCATGGTCGACGAAACTGGACGTCACCGCATAAGGCTGATTGACCAGAGGGCGCCAGATGCGTTCGCCGGCACCTGTCCAGATCGCCAGCCCATCGGAGTCATGCACCTCGGGGCGCCAGTCCTCCAACCGCCGCTTCTCGGACTCGCTGAACCAGTACATCGAGGTCAGCGGCGCCAAGCCGAGCCGCTTGACGCCGCGGCGCATGAACACCGCCGCCTCGATCTCCTGCACTACGCCCTCATTCCGCCATGTGAGGAAGCGGTAGGCACCGGTCACACTGGGACCGTCGAGCAGGGCACAGATGACGACCGGATCCGATTCGGCAGCGGCGCCTTCGATGTAAAACTCGGTGAAATCCGGGAACTCCTCGGGGGTAGGCTCGGCCGCATCGACCACGATCCCTCGCGCCGACAGTCCGTACTGGTTGAGCGCGCCGATAGCGCGGAAATAGGAGGCGCCCAGGTAAGCGAGCCAGTCCTGAGTTCGCCAGTCGGAACGGCTCCGGGATTCCTGCAGTCGGAATCCGGCGAATCCCGACTTGTCGGGCAGCTGCCGCGCCGGGCTGTCTCCGGGCATGTCGAAATAATCGCTGCTGTAGAAGATTTGGCGCGACTTGCCGCCCTCCACTACATGGATCGTCACAGGCTTCTGGAAAAACTGCCCGAGGTGGAAGAAGGTTGCGGGATAAACGGACGGGCCGTCCCCAAACAAGGCATCCTCCGTCCTGAAGTGGATCCGGCCCCAAGCCTCGTAATCCAGCTTGCGCACCGCATCGGATACCGCGGAAGGCGGCGAATACGGCCTGGCCGCCAGCGCGGCCGCCCGCTTGACCAGCGCCTCATAGCTAAAGGACAGTGCCGGTCCGAGCTTGAGTCCTTTCGGCTCCGCCCAGCTCCCGGGCGCCGCACCGAGCAGCGGAACGCCCAGACCGAACCCTGCGCTCAGGCGCAAAAAGCCGCGCCGGCTCAACTTTTCGATCATGTGTCAGGAATCCGTTTAGGGAAGGAAATAGAAAGCGATAGCGAGGATGAAATATACCGCTAGCAGGTTGACCCCTTCCATCCAGTTCGACTCTCCGTCCATGGCGATCAGCACGACTGCAGCGACCGCGATCGCCACCGCGACGACCTCGAAGGTGGAAAAGACCAGATCCATAGGCTGGCCCATCAGATAACCGGCGAACACCAGCACCGGTGCGACGAACAATGCGATCTGGATGCTGGAGCCGATGGCAATGTTCATGGCCAAATCCATGTGGTTCTTAGCCGCCATCATCACCGCCGTGCTGTGCTCGGCCGCGTTGCCGACGATAGCGACGAGGATCACGCCGATGAAGACATTGGTCATGCCCAGATCGTGCGCCGCATGCTCCACAGCCCCTACCAGCAGCTCGCTCATCCAGGCAACGAAGGCGGTGGACACCAGCAGAATCAGCACGGACTTGCGCTGGCTCCAGGCGCCCACGCCGAGCGCCTCGTCGGTTTCTTCCGAAGGCTCGCCGACGTACAAGTGCCGATGGGTACGAAGAGTGAACACCAGGCTGAGAATATAGGTGACGAACAGTACCAAGGCGATTTCCAAGCTCAGCTCCTGTTCGTGCGGCTCGGGATGTCCCTGAACCACCATGTGGAAAATTGCCGGCACCACCAGTCCGATCGCACTGAGTGCGGCTAGGGTCACGCCTAGCCCAGCGGCGGTACGGTTGAAACGCTGGGTTTCGTGCTTGAGTCCGCCGACGACTACACTCGCCCCCAGCACCAGCAGGATATTGCCGATGATCGAACCCGTGATCGAGGCTTTGACCACGTCGATCAGCCCGGCCCGTAGCGCGACGAAGCCGATGATCAGCTCCGCCGCATTGCCGAAGGAAGCATTGAGCAACCCGCCAAGACCTGCGCCGAGATGTTCGGCGAGATATTCGGTGGCCTTCCCCATCTGGCCTGCCAGCGGAACGATCGCGAGCGCGGACGCCGCAAAAATCCATACCGGGTCCGCATGAACCCGCTCCAATACGACGGCTGCCGGTACGAACACCAGCAGTAGCGATAAATAATCGATTTCGAAATTCCCGATTCGCATGATTTGAAACTCTAAAGGCTCTCCCAAAACCGCCCTTATTACTCGGCGGCGATGCCAAATGATCCCATAAATCGGCGGGAATACCGCAAGAGCCTCTTCAATAAGCGTGCGAACCGGATCTGCCGTACGTTAGCGCAGACGCCGGTAAGTCCCGATCAGCACTGCCTGACCGAGCACATGTCCGGCCATGGCACGCTCCAGCGCCGCCTTGTCCGGCCGTTGTAGATCCGGCAGCACGACGTCTAGGGCATAGAGCTTATGGAAATAGCGGTGGCTGCCAATCGGAGGGCAGGGTCCGCCGTAGCCGGTACGTTTCCAGTCGTTCAAGCCTTCCTGCGTACCCGCCGGCAAGGCCTGAACCGCCTCCGGCAAGCCCGGAGCGTCGGGGGGCAAGTTGTAGAGCATCCAATGAACCCAGGTCATTTTCGGCGCCGCCGGATCCGGCGCATCCGGATCGTCGACGATGAGCGCCAAGCTCTGCGTACCTGCCGGCACACCGCGCCAAGTCAAAGGCGGCGAGCGATCGCCGCCATCGCAGCTGTATTGGCGGGGAATCTCCCCATTTGGCGGAAAGGCCGCGGAAGCTAGGGAAAAAGCCATAGCCGGTTCTCCTGCTGCCGCGCAGCCCCAGAACAGCAAGTGATGGACGAACAAAACGAACACCCGTCCGCGGAAAACACCCTTTCGATCGAAACGTTTCATCTTTGCCCCCGTGCCGAACAGCCCTGGGAACCGATGATCCCACTGCGAGGATCGCGGATTCAAGGAAATCCGAACGGCCCTCATTCCGCCCGCGAAACGCCCGGCGTGCGTCCGCTTTGCTGCTGCGACCAGTAGCCCCAGTCCGCCCCGCGCCAGCGCGCGGGAATCAGATCCCAGTACAGCAGCGCGCAACGGAACACGGAATGGAAGGTTTTGCGCCAAATCCCGCTATCCAGACGGCGATGGTCGCGCGCATAGACGGCGAGCGCCGATTCGAACCGGGTCCGGTAGCCGGCCCGCTTGATCCGCCATACCAGCTCGGAATCTTCGTTGCACACCAGCTCCGGATCGAAACCGCCTGCAAGAATCAGTGCTTCCTTGCGGACCAGCATATTGGAGCCGGTCGCGGAGGGTATCCCCAGCCAATGCGAACACTGTTGTCCGAACCCGAAGCAGCGGTAATACACTGCGAAACGATCGCGCGACAGCTTGGGACCATAAATCACGCCGGCCTCGGGTAGAGTGGCCAGATATTCGAAATAGCCTTCCGGAAATTCCACATCGGCATCCGTGAACAGTAGCCAGTCGGTTTCGGCGAGTTCTGCACCCAGTTGGCGCGCCTCGGTAATGGTGCTTTTGCGCCGCAAAATCTCGGTTCGCTCCGGACGGAGCCGCTGAATGATGTCCGGAGTCTCGTCCTCGCTGGCATCGACCACAATCAGGTGCACCGCGTCGGGCAGCGATGCCAGGAATGCCCCGATGTTGGCGACTTCGTTGCGGGTAGGAAGAACGACGGTAATGGATTCCAGGTTCATGGCTCGCCCTCTGTGTAGTTCTTGTTCCAAATAGTCACGAAAAACCCGAACTCCACTGGATAGCACGCAGATATTACAAAACCGCTGCATCCCCGGAGGCATCTGCAATAGCAGGCTTTGTCTGAACGCCGCGCTGCCCTATAATCTCCGCCCACTCAAACCATGCCCGTCAACTGAGGAAGCATCGCAACGTGAGTAAATCTTTCATCTTCACTTCGGAATCCGTCTCCGAAGGGCATCCGGACAAGATCGCAGACCAAGTTTCCGACGCGGTTCTGGATGCCATCCTGGCGCAGGATCCCAAGGCACGTGTCGCCGTCGAAACCCTGGTCAAGACCGGCATGGTCGTACTGGCCGGCGAAGTGACCACCACGGCCTGGGTCGACACCGAAGACCTGGTACGCAAGGTCGTACGCGACATCGGCTACGATAACCCGGAAATCGGCTTCGATTGGCAGAGCTGTGCCGTGCTGACAGCGATCGGCAAGCAATCGCCCGACATCGCCATCGGCGTGGACGAGTTCGACAGCCACGAACAAGGTGCCGGCGACCAGGGCTTGATGTTCGGCTACGCCACCAACGAGACCGACGTGCTGATGCCGGCCCCGATCACTTACGCCCACCGGCTGGTGCAGCGCCAGGCTGAGGTCCGCAAGCACAAAGTGCTGCCCTGGCTGCGGCCGGACGCCAAGAGCCAGGTTACCTTCCGCTACGAGGACGGCAAGCCGGTCGCGGTCGACGCCGTAGTGCTCTCGACCCAGCACTCGCCGGATGTGGACCAGAAGGACATCCGCGAGGCGGTCATGGAAGAGATCATCTACCATGTCCTGCCGAAAGAATGGTTGCACAAGGACACCAAGTATTTCATCAACCCGACCGGCAGCTTCATCATCGGCGGTCCGGTAGGCGACTGCGGCCTGACCGGGCGCAAGATCATCGTCGACACCTACGGCGGCATGGCTCGCCACGGCGGCGGCGCCTTCAGCGGCAAGGATCCTTCCAAGGTCGACCGTTCCGCCGCCTACATGGGCCGCTACGTCGCCAAGAACATCGTAGCCGCAGGCCTGGCCGACCGCTGCGAAATCCAGGTGTCCTATGCCATTGGCGTGGCCGAGCCGACCTCGATCAGCATCGAGACCTTCGGCACCGGCAAGATTCCGGAGGAGACGCTGATCAAGCTGGTGCGCGAGCACTTCGACCTGCGTCCGAAGGGGCTGATCACCATGCTGGACTTGTTGCGGCCGATCTATCGCCCGACCGCTGCCTACGGGCACTTCGGACGCACCGAAGGCACTTTCACCTGGGAACGGACGGACAAGGCCGAACTGCTGCGCGAAGCGGCAGGCTTACCGGCCGCCTGATTCAGGCAAACAACTTTTCAACCGCCGGGGTTCCGGCGGCGTTGTCCGCGCCGAGGGGCGCTGCGACGGCCCGCATTGACGGGCCGCCAGGCTCGGCGGGGACAACCGGTTTTCCAACTGCGCTCTGTTTATCTTCACCGGCTGCGGCTGCCGATGGGTAATCAGAGCCTTAGCTCCGGTGGAGAACTGACGAAGAGGTATTTATGAACGCTGTAGCAAACGCCGCATTCGACGACTACAAGGTCGCCGATCTTTCCCTGGCCAACTGGGGACGCAAGGAAATCGCCATCGCCGAAACCGAAATGCCCGGCCTGATGGCAACCCGCGAGGAATACCGGGCTGCCCAACCGCTCAAGGGCGCCCGCATCACCGGCAGCCTGCACATGACCATCCAGACTGCAGTGCTGATCGAGACCCTGGTCGCTCTGGGCGCCGAAGTCCGCTGGGCCTCCTGCAACATCTTCTCCACCCAGGACCACGCTGCCGCGGCCATCGCCGCCGAGGGCATCCCGGTGTTCGCCTACAAGGGCGAGAGCCTGGAAGAATACTGGGATTACACCCACCGCATCCTGGAATGGCCGGGCGATGCCGGCCCCAACATGATCCTGGACGATGGCGGCGACTGCACCCTGCTGGTGACTCTGGGCGCCCGCGCCGAAAAGGACGCTTCCCTCATCGCCAACCCCACCTGCGAAGAGGAAGAAGTCCTGTTCGCCGCGATCAAAAAGACGCTGGCGGCCAAGCCGGGCTGGTACTCCAAGCTTCAGACGGGCATCCAGGGCGTGACCGAGGAAACCACCACCGGCGTGCATCGCTTGTATCAGATGCAGGCCGAAGGGCGGTTGCCGTTCCCGGCGATCAACGTCAACGACTCGGTCACCAAGTCCAAGTTCGACAACCTGTACGGCTGCCGCGAATCTCTGGTCGACGGCATCAAGCGCGCCACCGATGTGATGATCGCCGGCAAGATTGCTGTGGTGCTGGGCTACGGCGACGTGGGCAAGGGCTGCGCCCAGTCCCTGCGCGGCCTCGGCGCCACCGTGTGGGTGACGGAGATCGACCCGATCTGCGCCCTGCAAGCAGCGATGGAAGGCTACCGCGTGGTCACCATGGAGGAAGCCTGCAACAAGGCGGATATCTTCGTCACCGCTACCGGCAACCTCGGCGTCATCACCCATGACCACATGGTGAAGATGAAGGACCAGGCCATCGTCTGCAACATAGGCCATTTCGACTCGGAGATCGAGGTTGCCGCCATGAAGCGGTATACCTGGGAAAACATCAAGCCGCAGGTGGATCACATCCTCCTCCCCAACGGACACCGCATCATCCTGCTTGCGGAAGGCCGTTTGGTGAACCTGGGCTGCGCCACCGGCCACCCGTCCTTCGTGATGTCCAACTCGTTCACCAACCAGACCCTGGCCCAGATCGAGCTGTTCTGCCACGGCGAGAGCTATCAGAATGAGGTCTATGTCTTACCTAAGCATCTCGACGAAAAAGTCGCGCGGCTGCACCTCAAGAAAATCGGTGCGGCCTTGACCGTCCTGAGCCCTGAGCAGGCTGCGTATATCGGCGTAGCGGTGGACGGCCCTTACAAGCCCGGACATTACCGCTATTGATGGGTAACGGCTGAGCTTATCCGCGCCGAAACCTGGAAATTCGGGTTTCGGCGGAGGGCCAGAACACCTAACCCCGAAATCCTGCCTCGTGCAGGATTTCGCGTTCCTTAAGGGGATGCTATGAAGACGCAAGAGAACAAGCCCCGGATCTTCAGTTTCGAATTCTTTCCTCCGAAAACCGAGGAAGCGGCGGCAAACCTGCGCCGAACCCTAGGCAAACTTGCGCCGCTCAAGCCGCGCTTTTGCTCGGTCACCTTCGGTGCCGGCGGCTCGACACGCGAGAAGACTTTCGAAACGGCGCTCGACATCCAGCGCAGCGCAGGCATCGAGTGCGCTCCGCACCTGTCTTGCATCGCGTCCACCCGCCAGAGCATCCGCGAGATCCTCGAGGCCTACCGTTCGCACGGCATCCACCACGTCGTGGCGCTGCGCGGGGATATGCCCTCGGGCATGCTTTCGGCAGGGGAGTTCCGCTATGCCAACGAACTCGTGGAATTTATCCGCGCGGAGACCGGCAGCCACTTCCACATCGAAGTAGCCTGTTATCCTGAAGTACACCCGCAGGCGGCAAGCGCTGCGAGCGATCTCAAGAATTTCAAGCGCAAGGTGGATGCCGGCGCCGACAGCGCGATCACGCAGTATTTCTACAACCCGGAAGCGTATTTCCGTTTCGTGGACGATTGCGAACGGCTAGGCATCGACATTCCCATCGTGCCGGGCATCATGCCGATAACCAATTATTCGCAGTTGGCGAGATTTTCCGACATGTGCGGCGCAGACATTCCGCGCTGGATCCGCAAACGTCTGGAAGCCTTTGGCGACGACCGTGAGTCGATCCGCTCTTTCGGCATGGAAGTAGTGACAGAACTATGCCGGCGGCTGTTAGAGCAAGGGGCGCCGGGCTTACATTTCTACACGCTGAACCGAGCCGACGCCAGCCTAGAAGTCTGGAAAACGCTGGGGCTCGCCTCGGACTGAGGAGGAGCGGCGAATACGGCTCTCGCCGTATTCGCCTTGAGATTAGGCCGCGTCCGCTAGAGCGTTACGCAGCTTTTTCATGGCGCTGTTCTCAAGCTGGCGAATGCGCTCGGCAGAGACGTTGTAGCGCGCCGCCAGATCGTGCAGCGTCAGCTTTTCCTCGCTGAGCCAGCGGCTGGCCACGATGTCCCGGCTGCGGTCATCTAGTTGGCCTATGGCTTTGTGCAGCTTCTCCTGTTGGCGGTTTTCCCATTCGCTGTGCTCGACCAGCAAGGCCGGATCCGCCCCCTCCTGCTGAAGGTAATGGATGGGCGCATGGCCTTCGCGGTCCTCGCCGTCCTCGTCGCCGTGCGCCTCGAGCGCCATATCCGGATTGTTCAGCCGGTTTTCCATCTTGTAGACGTCTTCGATGTCCACACCCAGCTCCTCGGCCACCGCTGCGGCTTCTTCGGGGCTGAGCCAGCCCAGCCGGTTCTTCATCTTGCGCAAGTTGAAGAACAGCTTGCGCTGGGCCTTGGTGGTCGCGATCTTAACGATGCGCCAGTTCTGGATGATGAATTCGTGGATCTCGGCGCGGATCCAGTGCACTGCGAACGACACCAGCCGCACGCCCACGTCCGGATCGTAGCGTTTCACCGCCTTCATCAAGCCTATGTTGCCCTCCTGGATCAGGTCCGCCAGCGGCAAGCCGTAACCGAGGTAGCCGCGGGCGATGTAAGCCACGAAGCGCAGATTGGAAAGTACCAGACGCCGGGCGGCTTCCAGATCCTGCTCGTCGCGGAAGCGGATTGCCAGCTCCCGCTCCTCGTCCGCTTCCAAGCGGGGCAGGCGGTTCACCGCGGCGAAGTAATCGTCGATGGAGCCTAGCGGCAACTGGGTCGGGAGAGTCAATTCATAAGTCATGGGATGCCCTATTGTCATAATGCTGCACCAGTTTCTTAGCACTCGACTGGTTTGAGTGCCAACCCTAGCGTAAGTTCCCGCGCTCGACAAGTGTACGGGCGTAAGAAGCTACTCGGGCCGAACGTCTCTGAGGTGGTAGACGAGCACGGTGTAGGCACCCGCTATACCCAGGAAACAGGCGCCACCGATGAGCAAAATCGACTCTCTGAAGCCGAGAAAGGCCAGCGAAAAATCGCTGCCGTAGAGCGTATTGAGCTGCTGGATCGGCGCCCGCACGACCAGCAGCATGACGCCGACGACGATCCAAGCGCCGACGCTGCCGAGAAATCCGAACCAGAAGCCGGTGTACAGGAAAGGCCGCCGGATGAAGCGGTCGGTCGCCCCCAGCAGCTTCTGCACGATGATCTCCTCGCGGCGGCCATACAGCTCCAGGCGGATGGTGTTGCCGATGATGAATACGACCGCCGCCCCCAGCAGCACGCCCAGGACGCCAAAACTGCGTTCGGCGACCTGGAGCATAGCGTGGAGCCTGTGCATCCACTGAATGTCGCTCTGCACCAGATCGGCTTCGGGCAGAGTCTTCAATTCGGCCACCAGGCGCTCCACCTGCTCGGGCTGAGCCAGCGAATCCTTGGGGCGGATGCCGATCACTACCGGTAGCGGGTTGAAATTCAGCATAGCCAAGGCTTCGCCGAAACCGCTATAGGCCTTCAACTGCTCGATCCCCGCCTCCTTGGTGATCAACCGCGCCTCAGCAATCTGCGCGTGGCTTTGCAAGCGCTCAGCCAACTTACGCCCCGCATCGTTGGATAGTTCCGGCTTGAGGTAAAGGGAAATCTCGTTGGTTGCTTCCAGGTCACCTCCGACCATCCGGAGGTTTTTCACCAGCAGGTGAAAACTGGTGGGCAAGGCCAAAGTCACGGCGATGACCAGGAGAGTCAGCGCCATGGCGAATGGGGCTCCCCGCATCCGCCGCAGTGCCGCTTTCGCCGTCTGCACATGCAAGACCAGATAGCTCTGCAGCCGGTCGCCCAGGCTGGGCCCGCCGCGCCGCCTGCGCGAGGGCGGAGCGGGCTGCCGCAAAGCGCGGCGGCGCTGCCGCTTCATGCCTGCGCCTCCGCTAGGCTACCGTGTTGAAGGCGCAGGACGCGCCCGCCGACACGGGAAATCAGCGCCTCATCATGGCTGGCGATGAGCAGGGTCACGCCGATTTCGTTGAAATCGCGAAAGATGTCCATGACCTCCTGCGCGGCCTCAGAATCGAGGTTGCCGGTGGGCTCGTCGGCAAGGATGAAATCCGGCTTGTGGACGATCGCCCGGGCGATGCCGACGCGCTGCTGCTCGCCCCCCGACAGGGTTTGCGGCAACCGCTTCTCCTTGGACAACAAGCCCACTTTTCCCAGCGCCGCGCGCACCCGCCGGCTGACCTCGCTCGGATTGAATCCGGCGATGACCAGGGGCAGCGCGACGTTCTCGAACACCGGGCGGTCATAAAGCAGCTTGTAATCCTGGAAGATCAGACCGAGCTTGCGCCGGATGTAAGGAATCTCCCGGTTGGAGGCGCGGGTGATGTTCTGGCCGTCTAGCACGATCTGGCCCCGCGTGGCCCGTTCGATCACGGCAACCAGCTTGAGCAGGGTGCTCTTTCCGGCGCCGGAATGCCCGGTCAGGAAGACCCGCTCGCCGCGCCCGATGTGGAAGCTAACGTCGTGCAGGGCTTCGCCGAACTCGGGATAGCGCTTGTAGACCTCTTTGAATTCCAGCACGGGCTTAATGCAAGCGGGCGGCTCCGCTCGTCCCTTCTTCGGCGAACAGGGCGTCGATGAACTGAGTGGCGTCAAAATCGCGCAGATCGTCGATGCCCTCCCCGATGCCGATGTAGCGTATCGGGATCCCGAACTGCTGCGCCAGCGCGAAAATCACTCCGCCCTTAGCCGTACCGTCCAACTTGGTCACCGCCAGGCCGGTGAGGCCGACCGCTTCGTTAAACAACTTGGCCTGGGACATGGCGTTCTGGCCCGTACCGGCGTCCAGCACCAGCAGCACCTCGTGCGGCGCGGTCTCGTCGAGGCGGCCGATGATGCGCTTGATCTTGCTCAGCTCTTCCATCAGGTTCGACTTGGTATGCAGACGGCCCGCTGTGTCGGCGATCAGCACGTCGACCCCGCGCGCCTTGGCGGCTTCCACAGCGTCGTAGATCACCGAGGCCGAATCGGCCCCGCTGTGCTGAGCGATCACCGCGATTTTGTTGCGCTCGCCCCAGGTCTGGAGCTGCTCGACGGCGGCGGCTCGGAAAGTGTCCCCCGCCGCCAGCATGACGCTGTGGCCCTCGTTCTGCAAACGCTTGGCAAGCTTGCCGATGGTCGTGGTCTTGCCCACGCCGTTGACCCCGACCACCAGGATGACGAAAGGCCGCACTTCCGGCGGGATGACCAGCGGCACGCTGCTGGGACGGACGATGTCGAGCAGGCGTCCGCGCACCCGGTTGCGCAGACTCTCGCCATCGGCCAGCTCCTGCTTATCCAGTCCGTTACCCAGATCGGCGACGATGTTCCGGGTCACGTTGACGCCGACATCGGACATCAGCAATTGCTCTTCGAGCTCATCCAGCAACTCGCGGTCGATGCGGCCGCGGCCCAGGACGGATAGGAGCCCCGTCAGGCCGCTGCGGGTCTTGCCGAGCTGGCCGCGCAGACGCTCGAACAGGGTTTCCGGCGCGGGGGGCGGAGGTGCCGCCTCGACCGGCGGGCGCGCCGGCACCGCTTCGGGAACGGCGGCGGCTTCCGGCAGACTCCGGCGCAGGTAGACGTTGATATGCACCACGTTGAGCAGCAGCAGCGCCGCCACCGCCTGGTGCGCGACGGCGACAGCCACCGGCAGCCGCAGCAGGACGCTCAGGATGCCGAGCCCGACTTGGAGCAGCAGCAGGAAGCTCAGCAGCACCGCCGGCTTGCTGATCGGGGCCGCATTGCGGTTGGAACTGGCCCCCATGGCCAACAGGCTCAGCACCAGAAACGCCGCCACCGCGCCGAGCCGGTGCGCGAAATGGATGGCTGCCCGCGCCTCGACCGGCAACACGCCACCGGCGTAATCCGCCGCGATGTTGGGCCAGAGCGTGAAGCCGCGCTCCCAATCCACATCCGGCCAGGGGAGGCCCAAGCACGTCGGAAAATCCGGGCAGGCGAGGCCCGCATGCTGGGCGTCGGTCCAGCCGCCCAGGGCGATCTCGGCCAGCAGCAGCAACAGACCGAAGCGGGCCAGGACTCGCAGCCCCAACGCTCCACGGACCGCCGCCGCCTCAACGCTGGGCTTGACGCCGAGATAAAGCCAGTAAGCGCAGCCCAACATCAGGAAGCCGGTCAACAGATGCGCAGCCGAAACTAGCGGCATCGGTGTGGCGTAATGCCCCCACAATCCCAGCCCCGCCTGCACCCCCACCAGCAGCAGAAGCGCCGCCGCCAGCGCGGCCGCACGGCCGCGGCGGCTCGGCAGCCACCAGACCATAATGGCGAGCGCCAACACTAGTACGCCGACGGCGGCGCCGAGATAGCGGTGCCCCCAATCCAGCCACAGCCACTTCAGCCCCTTGCCGCCGACGGCTGCCATCATCGCCGCAGATTGTTCGTCGACTAGAGGCGCGCCGTAGCAGCCGGGCCAGGCGGGGCAGCCGAGGCCGGCGCCGGAAATGCGGATGAAGGCACCGATCACCAGCGCGCCAAATAAAAGGATCAGACTGAGAAAAGTGAGTTTTCTGAACATGGCGTGTTGTTCTTCGTTATGGGCCGTTCGGACTCAGCCGATCTGGGAAGCACGGAGCAAATGCTTGAGGTCCTTGAGCACGCCGTAGGGATCGAAATCGGCATCGTAGTACATCATCAGATTGCCGAGCGGGTCGAGCAGCAGAATCTGGCCCGGCTGCAACGGGGCGCCGACGGCCTTTTCGAGCTTCTGGAGCAGCGCCGGCGACAGCCCGGCCACGGCCAAGAACTCATCTTGCTTCAGCCAATCCGCCAACGGCCCCGCGGCGTTCGGATCGGCCAGCAGTAACAAACGCCGCACCCGTGGAATCTCCTTGTTCAGCATCAGCCTCATTTGCCGCGTCTTGAACAAATTCTGGCGGCAGGCATCTTCACAAGCGCCGGTCGCGGCGCTCAAAACGATCCAGCGGCCTTTGAGCTGCTCCATCGACTCGGGGGAGGTCACCGGCGTCTCGACCAATTCGCCGAATCCCAGCGGCACGGCAGGGCTGATCAAATGGCCGACATTACCCAGATCGCCCATCACCAGTTGCGGATGGCGGGCGAAATACCAGGCCGCGCCGAAGGGAACGATGCAGATCAGCGCGATGATGACGATGGTGCGCTGGTTGCGCCGCTGAATCGGGGTCAAGTCCATGGATTTGCCTTTTCGGGAGGTCATGGAAATAGAGTCAAGGAAGCGATCGGGCTGCGGCGGCCTTGAAGCCGTGCCGAAGAAACAGCGCGAGCGCGAGCGCGGCGAAGGAAAACCACTGGATGGCGTAGCCAGTGCTCTTGTCCGGATCGACGTTGGCGGGTTTCCACTCGCGCAGAAAACCCTCGCCCTCGCCCCCGTCCAATAGCACCTGATAAGGCAGCAGACGGTAGCCCAGGCGCTGTTCCAGCGGCTCCCGCTCCAGCACCTGCACCGTCGCCGGCCAGCCGGGCGCGGGTATTTCCGCGCCTTTCAGCTTCAGGCCCACCGAGGGGAAGCGCTCCACCATCCCGCTCAGCTCGGCAGCGGGCGTATGTACCGGCAATTCGGGCAACCTCTGCCGGTCTTGACCGGCAGGAATCCAGCCGCGGTTAACCAGCACCGCCAGATCAGAACCATCGAGCCGGAGGGGGGTGAGCACGTGGTAACCGGCCTGCCCGCCGTGAATCTGGTTGTCCAGCAGGAACTGGTGATCCGCATCATACCTGCCCTTCGCCGTCACTCGCCGATAGCGCGGCGGCTCGGCTTCCGCCGTTGGCGCTTCCAGCCGCAATGCCGGCTCCGCCGACTGGCTGGCCAACTGCGCTTGCAACCATCGCTTCTCGGCGGCCCGGTTCAACTGCCAGACCCCGAGCGCACAAAACAAGGGGAGCGCGAGCGCGATACCAATGACCGCAACCGCGGAGGGTTTGAAGCTATAATGCATCATTCTTAACATTCGGCCGGCACGTGCCGCATTCGCCACCCAGGATTCCGAACATGCTGCCAAAAATTCTCATCGTGCTGGTGCTGGTCGTGATCGTTGCCAGCCTGGGTTCCGCCTTGTTCTATCTGGTCAAAGACGGCGACCGCCGCTCGCCCCGCACCGTGCGCGCCCTGACGCTGCGCATCGGGCTGTCTATCGCATTGTTCCTGGCGCTCTTGCTGGGCTACGCGCTCGGCTTCCTGCGTCCGCACGGACTGCGGCCGGATGCCCCCAGCGCCCCGGCTCAAACCACCCCGCCCGATCGGCGCTAAGCCGGCACATGTGTGCCAAAGGCGGCATATGATACCCGCTAGCGCGCCCTTTTCCCACGCAAGGGCCCGGCTCGACTTCCGCACCGCCCCAAGAGACTGACATGATGCTTCCGACTCTGCGCCGATTTGGCGGACTCCTGCTCGGCGCCGCGCTCGCCGGCTGCCAGTCCGGCGACAGCGAAACCCTGCTGTCCGGCGACGTTCAGGGCACGACTTACCATATCAAGATGGTGCTCGACGGCCTGCAAGTGGATCAAGCCGAATTGAAACAAGCAGTGGATGCCGTCTACAACGACATCGACCTCAAGCTTTCAAACTACCGGGAAGACTCCGAGATCTCCCGGATCAACCGCGAAACTGGCACCGACTGGCTGAACGTATCACCCGAAATCGCCGAACTGGTCGATATCGCCCGCCAAGTTCACGACAAGACCGAAGGCTGCTACGACCTGACCGTCAAGCCTTTGTTCGACCTTTGGGGTTTCTCCCGCCACCAGAACCGGGTGCCCACCGACGCCGAAATCGCCGCCGTGCTGCCGCATATCGGCATGGACAAGCTCGAAGTCGACGTCCCTGAGCACCGCCTTCGCAAAAAGGATCCGGCATTACGCATCGACCTATCCTCCATCGCTCAAGGCTACACCGTCGGCCGCGTCGCCGGTCTGCTGGAGGCGAAAGGGGTTCAAAACTATCTGGTCGAAGTCGGCGGCGAAATGCAGATCAAGGGTCGCAAGGCCAACGGAGCGCCCTGGCGCGTCGCCGTAGAAAAACCACAGCCCTACACGCGCGAAGTCGAACGGATACTGGATGTCCAACAGACTGACGGTACCGCCATAATGACCTCGGGCACCTACCGCAATTTCTTCGAAGACCAGGGTAAGACGTACTCGCACATCATCGACCCTAAAACCGGGCGCCCGGTTGACCATCATTTGCTCTCGACCACGATCCTGCATCCCAACCCCACTTGGGCCGATGCCTGGTCCACAGCACTCCTGTGCCTGGGCGAGCAAAAGGGCTACGCCGTCGCCGAGCAGGAAGGGCTCAAAGCGCTTCTGATCTATGGGGAAAACGGCGAGCTGAAGGAACGCTTCACTCCAGCATTCGGCGCGGAAATGCCCATGCCTACGATCCCCCCGGCTCAATCGAACCGCATTGAGCCGAACCCGCGGCGCTAATCGCCGATTCCGCCCCGCAGCTTCTTAAGCTGCCCATGCTTGGATTTGTTTTCCAGGCGCTTTTTCTGCGAACCCAAAGTCGGCCGGGTCGCCTTGCGGGGTTTGCTCTGCGCCGTCGCCGTAAGAACCAGCTCGCGCAGCCGGGCGAGTGCGTCTTCGCGATTCTTTTCCTGGGTGCGGAATCGCTGGGCCTTGATGACAATGACCCCTTCGGAGGAAATCCTCTGATCGCGGAACGCCTGCAGCCGTGACTTATAGGTTTCCGGCAGGGACGATGCGGCGATGTCGAAGCGCAGATGCGCCGCGGTGGCCAGCTTGTTGACGTTCTGCCCGCCGGCCCCTTGGGAACGGACGAAGCTGATTTCGATCTCCTCCAGCGGAATCGAAACCTGGGCGTTGACTTTCAGCCGTTCCACCGCACCCTGTCCGCCTATTCCACGCCCTGCGACTGCAGGTATTCCTCGTAAGTGCCGCTGTAGTTGACCACGCCCTGCGGCGTCAGCTCGATGATGCGGGTCGCCAGGGAGGACACGAACTCGCGGTCGTGGCTGACGAAGATCAGGGTGCCGGGATAGTTTTCCAGCGCGGTGTTGAGCGACTCAATGGACTCCATGTCCAGATGGTTGGTGGGTTCATCCAGCACCATGACGTTGGCCTGCTGCAGTATCAGCTTGCCGAACAGCATGCGGCCCTGCTCGCCGCCCGACAGCACCTTGACCGATTTCTTGATCTCGTCGTGGGAGAACAGCAGCCGCCCGAGGGTGCCGCGCACCGTCTGCTCGTCGTCGCCTTCGCGTTTCCACTGCGACATCCAGTCGAACAGATTCATGTCTTCGGCGAAATCGGCGGCATGGTCCTGGGCGAAATAACCGAGGTTGACGTTCTCCGACCATTTGACCGCCCCCTTCATCGGCGCCAGTTCGCCCACCAGGGTGCGCAGCAGGGTGCTCTTGCCGATGCCGTTGGGGCCGATCACCGCCACCCGCTCGCCGACCTCGACCATCATGCCGAGCCCACCGAACAGCGGATCGCCGCCGTAGCCCTGGCTCAGTTCTTTCACCTCCAGCGCCAGCCGGTACAGCTTCTTGTCCTGGTTGAAGCGGATGAAAGGATTGACCCGGCTCGAGGGTTTGACGTCTTCCAGCTTGATCTTCTCGATCTGCTTGGCGCGCGAAGTGGCCTGTTTGGCCTTGGAGGCGTTGGCCGAGAAACGGCTGACGAAGGTTTGCAGCTCGGCGATCTGGGCCTTCTTCTTGGCGTTGTCGGCCAGCAGGCGTTCGCGCACCTGGGTGGAGGCGATCATGTAATCGTCGTAATTGCCGGGGTAGACGCGCAGCTCGCCGTAGTCCATGTCCGCCACGTGGGTGCAGACGCTATTCAGGAAATGGCGATCATGCGAAATGATGATCATGGTGCTGTTGCGTTCGTTCAGCACGTTTTCCAGCCAGCGGATGGTGTTGATGTCCAGGTTGTTGGTGGGCTCGTCCAGCAGCAGGATGTCCGGATTGGAAAACAGCGCCTGGGCCAGCAGCACGCGCAGCTTCCAGCCCGGCGCCACCGCGCTCATCGGACCGTTGTGCTGCTCCACCGGAATGCCCACCCCCAGCAATAGCTCGCCGGCGCGCGACTCAGCGGTATAGCCGTCGTACTCGGCGAACGTGGCTTCCAGCTCCGCCGCCCGCATATAGTCGTCCTCGGTCGCCTCCGGATTGGCGTAAATGGCGTCGCGCTCGGACATCGCCGCCCACATCTCGGTGTGCCCCATCATCACCACGTCCAGCACCCGCTGGTCCTCGAAGGCGAACTGGTCCTGGCGCAGCTTGCCCAGACGCTCGTTGAGGTCGAGCGAAACATTGCCGCCGGTCGGCTCCAGATCGCCGCCGAGGATTTTCATGAAGGTCGATTTGCCGCAACCGTTGGCCCCGATCAGGCCGTAGCGGTTGCCCTCGCCGAACTTGACGGAGACGTTTTCGAACAGCGGCTTGACGCCGAACTGCATGGTGACATTGGCTGTAGAGATCAAAATTATTACCAGAAGGGTGGGGGTAGTGAAAGATCAGCTCCGGCCGGCGAAGACTTCAGTCGGCGCCCATCGAAACGATGCGGCAGCCCTCGATTTGTCGGCTGCCTGACGTGAAAACCTAAAACAAGACTTCGAGGTGGATCAATGTTTTTTCAAGACGCTGGACCGGGCTTCATTCACCCAGCCCTTTGCCGTTACCGCCTTTTGCATTCACTGCAGCGCCTCTCGTTGCGTTGTTCGACCACAAATCCTGAGATTTCCAGCCGATTTTACAGGGAATAGAAGGCACGCGGGGAAATGCCCTGGAGGGCCGCTGCCTCCCAGCAGCTAGAGCCTAACGGGTAGACCCGGCGGGAGAACGGCCGCCCTCCCCATCGTCGATAAGTGGCCGGAACGCACCGAAGCCGGCATCATAGCCGAGCGGCTTGCGAAATTCGTCTACCCACCATCCTCCAGCGTAACCGTGCTCCAAGGCGATTTTTCATTGGGTTATCTCAATTTCAGGATATGGACACAGCGCCTGCCACTCGGTTCCCTATACTTGTGTTGCGGTACAAAGTACCTGCCGCTTGCCGCTCTACACTTGGCAAGCAGAACCGATGATCCGGGGCTGAAGTGGACGGCACGGCAATCGCCGCTCCAACTGCGGGGGATCGGCGCGTGGACAGGGGCTGGAAGATGTATGGGTATTCAACCAGGCCTCGCCTCGGCACCCGGAAATAACGCTGCCGCCCGCACCGGATAGGACATCGTGAAGCCCTTCGCCCGGGAAACACCGCACCGGCGCGGCACAGACAGTGCCGCGATTCTACCCGCCGTAGCCATGTTCGTCGGCCTGATTGCCAGTCCGGCCAGCCACCCGGTCGAGAATATCCAGGACTTCATCGACGAAACGGTCGTCAACGGACATCTGCGCAGCTATTTTTTCACGCGGAATTACGTCAATCCCCAACCGTATCAAATCGACCAGCAGGCTTTTTCGCTAGGCGGCTATATCGGCCTGATCACGCCGCAGGTCTACAACCTCCGGATCGGCGCCACACTCTACGCCGCCAACAGCCTAGGCCTAAACCCCAAAAATCCGGACCAAATCGACACCACCCTCCCCGGCAATACCCTTTACGTACTGGGAGAAAAATTCTTGCAATACAAGGATAATTATTTGATGCTGCGCGGCCCGGATCAAGTGATCGATACTCCCTGGATCGGCCCGGCTGACGGACGCATGCTGCAATCGACCTTTCGCGGGTTTTACGGATCGGTTACGCCGTTCAAGGACATTTCGATCGTCGGGATCAGACTCACCGATTTCAAAGGCCGCGACGAAGGCAGTTTCGTGCGCACCAATTTGTATTATCCCAATCATGCCGGAGGTTCTCCGGTCGACGGCCTGCATGGGCATAACACTTCGGGCGCACAGGCGCTTTCATTACAGTATGCTTTAGATTCGGTTGAGTCGCCGCTCAAAGCCCAGCTCTGGTGGAATCAGTTTTTCGATTTTTCTAATCTCTGGTGGCTGGACGCCCAATATTTGCACAAAACCCGCCACGGCATCGATCCGCTGATCGGCATTCAGTTCGGAAGCCAGTCCGGCGACGGGGCAAATTATCTGGAGAAATATGGCCGAAAAGGGCGAGCGGGAAACACGGCATTGTTCGGCGTGATCACGGGCGTGGACTTGCCCTCGGGGCGGCTTACGGTAGCCTATAACAAAATCACAGCGCAAAAAGGCGCCTTCGCCAATGGCGATATTCTATCGCCTTATTCGACAGGTTATGCCACCGACCCTCTTTATACTACGTCAATGATTGGGGGAATGGTCGAAAAACAGGCGCCGGGCGATGCTTTCAAAGTGACTGCCACTTGGTTTGCGATGGAGAAGCAGATTAAAGCCCTGGGCAGCTTTGCTGCGTATTATACCGAGCCTTACGCGCACAACCAGACCGAATTCAATCTCGACATGACCTATAGCTTCCCCAATAGCCACCCGCTGACCGGGCTGACGATTAGGGATCGCTTCGGACTGCTGACCGGAAACCCTGCTTACACCCAGTTTTACTATAATCGGGTGATGATTCAGTATTCATTTTAGCCGACCGCAAAAATTCATAGCTACCTACCCTACCCTCGGAACAAAACCATGGACATTACGATTAGGACAGCAGAGCCGCCAGATATCGAGGCACTGGTCGGCCTCCTCCATAGCCTGTTTGCCATCGAAGCGGATTTCACTTTCGATCCGCACCGGCAGCGCTCCGGCCTGACGCTGCTGATCGAAAGTTCGGCGGATCGCCTGGTAGTTGCAGAACTCGAGGGGCGGGTGGTCGGTATGTGTTCGGTGCAGACGCTGATTTCCACGGCTGAGGGCGGCCGGGTGGGCTTAGTCGAAGACATGGTGGTTGCAGCGGACTGCCAGGGCCTGGGCATTGGAAGGAAGCTGCTGGACGAGATCGAGGGCTGGGCCGCCGGAACCGGCCTTACCCGCCTGCAGCTGCTGGCGGACTGTGCCAACGAACCGGCGCTGGCCTTTTACGACCGGCTGGGCTGGCAGCGGACGGCACTGGTGGGCTTGAGAAAGATGCTGCGCGAGCGGGACTAAAAGCCAGCATCGGTTGCGTTTCCGCCGGCATGTATGGAAACTCCCCACCCGATATGAACGATTGGGTAGACATGGACGCGTTATATTCTGTTTTTGGATGGCTCGTTTTCGTTGCCGCGGGAATCTGGAGCGTGATTCTGATCCTGCCCTGGCGCCCCTGGCTCAACCGTGAAGTTCTGCACGCCGAGCGCTGCGGACGGGACGCCGAGCTAAACGATGTAACGGTAGTGATCCCGGCTAGGGACGAGGCGGCGGTGATTGGACAAACCCTCGCCGCGCTGAAGGACCAGGGCACGGGGCTGCGCGTGGTGCTGGTAGACGATGGCTCGGCCGACGGCACGGCGGACGCGGCGCTCCGCGTCGAAGGCCTCGATCTGGCGGTTCTGCGGAACGAAACCCTGCCAGCGGGCTGGAGTGGCAAGCTATGGGCGCTAGAGCAGGGCGCCGCCCGTGTCGGCACCGAATACACCGTGCTGCTGGACGCGGACATCGTCTTGCTGCCGGGTGTCTTGGGCGCGTTGCGCAACAAGATGCACGGCGAAAACATCCATTTCGCCTCCGTGATGGCATCCCTCCGGATGACGAACGCCTGGGAAAAACTGCTGATGCCGGCGTTCGTCTATTTCTTCAAAATGCTGTATCCCTTCGCACTTGCCAATTCGCCGGATCGGCGCTTCGCCGCTGCGGCGGGCGGCTGCATCATGCTAGAGACCCGGCTGCTCGGGCAGATCGGAGGGTTCGCGTCGATTCACGGCGCGCTCATCGACGACTGCACCCTGGCGAAAACAGTGAAAGCCGCGGGCGCACGGACTTGGATCGGACTGTCGCGCGAGGTGGTGAGCCTGCGGCCCTACGATACGCTGGCCGACGTGTGGGAGATGATCGCCCGCACCGCATTCACTCAGCTGCGCTACTCGGTCTGGCTGCTGGCGGCCTGCACTCTGTTGATGTTGATGCTGTTCTGGCTGCCGCTGGCGGGCCTGTTCGCGCCGGATGCCGGAATCAGGCTCGCGGCAGCCTGGGGGGCGCTGCTGATAGCGTGGACTTATGCGCCTAGCCTGCGCTTCTACGGCAGGTGCATAGGCTGGAGCCTTTTAATGCCGGTCATCGCCGGGCTCTATCTCGCCATGACCTGGAGTTCGGCCTTGCGCTACTGGCGCGGCGAGCGCAGCCGCTGGAAAGGAAGGGTCTACCGCAGCAGCGAAGAGTCCGCTTGAGGAGGTGGGCGGGCCGTCAGCCACAACGCGTAGCTCATATAGCCGACGACGGCGAGGTTGATGCCTAAAGTCGCCGCCTTGAGCCAGGAAACGCCTTCGGCCAGTTCGTAAAGCTCGAACGGAATGTAGATACCGCCGCTGGCCACGGCGAACCACTCGGCCCAGCGCCGTTCCCGCCACAAGCCGTAAGCCTCGATGAAACGCACCGAGGCGTAGCCGAACGCCAGCGCAGCCAGTCCCCACAGCCGCTGGTCGGACAAATTCTCAAGCAGATCGCGGAAAATCCGGGGATAGCGGCTGGCCAGATTCAGGTGGGTATGCCGCACCAGCTCGTCGGCGACGGGTTCTAATCCGTAATGCAACAGCTCGATCACCCCGAAGCCGGCCAGGAGCACAATAATGCCTTTAGCGGCCTCCATTGCGGCGACGACGCGGACGCCGTGCAACCCCTGTGTCATGAGGCCTCCGCCACATCGCTCACTGCCGGCGCATCGCCCCCTTCCTGTCCGGCTTCCCACTGGCGGAATTCGTCGAGGTCCGACCTCACCTGTCTGAAGGTCCAGGCCAGCAGAGCGGCATCGTCGGCGAAACCTAGGCTGAGGATGAAATCCGGAATCAGATCGACCGGCATGACGAAATAGAGGATGGCGGCGACGATCAGGCTGAGACTCTGCCAGGGCAGCGTGTACTGCCTCTGCGCACACGCCCTCAGCAGTCGCAAACAGGCCATGAGCGATTCCCGCACTTCGCTCAGCGGCCCCTTCTTCGTCTCGGCTTTCTTGGAGGCCTTATCCAGCAAAGCGGATAGTTTGCCAGGATCACTGGCGTATTCGTTGGCTCTGGATCTCGCCTTGGCGAAAGCCATGCTGTCTTGGACGGTTTTTTCGGTGAGTATCATCGGTACGGCCTCGTTGCGGCAGCCCGCATCAACCACGGGTTGTACGGAAAGCGTTATCCCCTGAGCAAGCGGCTGCGGCGGCTTGACAAGGCTTGAGCTCAAGCGCATCGTTCCCGGCCACCTGAGTTTTCGATGATTCTACCCCCGATGAGCGACCAGAACACCGGCCTGCGCGTGGAATGGGATCCCGCGCTGATCCGCAAATACGACCGCAGCGGCCCACGCTACACCTCCTATCCGACCGCGGACCGCTTCGTCCCGGAATTCAACGCCGCCCGCTACGAGGAGTGGCTGCGCCGGCGCGCGCGCGAGGCCACCCCTTCGCCGCTTTCGCTGTATTTCCACATTCCCTTCTGCCAGACCGTCTGCTTCTACTGCGCCTGCAACAAGATCGTGACCGCCAACCGCGAGCACGCCGGCAAGTACATCGACTACCTGGAAAAGGAGATCGAACTGCAGAGCCGGCATCTAGCGCCGCATTTGGAAGTACGCCAGTTGCACTGGGGCGGAGGCACGCCGACCTTTCTGAACCACAAACAGATGCGCCGGCTGATGCAGGCTACCCGAGAGCATTTCCAGCTGGCCGAGGGCGAATACTCGATCGAGATCGACCCGCGCAAGGTGGACGAGGCCACCATCGCCCTGCTGCGAGAAATCGGCTTCAACCGCATGAGCCTAGGGGTACAGGACTTCGACCCCGAGGTGCAAAAGGCGGTCAACCGCATCCAAAGCGAAGAGGAAACACTGCGCGTCCTCAACGCCGCCCGCGCCGAAGGCTTCTGCTCGGTCAGCATCGACCTGATCTACGGCCTGCCCAAGCAGTCGGTGAGCGGCTTCCGACACACCCTGGACCGCATCCTGGCCGCCGATCCGGACCGGATTTCGCTCTACAACTACGCCCACTTGCCGCATCTGTTCAAACCGCAGCGCCAGATCCGCGACGAAGACTTGCCCAGCGCCGACACCAAGCTGGAAATCCTGCAAAATGCGATCGCCCACCTGACCGGTGCCGGCTACGTCTACATCGGCATGGATCATTTCGCCAAGGCGGACAACGAGCTCAACCTGGCCCAGCGCGAAGGCCGTCTGCAGCGCAATTTCCAGGGCTACTCGACCCATGCCGATTGCGACATGGTCGCCATGGGCGTCACCGCCATCGGCAAAGTCGGGCCGACCTACAGCCAGAATTTCCGTACTCTCGAGGAGTACTACGCCCGGCTCGACCAGGGCGTGCTGCCCATCATGCGCGGGCTGGAATGCGACGCGGACGACCTGCTCCGCCGCGCCGTCATCCAGGCCCTGATGTGCCAATTCGAACTGGACTTCGCCCGGCTCGGGCAGCAACACGGCATAGATTTCGCCCGCTACTTCGCCGGCGAACTCGGCGATCTGGAGCCCATGGCGGCGGACGAACTGCTGGAGCTGGGGCAGGACAGGCTCACAGTCACTCCCAAAGGACGCCTGCTGATCCGCAACATCGCCATGGCGTTCGACCGCTACCTGCGCCAGGATCAAGAGCGCCGGGCCTATTCCAAGGTCATTTGAGCCTCGATTGCTTCACGCTTGCCGGTGGTATCATCGGGCTCGACTGTCCTGAAGCGCGAGGGTGCGAACGATGTACGAACGCCTTGAAACCGCAGAAAATCCAGAGAACCTGAAACGCGTCGTCATCGACCCGGTGACCCGCGTCGAAGGACATGGGAAGGTGACCCTGCTGCTGGACGAGGACAACCACATCCGCCAAGCCCGGCTCCACATCGTCGAATTCCGCGGTTTCGAGCGCTTCATCCAAGGCCGCCCCTACTGGGAGCTGCCGGTCCTGGTCCAACGGCTGTGCGGCATCTGCCCCGTGAGCCATCACCTGGCCGCCGCCAAGGCCATCGATCAGGTCGTCGGCGTAGACCGGCTGACGCCGGCCGCCGAAAAACTGCGGCGGCTAATGCATTTCGGCCAATTCCTCCAATCGCACGCCCTGCATTTCTTCCATCTAGCCACCCCCGACCTCCTGTTCGGCTTCGACAGCCCCGCCGGCCGCCGCAACATCTTCGAAGTGCTAAAGGATTACCCGGAGGTGGGACTGGAAGGCGTCCGAATGCGCAAATACGGCCAGGAAGTGATCCGGGTCATCTCCGGTAAGCGCATCCATGGCAGCGCCGCCATTCCCGGCGGGATGAACAAAGCCATGACGGCTTCAGAGCGCGATTTTCTGCTCCAGGACATCGAGGCTGTCCTCGGCTGGTGCCGCAACGCACTCGCCCTGATCCGCAAGGTCTACCTCGCCAACCGCGAGCATCACGAGAGCTTCGGCCTGATCCGCTCCAATTTCATGGGGATGATCCGCGACGACGGCGCTTTCGAAATCTACCACGGCGGTCTGCGGGCCAAAGATGCCTTAGGGAAGACGATCTTCGACAAGCTCGATTACCGGGGCTACACCGGCATCCTGCGCGAAGAGGTACGCTCCTGGTCCTACATGAAATTCCCGTATATCGAGGCGCTGGGCAAGGACAACGGCTGGTACCGGGTGGGGCCGCTGGCACGCATCAACAATTGCGACTTCGTCCCGACGCCCCTGGCTGAGGAAGCCCGGCAGGATTTCACGGCCCACGGGGCGGGCGAACCGGTACACGGTTCGCTGGCTTACCACTGGGCACGGATGATCGAGACCCTGCACTGCGCCGAGAGCATCCGCGAACTGCTGCACGACCCGGAACTGTTGGATACCGACCTCATCGTCCGAGGCCAGCGCCGACCAGAAGGCGTCGGCGTGATCGAAGCCCCGCGCGGCACCCTGTTCCACCATTATCAGGTCGATGAAAACGATCTGGTGACCCGCGCCAACCTGATCGTGTCCACTACCCACAACAACCAGGCGATGAACGAGTCGATCCGCCAGGTTGCCACGGAATACCTCGATGGCCAGACGATCACGGAAGGGCTGCTGAACCACATCGAGGTTGCAATCCGCGCCTACGACCCCTGCCTATCCTGCGCCACACACGCGCTGGGCAAGATGCCTTTGGCGATCGAGCTGATGGACGCCGACGGCGCGCTGTTGGATCGCCTGCAAAAACGAGCGGACGGCACGGTCTCGCGCTGACGTGGCGGGACTACTGGTTTTCGGCTACGGCAACCCGAGCCGAGGTGACGATGCGCTCGGGCCGCTGTTCCTCGACGCGCTGCAAGAACGCCTGGCAAGTTCGCAGATGGGGAACATCGAATTCCTACAGGATTTCCAGCTCCAGATCGAGCACGCGCTCGACCTCGACGGGCGAGACCGGGTGCTGTTCGTGGATGCCCATGCCGGCTGCCCGCCGCCATACTGCTTCGAGCGGCTGACGCCCCATCGCGACGAGAGTTACACCACCCATGCCATGAGCCCTCAAGCCTTGCTCGAAGTCTACCAGCGCCTCAACCGCAGCGATCCGCCGCCCTGCTATTTGCTGAGCATTCGCGGCGAACGGTTCGGCCTGGGAGAGGCTTTGAGCCGGGCGGCCGAATCGAATCTGCAGTGCGCTTTGCGTTTCGCCGAAACGCTGATCGGCGAAACGCAAAGCACGGACTGGAATTTCCTTCCCCAGTGAGCCGAATCAGAAATTCGGCTTGTCCTTGGCCTGGTTGTAGCGTTCGATGCTGCTGGAAATTTCCTGCCGCGCATCGTCGATGTCGCCCCAGCCATCGATCTTCACCCACTTGCCCTGCTCCAGATCCTTGTAATGCTGGAAAAAATGGGCGATCTGGGCCAGCTGCGGCTCCGGAATGTCGCGATAGGATTTGACCTTGGAGTACAGGGACGAAAGCTTGTCGACCGGCACGGCCAGCACCTTGGCATCGCCACCCGCCTCGTCTTCCATCTTGAGCACGCCTATCGGCCGGCAACGGACTACCGAGCCGCTCAGCAAGCGGCAGGGCGCAATCACCAGCACGTCGACCGGATCGCCGTCTTCCGACAAGGAATGCGGTACGTAGCCATAGTTGCAGGGATATTGCATCGCCGTCCCCATGAAACGGTCGACAAACAATGCACCGGTGTCCTTGTCGACCTCGTATTTAACCGGATCGCTGAACGCCGGAATCTCGATGATCACATGGATGTCATCCGGCGCCTGCCTGCCGGAACTGACTTTCATCAAGGCCATGACTTTTCTCCAAATATGAGCAAATATCCCATTATAACAGTCGGGATAAGCCATGATGGCAGCAAATGGAAGATTTGCGGCGAACCCGCCCCGTGCGGCATCTTGCCCTAGGCAGGCGGCGGGAAGCGAACAGACTTTTCGTAGACGAGCAGCGCCACGCAACCTTCTTGGCACCCCGGAGAATGGCTGGTTCCGGGCGGATTGGTGACAAAGCTGCCCGCCCGGAAGGTACCCTGCTCAGTAGCGCTCCGGCGCTTCTTAAGGAACGCTAGCCGCCGAACATGGCGATGCGGGCCATGGTGTAAAGCCCTTTGAGCTTGCCGCCCAGGCCTGGCGCGGGGTGCAGCGGATACACGCCGGGCATCGCCTGGCCTTTGGCCAGCTTGGCTATCTTGCGCTTCACCGGCGCATCGAGCTGACCGTTGGCCGCCAATTCCATGAACAGCGCCTTGACGTTGCCAAGGTCGAAGAAATCGCGCTGCCAGCTCCATTGGTAGTTGCCGCCGTAGAGGAACCAAGAGCCGCCGATCCCGGCGACCTCATAGTGGCTGCCGTCCGGCCTTGTCGCAGGCGACACCTGGCGCCAGAAGCCGATCACCTCGCCCTGTTTCTCGTCGATCAGGACATGCTCGTAGGGGTAACTCCATTGCTCGAAACCCTCCATGTGGAACCCCAGAGCCCAGTCCGTGATCTGCCGCCGTCCGCGAGCCAGAAACTCCTGGTCGGGCCCCATGTTCCAGCCGTATTCGGCATCCTCCGTATACATCGCGCCGAGCGTCTGGATCCAGTCGCCGGCCCGTTCCGCATCGCGATTGGCGGCCAGCCAGCGCGCCACCATTTCTTCCAGTTCCGCTCGGGGATAAGCAGGCATCAGTCTCTCCTTATTCGTTATTCTGCGTCATCGTTATCGAAGAGCCAGCCTCTTCGCGTGAAGCCCTAGTTTACGCGGTTCGGCACGGCTCGGCTGCGAAGCACGACATCGCTCAGCTCTAGCCTAAACGCCCAGCGGCATCCGCCGCCTGCTGATCCGCGTGATAAGAAGATCGCACCAAAGGCGAGCTGGCGACGCTGGCGAAGCCCAGCTCCCGCGCGTAATCGGCGAGTTCGTCGAATTCGGCAGGCGGGACGTAGCGCATCACGGGCAGGTGATCCCGGCTGGGCTGCAGATATTGCCCCAGAGTAAGCATCTCGCAGCCGTGGCCGCGAAGCTCGACCAGCACCGCCCGGACTTCGTCCAGAGTTTCGCCCAAACCGAGCATCAGACCTGACTTGGTCGGCACCCCAGGCACCCGCTCGCGGAACCGCGCCAGGAGCTCCAGCGATTGGACATAATCGGCGCCGGGCCGCGCCTGCCGATATAGGCGGGGTACGGTTTCGATGTTGTGATTGAATACATCGGGCGGCTCGGCAGCCAGCCGGTCGAGGGCAATATCCATTCTGCCGCGGAAGTCGGGGGTCAGAATCTCGATGGAGAGTGCAGGACAGCGGAGGCGCAAAGCCTGAATGCAGGCGGCGAAATGGCCGGCGCCGCCGTCGCGCAAATCGTCCCGATCGACCGAGGTGATGACCACGTAGCGCAAGCCCAGCAGGGCGATGGTTTCCGCTAGGTGTTCCGGTTCGGCCGGGTCGGGCGGCGCCGGACGGCCGTGGGCCACGTCGCAGAAAGGGCAGCGGCGGGTACAGATATCGCCGAGGATCATAAAGGTAGCGGTGCCATGGCCGAAACATTCCGCCAGATTGGGGCAGGCCGCCTCTTCGCAAACGCTATGCAGCCCGCGCTCTCGCAGCAGCCGCTTCACGCGCTGGACCTCCTCGCCAGTGCCGACGCGGATCCTGATCCAGTCGGGTTTGCGCAAAAGCGCCGCGGCGGGTTCGACCTTGACGGGAATGCGCGAGAGTTTTTCCGCACCGCGCTGGTGGGAGTCCGGGGTCCGCCGCGAGGGCGCTTGATCGTCGTCGAAGGTTTTCAAGCTATAAGCTCCTCGTCGCCGAGCTGAAGCATCAATTCGCGCAGCAATGCCGCCGCCGGTTCGAACACCTGAGCGTCCACTCCCAGATCGATCAGCCGCGTCACCGGCATGCCCGCATGACCGCAGGGATTGATCCTGCCGAAAGCACCCAGGTCGGGGCGGACGTTCAGCGCGATACCGTGATAGCAGCAGCCGCGCCTCACCCGCAAGCCTAGCGAGGCGATCTTGGCGCCGTCCACGTAGACCCCTGGCGCGTCGGCGCGCGCATGCGCTTTCAGGCCGTACTGGCGCAACAATTCAATGGCTGCAAGCTCCAGGGCACTGACCATGCGGCGCACGCCGAGCTTGCGCCGCTGCAAATCTACCAGTACATACAGCACGAGCTGGCCGGGGCCGTGATAGGTCACCTGGCCGCCGCGGTCCGTCCGGACCACCGGCACGTCCCCGGCATCGAGTATGTGGGAAGGGTCTCCATTCATGCCCAGCGTGTAGACCGGCGCATGTTCGACCAGCCATAGTTCGTCGGGCGTATCCTCCGCGCGCCCGGCGGTAAAATCTTGCATGGCGCGCCAGACCGGCTCGTATTCGGACCTCCCCAGCCTACGGATGCGAAAACTCATACGGTCAGTGCAGCAGGAACAGGGTAGCCAGCCCGAGGAAGATAAGAAAACCCATGCCATCGGTGATAGCCGTAAGCAGCACGCTGGTACCGATCGCAGGATCCAAATCCAGCCTGGCGCGAATCAACGGGATGAACAGACCGGTCACGGCAGCCACCAGCAGATTCAAGGTCATCGCTGCCGCCATCACGTAAGCCAGCGCAAGATCGCGATACAACGCATAGGTCAGCAGCCCGATGACGCTGCCCCAGACCACCCCGTTGATCAAGCCGATGGCGATTTCCTTCAGCACCAAGCGGCGCACGTTGGTCGCATCGACCAAGCCCAGAGCGAGTGAGCGGACGATCAGGGTACTGGTCTGGGTGCCGGTATTGCCGCCGATGCCGGCGACGATGGGCATGAGCGAGGCCAACGCCACCACTCGGCCGATGGTGTCGTCGAACAGGCTAATCACCCGGGTACTGGCGAACGCGGTCAGCAAGTTGATGCCCAACCAGACCCAGCGGTTCTGGATACTCTTCCAAATACCGGCGAACAGGTCCTCCTCCTGCATCAGACCGGCCTGCGCCAAAGCCTCTTCGCTGGATTCCTGGCGAATATGGTCGACGATGGCATCGATGCTGACTCGGCCCTGCAAGCGCTGCTGGTCGTCGACCACCGGCACCGAAAGCAGGCCATAGCGCTCGAAGGCGCGCGCGGCTACGGAAGCATCGTCGTCCAGATGGAACATCACGACCTCCCTGGACATGACGTCCGCGACCCGAGCATCAGGACTCCGCAGCAAAAGGCGCTTGAGCGACAACACGCCCCGCAGCACGCCCTGCTTGTCGACGACGAACAGCTTATCGGTGTTTTCGGGCAGATCGCCGCGCTGGCGCAGATAGCGCAGCACGACGCCTAGAGTGATGTCTTCGCGGATGGCCACCATACCGAAATCCATGAGGGCGGCGACGGTGTCCTCTTCGTAGGACAGCACCGATTCGAGCTGGGCGCGCGTCTGATCGTTCAGCGAATTCAGCAGCTCCTGCATGACCTCCTCGGGGAGGTCGGGGGCCAAATCTGCAATCTCGTCGGTATCGAGCTGCTCGGTGGCGTGCAGCAACTCGTCGCGGTCCATGTCGGAGATCAGCGATTCGCGCACCGCGTCCGACACATGGAGCAAAATCTCGCCATCCAGCTCAGGGTCGACCAGACTCCAGATCGCCAGGCGCTCGGCCTGCGGCAACGATTCCAGGACGAAAGCGACGTCGGCGGTATGCAGCGAATCCAGCTTCTGCTTGAGCGCGACCTGATGCTGCTTGTGCATCAGATTCTCGATGAGCTCGTGCCTGGTCATCGGCTGGTGCTGAAGTATGGTTTCCTCCAGTTTCTGCTTCTCCAGCAGGTCCAGCACCTCGCGCACCAGCCGGCGCAGGCGTTCGTCACTGGTTTCGATGGTGGAATCAGGCATGGCCGGACACGGGTACGTCAGTGATCATGGAGCCGGCGGGAGCGCCGGCAGGTGTGGGGAGCGTCCGGGGCTTATACCACAGCCGGACGGATGTACCGTTAAAGAACCATCAATACGCCGGGCAGCGTGCCGATGCGCCGGTAGATCGTTTCGATTTGGATCTGGCTGACCGCCAGCACCGTCACCGTGACCGCCAGAAATTTGCCGCCCGAACTAGGGCGAACGGCAACACTGACGCTTTCCAACTCGGGCGCCGCTTGGCGCACTGCAGCCTCCACCGCCGCGGCGAAATCGCCCTCCACCGCCCCGAAAACCTTGATCGGAAACTCGCACGGGAATTCCAGCAACGCATCCAGACTCATACCGCAGCTTCCGTCCGCAGCCGTTGTTTGAAATCCTGATACAGCGCGGCGACTCGCTCCCAGACGCGCCCCGGCACCCCGAGACCGACTGGACGGCCGTCCAGCTCCACGACCGGCAACACCTCCCGAGTCGAACTCGTGATCCAGATTTCCTCCGCGTTGGCAAATTGCTCCAGCGCAATCCTCCGCTCCTGTGCCGGCAGGCCGGCGGCGCAGGCCAGTTCCAGCACAAGGTCGCGAGTAATGCCGGGCAACAGCTCGCCGCCTTTGGGCGGCGTCACGATCACGCCGTCAATCACGGCAAACACGTTGCTCGCCGTTCCCTCTGTGACGTAACCCTCACGCACCAGGATCGCCTCGGCGCAACCTCGGTCGACCGCTTCCTGGCGCAACAGCACGTTCGGCAGCAAGGTGATGGCCTTGATGTTGCACCAGCGCCAGCGGATATCATCCAGTGTGATGGCGCTGACGCCGACCACCGGAACCGGCAGTATTGGCGAACACATCGCGAAAACCGTGGGTTTCGTCTCCTTAGGGATCGCGTGGTCACGCTTCGGACCGGCACCCCGCGTCACCTGCAGATACACCGATTGATCGCCTGGCCCCTCGATCAGCCGCCCGATGAGCGCCGCCCATTCGGCGCGGCTCAGGGGCGAGTCCATGCGGATGCTGCGCAGGCTGTCCTCCAATCGCCGCAGATGCTCGTCCAGCCGCAGCGGTCGGCCACCATAGATGGGAATCACCTCGTAGACGCCGTCGCCAAACAGGAAGCCCCGGTCGAGTACGGACACGCGAGCTTGGTTCAGCGGCAGAAACTCGCCGTTGAGATAAACCACCGGATCGTCCATGGAAGCCGTGCGCGCGCTGTGGGCCGGCTTTACTGCCGCTGCTTCAGCCGCAGCAGAACGTAGTCCAGCGCCCGTCGAAAAATGCCGCCTTCAGCGTCATCCTGCAAGGCCACCAGATCGTGCTGGGCGACGGTTTCATTGTTGAACGTCACCTGGAGGCTGCCCAGTTTATCGCCCTTCTTGATTGGCGCCTCGGCAGTATTGTTGATATCCGTGACCATCTTCAGATTCTGGAATTGCCCACGCGGGAAGCTGGCATAAAAATCCTCGCTGACGCCGACGGGAACCTCGGTGTGCTCGCCCTTCCAGACTCTGGCCTTGGCCAATTCTTCGCCGGCTTTGTGAAGCGGCTTGGTTTCGAAGAAGCGGAAGCCGTAGTTGAGCAGGGCCTGATTGGCATTGGCACGCTCGGTGTCGCTCTTGGTGCCCAGTACCACCGAGATCAAACGGTCGCCGTCGCGCAAAGCCGAGGTAATCAGGCAATAGCCGGCGCCGTCGGTATGGCCGGTCTTGACACCGTCGACCGTGGAATCGCGCCACAGTAGCCGGTTGCGGTTAACTTGCTTGATGTCGTTGAACACGAACTCCTTGATGGAGTGCCACTTATAGTACTCCGGGAATTCCTGGATCATCGTCCGAGTCAGTGTCGCCAGATCTCGGGCGGTAGCGTAATGGTCCGGATCCGGCAAGCCCATGCTGTTCTTGAAATGGGTGTTGGTCATCCCCAGGCGTTCGGCATTCTGATTCATCATCTGGGCGAACACCGACTCGTCCCCGGCGACATGCTCGGCCAGGGCAACGCTAGCGTCATTGCCGGACTGGACGATCATGCCCTTGAGCAAATTCTCCACCGAAATCTGCGCGCCGACCTGGGCGAACATGCGCGACCCTTCCGTGCGCCAGGCTTTTTCGCTGACGGTCACCATGTCTTCCAGCTTCACATGCCCCTTGGCCAATTCGCGGAATACGATATAGGCCGTCATGACCTTAGTCAGGCTGGCGGGCTCCAGGCGCTCATCGGCGTTGCGCTCCGCCAAGACGCGGCCGCTGTAGAAATCCTGCAGTAGATACGCCTTGGCCGACAAATCGGGCGGCGCGGGGATCAGCGGCGGCTCCGCGCGGAGCGGCAGGCACCAGCTTGCCAGCAACAGGAATGAAAGTAGGAAGTGTACTCGGGCGTGAATCAGGGGGGCTTTCACGTTCATCCGCCGTAGGGTTGGTCTGCAGGCTCAGTAGTTTAACATGCAGCCGGCCTATGGCGACCTGCGCTTACCCGCCTTTGCGAGCGGCGATGGCGCGGCTCAGCTGGTACACGGCCATTGAGTAGAGAGGACTGTGGTTGTAACGAGAAATGACGAAAAAATTCTCCAGCCCCAGCCAGTACTCAGGGCCGCCCTCTAGATCGAACCGCAACAGCTTGACCTGCGTGGCATCCGGCAAGGGGTGCTCGGGCTCGATCCCGGCGCGGCGCAGTTCACTGAATGCATGCCGGGGCTTGATGTCCTTGCCGAGATAAGCGCTGTAATCCCCTTCGCGCGCGCTGGCCCGGAGCACGGTTTCTTCGCCGGCACGCCAGCCGAATCGTGCGAAGTAGTTGCCTATGCTGGCGATGGCATCGGCCGGGTTCGACCAGATGTCGCGTCTGCCGTCGCCGTCCAGATCGGCGGCATAGCTGCGGAAGCTGCTGGGCATAAACTGCGGCCAACCCATCGCTCCGGCATATGAGCCCTTGAGCGCGGCCGCGTCGAAACCCTCCTCCCGGCATAGGAGTAGGTACTGCTCCAGTTCGGCGCGGAAAAAATCCGCCCGCCGAGGATAGGCGAAGGCCAGCGTGGACAGCGCGTCGATCACGCGGAAACCGCCGGTATTGCGGCCGTACTGGGTCTCCACCCCGAGAATCGCCACGATCATTTCGGCTGGCACGCCGTAACGCTGCTGCGCCTTGCTAAGGGCGCCGGCGTTCTTGCGCCAGAAATCGACGCCTCCCAGGATTCGAGCTTCGGTTACAAACAGCTTGCGGTATTCGTACCAGGGCTTGGCCTCGGTCGGACGCGACATCGCGGCCAGTATGCCGTCCTGGATTTCCACTCCACCGAACAGCTGTTCCAGCGCGGCCGCGTCGAAGCGATGCCGGATGCTCATATCGCCAATAAAGACAGCCACTTCTGGGCGCTGAGCGATACCCGGAGCCGCAGCTTCGGCAGCCATGGCGGACAACAGGAAAAAGGCCAGCCAACGTTTCATGCGATCAACCCGGAACCAATTTGCGATGGGTCTGTATGGACATGAGGATGCCGAAGCCCGCGAGCAGCGTCACCATCGAGGTGCCGCCGTAGCTCACCAGCGGCAAGGGCACGCCTACCACCGGCAGAATACCGATCACCATGCCGGTATTGACGAACACGTAGACGAAGAACGTAAGAGTCAGCGCACCGCTCAGCAGACGCGTATAGGTGTCCTGCGCCTGGAGCGAGATGTAGACGCAACGGCTGATGATGAAGAGGTAAATCCCCAAGAGTCCTAGGCAGCCGATCAATCCGAACTCCTCGGCCACTACCGCGAAGATGAAATCGGTCGACTTCTCGGGCAGGAACTCCAGTTGTACCTGCGAGCCCTGCAGCCAGCCCTTGCCATAGAACCCGCCGGAGCCGATGGCGATCTTGGACTGAATGATGTGATATCCGCGCCCCAGGGCATCCGCCTCGGGGTTCAAGAACATCAGTACGCGGTCGCGCTGGTAACCATGCAAGAAATGCCAGACCACCGGCAGCAACGCCGCTCCGACTCCCGCCACTACCGCGAGATAGAGCCAGCGAATTCCCGCCAGGAATACCACGATCGCCCCCGCCGCGCCGACCAGGATAGCGGTCCCTAGATCCGGCTGCTTAGCGATTAACCCCGCCGGCACCGCGATGACGGCGCCGGCGACGGCAATGTGCCGGAACGCCGGAGGCACGGGGCACTCGGCCAAGAACCAAGCTACCGTCATCGGCACCGCCAGCTTGAGGATTTCCGACGGCTGGAATCGCAACACGCCAAGATCCAGCCAGCGCTGCGCACCCTTGCCGATCTCGCCCATAACCAGCACGGCGGCGAGCAGCAGCACGCCGGCACCGTAAAGCAGCGGACTGTAGAACCGGAAATGGCGGGGATGGATCTGGGCGATTCCAAGCATAACCGACATCGCCAGCAGCAGACGGACTCCCTGGCGCAGCAGCACGTCGAAGCTCTGGCCGGAGGCGGAATACAGGACCACCATGGCCACTCCGGACAGAGTCATGAGTCCGGCGAACAGCGGGATATCGACATGGATCCGCCTCATGATACGGTCGAAGCGGGTTTGCTCGGCATTGAACCCGGCCAGCCTGGAGTCGAATCTCACGGCGTACCCCCGCTCAGATAGCGCTCCATGACCGCACGGGCCACCGGAGCCGCAACCGATCCGCCGTGTCCGCCGTGCTCGGCTATAACCGCGACCGCAATGCGCGGCTGTTCTGCTGGTGCGAAGGCAATGAACAGCGCATGGTCGCGCATCTCCTTGCTTACTTCGGACTCCCGGTATTTCTGCCCCTGGGCCACCGTGAAGACCTGGGCCGTTCCGGTCTTGCCAGCGACGTGGTAATCCAGACCGGGAGCGATGCCCTTAGCCGTACCTCGGGCGCTGTGTACGACATCGACCATCGCCTCGATCACCGTATCCCAGTGCTCCTGCGAGATTGCTAGACTCTCGCCGGCGGGCTGTCGGCTTTCGCTCTCCGCCGCGTCGGTTCCACCCTGGGTGGCATCCAGCAAACGCGGCGTTACCATGCGCCCCCGGTTGGCCAAGATGGCGGTTGCCCGCGCCAATTGCACCGGTGTCGTACCTACATAGCCCTGGCCGATACCCGTGATGACAGTTTCGCCCTGAAACCAGGGATGTTTGCTGCGCTTCTTCTTCCACTCCTTGGAAGGGTAAACCCCCGGCAGCTCGCCCGGAATATCGATGCCGGTACGCTTGCCGAAACCGAACCGCCCCATAAATTCGCTCAGCTTGTCGATCCCCAAGCTCAGTGCCAACTTGTAGAAATACACATCGCAGGATTGCGTGATCGCCGACTTCAGATCGACCGCACCGTGGCCGCCCTTGCGCCAGTCGCGGTATTGGTGGGACGAATTGGGCAATTGGAAATAGCCGGGGCAGGAGACCCTACGGTCGGCGGTCAGATCCCCGACCTCGAGCCCCGCCAGCCCCTCGAACGGCTTCACCGTCGAACCCGGCGGATACACCCCGCGCAGGGCGCGATTATAGAGCGGACGGTCGGAAGCTCCCTGCAAACGGTCATAATCCTGTTTGGGAATGCCATAGACGAAGGGATTGGGATCGAAGCTGGGCTTACTGACGAAGGCCAGCACCCGGCCAGTCGCCGGCTCAATCGCTACCACAGCGCCGTTATACTCACCGAGCGCATCGTTGGCCGCACGCTGCAGAGCAATATCCAAAGACAGACGCAAGTCCGCACCAGCTACCGGCGGCACGGTGTTCAGAACGCCGATCGAACGCCCCTGCACGTTGGTCTCCAGCTCCTGGTGGCCGGTCTTACCGTGCAGCAGGTTCTCATAGGTCTTTTCGATCCCACTCTTTCCGACGTGATAGGTGCCGCTGTAAACGGCGGGATCGAGCGTCTTGAGATCGGTTTCGCTGATACGGCTGACATAACCTACAGCATGCGCCGTCAACTCGCCATACGGGTAAGTCCGGATCATCCGCACGTTGATCTGCACGCCCGGAAAAAACGGCTGCTTGACCGCAAAACGCGCGATCTGCTCTTCGTCCAGCCGCATCTTGAGCGGGATGCTTTCGAATGTTTTGTGCTGGGCCTTGAGCTTGCGGAACCTCCGGATGTCCTCGTCGCTCAACCCCAGCAACTCTTGGAGTTCGGCGAGGGTGCCATCCAGGTTTTCTATACGTTCCGGTACTAGCTCCAGGCTGTAGGAAGGCAGATTATCCGCCAGCACTTCGCCGTTCCGGTCGTAGACGATGCCGCGGGTAGGCGGCAGCGGAGAAATCTTGACGCGGTTGTCCTGCGACAGCGTCGCATAATGCTCGTGGCCGACGATCTGCAGATAAACCAGACGCACTACCAGCCCGCCCGCCGCCATTAGCATCAGTGCCGCACTGAAGGCGATCCTGGCCCGGAACACCCGGTTGTCGCCCTGGAGTTTTCGAATTGCGCGGACGCTCATCGGATTGGGTCGACCGCAGGCAGTGACCGGCTATAGCGCGCCGAAACGGCGCCGTAGTTCATCCAACGCCACGCAAGCGAGAGGCCAAACCAGACCACCGGAGAGCGCAGCGAACCAGTATCCTTCCATGCCGCTGCCAGCGCCGCGGATGTGCCGGGTCCACAGAGTGAGCAACAGCCCCATGCAGAGCAGCAAGGTAACGATGAGCGCCTGCTGGAACACCGAATAGTGCTGAAAGCGCCGCCGCAACCGCAAGTCGACATAGACGACCACGCTGTAAGCCAAGGCTTGCTGGCCGAGCAGGCGACCAGTCAAAGCATCCGCCAGGAGACCGCTGAACCAGGCCGTGCCCACCCCCACCCGGTCGGGCGCCGTGGCCGCCCAATAGACCAGCACCAGCAGGATCCAGTCCGGATTCCACGGCGCCCACTCGCCAGGCAGCGGCAGCACCCTCATCCCCATCGCGGCGGCCAAACTCGCGAAAATCAGGATGCGAGGCGAGGACCTGTTAGTGGACCGCATGTTGATGGGGCGTCGTTTCTGCGCCTTTCGCCGCCGGCTCCCGGCTCTCCGACGCCGCCTGGGTGTCGGCATGGGTCCACACCAGCAGTACCTCGTGAATCCGTTCCAGCGGAGCAATCGGAGCGGCGGATACCTTGGCCAGCGAACTACCGGCGCTGGAAATATCCACTACCGTCGCCACCGGATAACCGGCCGGAAACACGCCGCCCATCCCGGAAGTGAGCAGCCGGTCGCCCTCCTTGATATCTGCGCTGGCGCTCAGATAAGGCAGGATCAGCCGGTCGGCTTGGCCGGAACCGACGGCGATCGTTCGCAATCCGTTGCGCTCGACCTGGACCGGGATCGCATGGTTAGGATCGGTGATCAGCATCACTTCGGCGCTGAAAGGCGAAACGCGCAGCACCTGTCCAACCACGCCGCGGGAATCGAATACCGGTTGTCCGACGTGCACGCCGATATTGGAACCCTTATTGGCTAGCACCAGATGTTCATAGGGCACCAGGTTGACCGACAACAGCTCGGCAATGAGAAAGTGCTCGCCGATCTTGGTCGACGCGCCCAGCAACGCCCGCAACCGGATGTTTTCCTGCTCCAGCGCCGTAAACTTCAGCAACTGAGCCTCCAGGCGCGCGTGCTCATCCTTGAGACGCCGATTTTCCTCCAGAATGCGGCTATATCCGGACACGTTCTCCTGCAGCCACTCAGCCAAGCGCACAGGCGCGCTGACGAGCTGCTGCAAGGGATAAACGGCGGCGTCCAGGCT
Organism: Methylococcus sp.; assembly: GCA_028688525.1. GTDB lineage: Bacteria > Pseudomonadota > Gammaproteobacteria > Methylococcales > Methylococcaceae > Methylococcus. The sequence goes on along the minus strand of JAQTYA010000004.1, from coordinate 30,890 downwards.
GCTGTGGAGCGAGCTGACCGCGCCGCGGCGCTCTGCAGCCAGCAGCGCCAAGGAAACGATGGCAAAAACCAGCAAGCGGAAGTTCTGGGCCGGCTTTTTGGTGAAAGCGAGTTTGATGGCGCACCCCTCCCGGTACAACGCTGATGGGGAACGAACCTAGTCGAGGAAGAACGGCGTACCGCCTTTCTGGTCCAGCAGTTCCAGCACCCGGCCGCCGCCGCGCGCAACGCAAGTCAGCGGATCTTCGGCTATCACCACCGGCAGGCCGGTTTCCTCCGAGATGAGACGGTCGAGATCCTTCAGCAGCGCGCCGCCGCCGGTCAGCACGATGCCGCGCTCCGCCACATCGGCCCCCAGTTCCGGCGGGGTCTGCTCCAGGGCCTGCTTGACCGCTTCGACCACGCCGGCCAGAGGTTCCTGCAGGGCTTCGAGGATCTCATTGCTGTTCAAGGTAAAGCTGCGAGGAATCCCCTCGGCCAGATTCCGGCCCATGACCGATATCTCCTTGACCTCGCTGCCGGGATAAGCCGAACCGATTTCGTGCTTGATGCGCTCGGCGGTCGCCTCGCCGATCAAGGTTCCGAAATTGCGCCGGACGTAGTTCATGATCGCCTCGTCCAGCCGGTCGCCGCCGATGCGCACCGACGCCGAGTACACCACGCCGTTGAGGGAAATGATCGCTACTTCCGAGGTGCCGCCGCCGATGTCGATCACCATGGAACCGCGGGCCTCGCTCACTGGCAGCCCCGCCCCGACCGCAGCGGCGATCGGCTCCTCGATCAGATACACCTCCCGCGCCCCGGCCCCCTCGGCGGAGTCCTTGATCGCCTTGCGTTCGACCTGGGTGGAGCCGCAAGGCACACAGATGAGCACCCTGGGACTAGGCCGCAGCAGCCGGTTGGGATGAATCTTGTGGATGAAATACTGGAGCATTTTCTCCGTCAGGGTGAAGTCGGCAATGACGCCGTCTTTCATCGGACGGATAGCGGTTACATTGTTCGGCGTGCGGCCGAGCATGGATTTAGCCGCCGTACCGACGGCGGCGATGGATTTGGAGCCGCGAGTCTTGCTCTCGCGTATCGCCACCACCGAAGGTTCGTTCAATACGATACCCTGGCCCCTGATGTAAATCAGTGTGTTGGCCGTACCCAGATCGATTGACAGATCGTTGGAAAAAAAACCGCGCAGACGCTTAGTGATCGGGAGCATCGGGAACCGGCCTGATAAAAAACCATACTCTAGCAATGGGGTGGGGGAGGCAGCAAGACATGCGGTATCATAGTTCGGGTACAGCCCATCAGCAGGATTCTTTTCATGTCGCTCAGCGCAGCAGAAGTCAACAAAATTGCCTGGTTGGCGCGCCTCGCCATCGATGGCGATAAAGCCGAAGCCTATGCCCGCGATTTGTCGCAGATTCTCGGTTTCGTCGAACAGCTTGGCAGCGTAGACACCAGCCAAGTCCCCCCCATGGCGCATCCGCTCGATGAAGCGCAGCGTCTACGGCCCGATACCGCAACCGAAGCCGATCAGCGCAGCTTGTTTCAGGCCCACGCCCCTTTGGTCGAGGCCGGCCTATACCTGGTCCCCAAGGTGATCGAATAAGCCGGCTGCCCGGCTCGTTCCATCCGATTCACGACCCGCACACTCCGGAGCCCTACCGCATGCACCACAAGACCATCGCCGAATTGGCCACAGGTCTCGAACGGAAAGAATTCAGCAGCCTCGAACTGACGCGAGCCTGCCTGGAGCGCATCACGCGTCTCGATACCCGCCTCAACTGCTTCGTCACGGTCACCGAAGAAACCGCCCTCGCCCAGGCGCAAGCCGCGGACGAGCGCATCGCCCGTGGCGCGGCCAGTGCATTGACAGGCGTCCCGATCGCGCAAAAAGACATCTTCTGCACGAAAGGCGTACGCACCAGTTGCGGCTCCCGGATGCTGGACAACTTCATCTCGCCCTATGACGCCAGCGTAGTCGAGCGCTTCAACGCCGCCGGTGCGGTCATGCTGGGCAAGCTGAACATGGACGAATTCGCCATGGGTTCGTCCAACGAGACCAGCTTCTATGGCCCAGTGAAGAATCCCTGGAACACGTCCACCGTCCCCGGCGGCTCTTCCGGCGGTTCGGCTGCCTCCATCGCCGCTCGGCTGACCCCGGGCGCAACCGGTACCGATACCGGCGGCTCGATCCGTCAGCCGGCGGCTTTCTGCGGCATCACCGGCATCAAGCCGACCTACGGCCGGGTGTCGCGCTGGGGTATGATCGCCTTCGCTTCCAGCCTGGACCAGGCCGGCCCAATGGCCCGCACCGCCGAGGACTGCGCCATCATGCTGCAGGCCATGGCCGGCTTCGACGAGCGCGATTCGACCTGTGTCGACCGTCCGGTACCGGACTATCGCGCCGCCTTGGGCAACAGCCTAGAAGGCTTGCGCATCGGCCTGCCCACGGAATTTTTCGGCGAAGGCCTCGATCCTGCCATCGCTAGCCTGATCCAGGATGCCGTGGACGAGTACAAGAGGCTGGGCGCCACCGTCAAGGAAATCTCCCTGCCGAACATGCATCTGTCGGCCCCGGCTTATTACGTGGTCGCCCCGGCAGAATGCTCGTCCAACCTAGCCCGCTTCGACGGCGTCCGCTTCGGCCACCGCTGCGAGAACCCCGCAGACTTAGCCGATCTCTACACCCGCTCGCGGGGCGAAGGTTTCGGCGCCGAGGTCAAGCGCCGCATCCTGATCGGCACTTACGCGCTGTCGGCCGGCTATTACGACGCCTATTACCTCAAGGCGCAGAAAATCCGCCGTCTCATCAGCGAGGACTTCCGCCGCGCCTTCGAGGAGGTAGACGTCATCATGGGCCCGACCGCGCCTTCGGTCGCCTTCGAGTTCGGCGCCAAAAGCGCGGACCCGATCGCTATGTATTTGTCGGACATCTATACCATCGCCGTGAACCTGGCCGGCCTGCCCGGCATGTCGGTCCCGGTGGGCTTCTCCAACGGCCTGCCCGTCGGCATGCAGATCATCGGCAGCTATTTCAGCGAGGATCGACTGCTGAACGTCGCCCACCGCTATCAGCAGGCCACCGACTGGCATACCCGCGCCCCGGCCGGCATCGCCGATTAACCCAAAAGCTCAGGTGTAACCGAACATGGAATGGGAAACCGTCATCGGGCTGGAAATTCACGCCCAGCTCGCTACCCGATCAAAGATATTCTCCGGCGCCCCCACCGCCTACGGTGCCGAACCCAACACCCAGGCCTGCGCCGTCGATCTCGGCCTGCCAGGCGTGCTGCCGGTGCTCAACCGCGAAGCCGTGCGCATGGCAGTCAAGTTCGGCCTGGCCATCGGCGCCGAAATCTCGCCGGTCTCGGTGTTCGCCCGCAAGAACTATTTCTACCCCGACCTGCCCAAGGGCTACCAGATCAGCCAGTATGATCTGCCCGTGGTCGCGCGCGGCCAGCTCGGCATCAATGTCGACGGGAAAGAGCTGACCATCGGCGTCACCCGCGCCCATCTGGAGGAAGACGCCGGCAAGTCGCTGCACGAGGACTTCCACGGCTACAGCGGCATCGACCTGAACCGGGCCGGCACCCCGCTATTGGAGATCGTGTCCGAGCCGGACCTGCGCTCGGCCAAGGAAGCCGTGGCCTACATGAAGAAGCTGCACGCCCTGGTGCGCTATCTCGAGATCTGCGACGGCAACATGCAGGAAGGCTCGTTCCGCTGCGACGCCAACGTCTCGATCCGGCCCAAGGGCCAGGAGAAATTCGGCACCCGCGCCGAGATCAAGAATCTCAACTCCTTCCGTTTCGTGGAAAAGGCGATCAACTACGAAATCGAGCGCCAGATCGAAATTCTGGAGAGCGGCGGCCAGGTGATCCAGGAAACCCGCCTGTACGACTCGGTCAAGGACGAGACCCGCTCCATGCGCAGCAAGGAAGAGGCTAACGACTACCGCTACTTCCCCGATCCGGACCTGCTGCCGCTGGAAATCAGCAACGGCTTCATCGAGGAGGTCAAAGCCACGCTGCCGGAGCTGCCGGACGCCAAGCGCGACCGCTTCAAGGACCAGTACGGCCTGAGCGATTACGATGCCGAGGTGTTGACCGCGACCCGCGAAGTAGCTGACTATTTCGAGAGCGTTGTGAAAGACTCCGGATGTGACCCCAAACTCTGCGCAAATTGGGTGATGGGTGAATTAGCCGCTGCGCTGAATAAAGCTGGCCTGGAAATCGAGCAAAGCCCGGTCAAACCCGACCGACTAGCAGGTCTGATCCTGCGCATTTCGGACAAAACCATATCGGGAAATACTGCGAAGCCAGTTTTTGCGAGTATGTGGGAATCCAACGATGATGCCGATACCATCATCGAGAAACAGGATCTCAAGCAGATCACCGACACCGGCGCGATCGAAGCGATCATCGACGAGATCATCGCCGCCAACCCCGAGCAGCTCGCCCAGTACCGTTCCGGCAAGGACAAGCTGTTCGGCTTCTTCGTCGGCCAGGCCATGAAAGCGACCCAGGGCAAGGCCAACCCGGCCCAGCTCAACGAGTTGCTCAAGCAGAAGCTGCAATAAGCTTTTGAGCCCAAGTGGGTGGGCCAAAGATCGAGGCCCATCCACCTGCTGCCTCCCCCTGCCGGCTTTCGCCAAAACGCCAAGCCGGCTACCCTAGGCGGATACCGCCCCAATATCCGGGGGTGAACCGCCAAGGATGTTCACCATGAAACGCAAAGCGCCCGCGAATCGGAAGGCTACTCCGCCGACCCACTGGCATTTGCTGGAACCGTGGCAGACCGCCGCCTGGCTCAAGGTCGATCCGCAAGCAGGGCTGTCGCAGCAGGAAGCCGAACAGCGCCTCGCCGAGCAGGGTCCGAACCTCATCGCCGAACAGCGTCCGCGTGGCCCGCTGTCCATGCTCCTGGGACAGTTCGCCGACTTCATGATCGTGGTGCTCATCCTGGCCGGCATCGTCTCGGGCCTGGTCGGCGAGCTGGCCGATACCTTGACCATCGTGGTGATCGTCGTCCTGAACGCGGTCATCGGCTTCGTCCAAGAATACCGGGCCGAACGCGCCATCGCCGCGCTGAAGAGCATGGCAGCTCCCACCGCACGAGTCCTCCGGGACGGACAGCACCACGAGCTGCCGGCCCACGAACTGGTTCCCGGCGACTTGGTGCTGATGGAGGCCGGCAACATCGTGCCCGCCGACATCCGTCTGCTGGACACTGCGCAGCTCCGGGTGGAAGAGGCTGCGCTGACCGGCGAGTCCCAGCCGGTAGGCAAATCCGTCGAAGCGATACGGGACCCGGACGCCGCGCTCGGAGACCGCCGCAACATGGCCTACAAGGGCACGATCGTTACCTACGGCCGGGGCCTGGGCGGTGTGATCGCCACCGGTATGGAAACCGAACTCGGCAAGATCGCTCAACTCTTGCGCGACGAGAAGGAAAGCCGCACCCCGCTGCAGAACCGCCTGGCTCAGCTCGGCAAGCGGCTGGCGCTGCTGGTGCTGGCGATCTGCGCCATCATCTTCGTAGTCGGTCTGCTGCGCGGCGAGCAGCCGCTGCTGATGTTCCTGACCGCAGTCAGCCTGGCGGTTGCCGCCATTCCGGAAGCCCTGCCGGCGGTCGCAACGGTCTCCCTAGCGCTGGGCGCGCGCAAGATGATCCGGCAGCATGTGCTGATCCGCCGTCTGCCCGCGGTCGAAACCCTCGGCTCAGTGACCTATATCTGCTCCGACAAGACCGGCACCCTCACCCAAAACCGGATGCAGGCCGAAGCATTCCATGTGGATGGGCATACGGACGGTGAATTGCCGCCGATCCTGCTGCGCGCGATGGCTTTGAACAACGACGTCCGGATCGACAAGGACGGACGCCTGCTCGGCGACCCGACCGAAACCGCCCTGTACGAAGCCGCCGCCGCGGCCGGCTATCAAGGCATCCATCTCGCCATCACGCATCCCCGGGCCGCGGAAATTCCGTTCGATTCCGAGCGCAAGCTGATGACCACGCTGCACCGCGAAAACGATGCCTTGATCTCCTATACCAAGGGCGCTCCGGAAAAACTGCTGCCCCGCTGCACCGACCAATGGACCGTCGAAGGTTCCCGTCCGATCCAGCCGAAAGTCCTGCACGACATCGCCGAGCGGATGGCAGCCGACGGCCTGCGCGTCCTGGCCTTGGCTTATCGGGAATGGCCGGAAGCACCAGCCGATGTCCATTGCTCCGATGCCGTCGAAACCGGATTGTGCTTCCTCGGTTTAGTCGGGCTCATGGACCCGTCTCGGCCGGAGGCAGCGGAAGCAGTGGCGCTGTGCAAAACCGCCGGCATCAAGCCGGTGATGATTACCGGCGACCATCCCGCCACCGCACGGACTATCGCCCGCCGCCTCGGCATTGCCGAAGACGGCGACGAGGTGCTGACCGGCGAGGAGCTGGCGAGGATGAGCCTGGAGGAGTTCGAGCGACGTGTGGAGGACATCAGAGTCTACGCCCGCGTCGCCCCGGAGCAGAAGATCAAGATCGTTCGGGCGCTACAAGATAAGGGCGAATTCGTCGCGATGACCGGCGACGGTGTCAACGACGCCCCCGCGCTTAAATGCGCCAACATCGGCGTGGCCATGGGCAAGATCGGCACCGACGTGGCCCGCGAAGCCTCCCATATGGTACTACTGGACGACAACTTCGCCTCCATCGTCGGCGCGGTGCGGGAAGGCCGGCACATCTTCGACAACATCCGCAAGTTCGTGAAATACGCCATGACCAGCAACTCGGCGGAGGTCTGGACGCTGTTCCTGGCACCGTTCCTGATGCTGCCCACGCCGCTGCTGCCGATCCATATTTTGTGGATCAATCTGGTTACGGATGGCTTGCCTGGCCTGGCGCTCGCGCTGGAGCCGGAGGAAAAAGGCCTCATGCAGCGGCCGCCCCGCCCGCCGCGGGAAAGCCTATTCGCCCACGGCATGTGGCAGCACATCCTGTGGATCGGCCTGCTTATGGGCGGCATCACCCTGCTGTCCCAGGCTTGGGCCTACCATTCCGGTTCGGCACACTGGCAAAGCGTGGTATTCACCGTGCTCACGCTGTCGCAGATGAGCAATGTGCTGGCCGTGCGTTCGGAGCAGGAATCGCTGTTCCGCCAGGGCCTGTTCTCGAACAAGCCGCTATTCGCAGCGGTGCTGCTCACGATCGCCCTACAGATGGCGGTGCTGTATGTGCCGGTCCTGCAGCCGATATTCAAGACGGAAGCGCTGAGCGCCGGGGAACTGGGCGTCTGCTTGGGACTCTCCAGCATAGTGTTCTGGGCGGTGGAACTGGAGAAATGGATGCGGCGGCGCGGCTGGATCTACCGGGAAAACCACGAAACAGCCGGTTAACGGATCATTCCGACGCCAGCAGCAACTGGACCTCGGCGACCGCCCGCTCCGCACCGATGCGAAAGCCGCGCATTTCCAGCACGCCCTTGGTATTCAGCGAAACGATCAGATGTAAAGCCTCGGGATAGGCGGCGAACTCGAGATCGACCGGGGAGGGTATCGCCGCAGCCGTGGGATGAGAATGGAAGATCGCGAACAGCTCCTCGCCGCGTTCCCGCATCGCTCTCATGGCATCGATCTGTTCTTTGGGGTCGAGGAGAAAGCGGCATTCCGGCCGGTCTGCCGCGTTGCGCACCGGGTAACACCGCAGCGGCTGCCCGCTTACGGCACCGATCAGACCGCAGACCTCGGCGCCAGGCGCCGTCTGTGCTAGATGCAGTATCTGGTTCACGAGATGCCGGGGAATTTCGCAATGCTCCTGCGTCATTTCAATGGTCTCCGCTAGAAATCGTTGGGGGGCGAAATCGCGCTTCCAGAATGCCGAAGCCGCCGGCGCGCCCGCAAGCCAGCTGCTCGACCAGGAGTCGCTCCGCCTCGCCCCGGTAAGCTAGAAGGCGGCCGCCCTCCGTGGCGGATACGGCAATGCTATAGATACCGGCCTCCAGCCCCAGAAACGGCAGATCCACGGCGATGCAGCCCTGACCACAGGTAAGGCGTAGCTGCCCCGTCTGGCTCGTCGCGGTCAACAAGCCTGCCGTATTCCAAAATTCCAGTTGCAGTTCGGCGGCGCCGAAATCCCGCTCGGCGCGGTATTCCAGCGCTAGCGCAAGCGGCTGGCCCGGCACGGCCTTGCGGGGCTCGGCCCGCCGAACCGCGAAATCCAGCCCGGCCGAACAGTTTTCGGGCTGGACCGGCAACGCGCCCAACGCCTTCAAATTCCGATTGAAGTAGCCCACCGCCGCGTAATACTTGCCGAACACCGCCTCCGGCTTACCTTGGGCCAAGGTCCGACCATCGAACAGCAACAGGCAGCGGTCGGCCACCTGAAGCACATTCATTTCCGAATGCGAAACGAATACCAGCGCACTGCCGCCGCGCTTCAGCGCATTGAGCCGATCCAGACAGCGCAGCTGGAACGAAACGTCGCCCACTGCCAGCACCTCGTCGATGAGCAGGACATCTACCGGCATGCAGGTGGCGACGGCGAACTCTAGCCTGGCGTACATGCCATCGGAATATTGCTTGACCGGCCGCTCCAGCGCCGCTTCCAGTTCGGCGAAGGCGACGATCTCATCCAGCTTGGCGTCGGTGTCGCGCTTGGACAACCCCAGTTCCGCGCATTTCAAATAGATGTTTTCCCGCCCCGTGTACATCGGCTGCAAACCGCTGCCCAAACGGATCAGCGGCTTCACCGCGCCGCTCATGGCGATCCTTCCGGCATCCGGGCAGTACTCGCGGTTGAGCATCCGCAGCAGCGTGCTCTTGCCGGCGCCGTTCGGGCCGATCAGAGCCAGACACTCGCCCGGCGCAACTTCGAAAGACACGTCCCGCACCGCCCAGAACTCGCCGCTGCGCAAATCTGCCGCCGGGCGGCGCCCGATGACACGGCGCCCCGCGTCCCGCATCGAATACCACAAGGAATGGCTCAGGGAGCGACAGAATTTCTTGCTGACCCGGTCGGCCAGAATACGAGGGGAGCTCACGGTCGGAACTGCGGATGTCGGTTAGAATGCGAGGTCGCGCCTCAACTTAAACCAGCCCCGGCTGCAGGTAAAGCCTTGACATCACCCACCTCGATCCTCCTTTACTGCCGCCGCGGCTTCGAAAAGGAATGTGCCGCCGAAATCCAGGAGCAGACCAGCATTGCGGGAATATCCGGCTACATCAAAGCGAAGGAAAACTCGGCCTACGTAGTCTTCGTCGCGCATGAGCCGGACGTTCTCGACGCGCACGCCCCCGAACTGCGTTTCGACGAACTGATCTTCGCCCGCCAGCGGATCTTCGCCCTCGGCCCCTTGTCCGAGCTCCCGGTCGCTGATCGCATCGAACCGCTCCTCACCGCGGCAGCCGGTCTGCAGCGACGCTATTCGGCGCTGTGGCTGGAAACGGCGGACACCAACGAGGCCAAGGAGCTCGCGCAATTCACCCGCAAGTTCGAACCGCCCTTCACCGCCGCCGCGACCAAAGCGGGACTGCTCGGCGGCGGAGTTTCGGCCCCACGCCTCCATGTCTTTTTTCTGAGCTCCGCCGCCGCTTACGTCGGCTACACCCTGCCGAACGACTCGGCGCCCTGGCCCTGCGGTATCCCCCGCCTCAAATTCCCGCGGTCAGCGCCCAGCCGCTCCACTCTCAAGCTGGAGGAAGCCTTCCTGGTATTCGTAGACCATCCCGAAATCACGCCCCAACCCGGCATGACCGCGGTCGACCTGGGCGCTGCCCCCGGCGGCTGGACCTGGCAGTTGGTGCGGCGCCACATCCGCACCACCGCCGTCGATAATGGCAACATAGACGCCGCCCTCATGGAATCCGGCTTGGTCACCCACCAGCGCGCCGACGGCTTCCGCTACCGCCCGCCTAAGCGGGTCGACTGGCTGGTCTGCGACATGGTGGAACAACCCTCGCGCATCGCCCGGCTGGTCGCCGATTGGGCCGCTGACGGTGCCTTCCGTTATGCTGTATTCAATCTAAAATTACCGATGAACAAGCGCTACGAGGAAGTCAAGCGCTGCCGGAACCTCATCGAGGAACGGCTGTTTCAGGAAGGGATACCCCATCGCCTGAGGTTCCGCCAGCTCTACCACGACCGCGAAGAAGTCACCGGATTTCTCGACCTGGTTGCCTAGCGCCCTCGGCCGGGGAGATGAGGATTTCGATAGCGAACGTTTACGGTCATGGCACCGAGGATCGCCCTATGCGCAACACCGCAGGCTTCACGCTGATCGAACTCATGATCGGGATCGCCATCGCCGCCATCCTGATCACGGTGGGCATCCCGGGTTTCCGCGACCTGATCCTGGACAACCGGATGTCCGCCCAGATCAATGCGCTGGTCGCCGATTTGAGCTATGCCCGCAGCGAAGCGGTGAAGCGCAATGACATCGTTACTGTTTGCAAACGCAACACCGGCGATACCGGCTGCGACGATGCCAAGACCTGGACGGAGGGCTGGCTCGTCCTGGCCGGAGCGACAGTGTTAAGGGTGCACGAGTCGGTATCGTCTCCTATGGCTATGAACCTCAAGTACACGGGCAGCGACCGAGTGTCATACGACGGCAAAGGATTCCTGAACGGGGTGAACAACGGCACGTTCATCTTCTGCGACAGCCGCGGCTACACCAAAGCGCGGGGCTTGGTGCTTGCCATGACCGGGCGCCTACGGACCACCCGCGACGACGATGGCGACAAAATCCAGGAGAAGGGTAGTGAGCGCACCAATCTTTCCGACGATGACTGCCGCTGACATGATCCGACGTCAGATTCGGCGACGCCATGGCGGATTCACCCTGATCGAAGTCCTCATCAGCGTTTTCGTCTTCGCTGTAGCCTTACTCGGGCTTGCAGCGTTGCAGATCACCGCGCGCAAGGCCTCGTTCGAATCCGCCCAGCGCAGCCTGGCCTCCGCCGCCGCGCAAGACCTATTGGAACGGATGCGCTTGAACACCAATGCCCTGGGCAGTTATGTCGCCGATATCGACAGCAGCAGCACATTCAGCACGACGCTCGATTGCTCGGCTTCGGCCAACCGCGCAAGCTGCGACCGCCGGGACGCCTGGCTGACCCTGTCCGGCGCGGCCGAAACCACCGGCTCGGGGGAAAACCAAACCCAGGTGGGCGGATTGGCAAACCCGACCCTTTGTGTCACCAGCAGCAATGCCGGCGGCTCCGGACAGTACACCGTCACCATCGTCTGGCGCGGCCGCGACCCCTCGCTGCCCGAAGAAGGCTCCGACAACGCGACCGACACTTGCGGCGAAGGCAATTACGGCGAAGGCAACGAATACCGGCGGATATTTCGCCTTAGCACCTACATTTGCAAGGAAAGCACCACGGCGGGGGGCTGCGTCTGACATGAACGCAAACGAAGCAAGCCGCCAGAACGGGTTTTCCGCGATCGAACTCATGATCGCCATGGTCTTGGGACTGATGGTAGTCGGCGCCATCGGCTCACTATTCGTGCAGCACAAAACCAATTACCGGCAAAACGAACAGTATGCCCAGATGCAGGAAAACGGGCGCTATGCACTCAATCTTCTGGCCAGCGACGTGGCGGCAGCCGGATTCTGGGGCTCAGCCGATTGCAGCAATCTGGCCAACTGCCGTCCCTCAGCCACGATTTCTGTCCAGAGCGATTGCGGAACCAATTGGGCGGTGCCATCGACGACGCAAACCACATCGCATCCCACGCTCCAGTATCTAGTTGCGCCATCGGCCAGCGAAGCACCCGCGGGGCTCTCGGACTTGAACTGTTTCGTAGCGGCCGACTACGTCAAGGCAGGCACCCACGTACTATCGCTTCAGCATGTCGAAGGCAATCCACTCTATTGTCGCGCCGCGGGCGACGACCTCACCGGTCTTGTCTATCTTCAGACTACCGGCGCCACCGGCAAGCTCGTTAAAGGGGCCGACCTACCGGACTGTCCCGTGTCCGCTACCGCTGCACCCTACTGGAGATATTTGGTGCATATCTATTACGTCCATACCGAACTCAGCGCTACAAGCTGCGCGGCCAAACCGAACGAGGGACGCTGCATCCCCCGCCTCACGCGGAAAACACTGACGAGACAGACTAGCGATGGAGAGAAGGTACCGAAAATCGAAGACGAGTCTGGCGATCTGGCAGAAGGCATCGAATACTTCCATATCGAATTCGGCATCGACGACAACGATAGGTCTAACCTTACTTGCGGACTAAGCGAAATAGACGGTGTTCCGGACATCTACCCGTCACCTTCAGAGCTCTCCGACATCCTTGCCGCCAACCCCAACGAGCTCGACTGCGCCATCAGCGCCCGCATTCATGTCCTGGTCCGTAGCGCGGAAGCCGATTCGAGCTACACTGACAACAAGACCTATACGTTCGGCACGGGCGACGCTGCAGTGACCCGTGCATACAACGACCATTTCAGGCGCAAGGTGTTCACAACCACGGTGCAATTGCGCAACCAGCAATATCACTGACCGGATTTGTAAGGAGGGGCGGCAATGTCTCTGGCAAAGCTGGGATCGCAAAGGGGTGCAGCTTTAGTCATCGGCATGCTGTTCACTATCGTGCTTACGGTGCTGGGCGTCGCCGCCATCCAATCGAGCAGTACCGGCATCCGTATGGCGCGCAATGCCGAAGCCCGCATCAACGGCTTTCAGCAAGCCCAGGCTGCATCCGACTATGTGGCGGCGGAAGCGCTGAATCTCAATCTGGACGACATGGGCAGCAGCGCACGCTGTACCGCGAGCTACCCCAGCAAATACAACAAATCCTGCGGCAGCCAGGCTCTGCCCAGCCTGCCCTCGCCCCTGCTTACTCCGCCCGTCCACATCCGCGTTCGTACCGCCGTCGCGTTCGGCTCCTCGATGGGCTCGGAGAGCAACAAGGTCTTCGAGCGCGTCATCGAAAGCGATTACGACGGCACGACATCCAGCACCGCATCAGATGCCACCCATGTCGGCGTGATTTCGGCGGTTCGCGGCACCATCGTGTCTACCGGCACGGTGCACTACGAGAGGGATGTAGCCGAACCGACCCCGAGCCCCGCGCCGACCGCAACGCCCTCTGGCGACGATGGGCACGATGGCGAACATGAAGGCGAGTACGACGATGGGCACGACGGGGAGCATGAAGGCGAACATGAAGGGGAGTATGACGACGGGCAGGAGGGCGAGGACGGCAGCGACGCATGAAGGCCGCCCCACTTCGATCGCGACGGCTAGGTCACCAAATCAGAAGACTTCCGCCCGGCGCATGCGCCGGACGGGCTGAATAAGGCCAGACATTCAATCTGGAGAATCACGATGAAACTAAAACCCGTAATCGCAGCACTGTCGATCGCCGTCCCCTTCTGCGCGAGCCGGGCGGACGACACCGACATCTATTTCGCCGGTGGCGGCTCGCTGGGCGGAAAACCGCTGGTGATGTTCAGTCTGGACTACCGCAGCAACCTCGGCGCTACCGTATGCCAGGGCAGCGAGGACGACGACGAGTACCATGACGACAGCCTCCTCCCTCTGAGCGGCGATGACGACCACGAGGGTGAAGGCGACGACGACCATGAGCCCGGCAACGATTGCAGCTCCTTGAGAACGACCGTTTCGCCCAGTTCGGGAACGACCTACCTCCCCGGCAGCGGCACTGTCACCTTTTTCGACCTCATCCGCGCCGCCCTGCGCAAGACCATGGACGATCTCGGCACAGAACTCGCCGACGTGAAGGTGGGCTTGATGATCAACCATAGCGACACCACCGGCGGTCAGTGCGGTGCCGGCCCCAGTGGCCAATGCAGCAACGGTGCCTACGTACTGTCCGGATTCAGCACCGACAAAGCGCGCTTCCACAACGCGCTTTCCCATATTCCCGTACCTCAAGGCAACACCGCGCATGATTTCCAGGGCAAGGAGCTGTACTTCGAGCTGTTCCGCTACCTGACCGGACAGGGCATATTCAACGGCCACAAGGGCTGGCAAGACTACGGAGACGGCAACAGCAACGACAACCTGAACGTAGACAATCCGGGCACCCCATTCGACGACACGCAGCTCCAGTGGGACGGAACGATCGAGAACGGCGGCAACTATGTCAGCCCCTTGGTAGACAACTGCTCCAAGGTGTTCATGGTCAACTTCATGTTCCAGGTCTCCAATAGGGATAACAACTCCGACAATTGGATCGACGACTCCAAGGCCTCAGGAGGCATGAACGGCCTGAGGCCCGGCACCAGCAACAGCGCCTTCGCCAACGTCATCCGCTGGATGCGGGATGCCGACCTCGCCGACGGCACCTACGGCAGCGCCGGCAATCTGGAGGACGTGCAAAACGTCACGTCCTACTTCTTCGTCGACTCTTCGCACATCAACACGACGACCAACGGTTATGCTACCGCCGGGGGCACCAATGCCGCCTTGGAACTGAGTTCCGATCCAAGCTTGCTGATCGCCTCGCTCAAACGGATTTTCAAAGATGTGCTCAGCGTCAGCACCACCTTCGTCTCGGCGGCATCGCCGGTCAACGTGTTCAACCGCACCGAGTCGCTGCACCATGCCTTCTTCTCGATTTTCCAGCCCGAGCAGGCGCCGCGCTGGAACGGCAACCTGAAACGGCTCAAGCTGGCGACCGACGCCACCACCTACCGTCTACAAGTCATGGACGCGTCGAGTCCGGCGATCGAGGCCATTTCCAGCACCGACGGCCGAATCAAACACGGAGCGCTCACCTTCTGGACCCGGTCCTCCGGCTTCGACGTGCAGACCTACGCCAATACCAGCATCGGCGAGATCGTTGGAAAAGACGGACGCAGCGTCGGACGCGGCGGCGGCGGCCAGAAAACTCCGGGCTTTCTCAGCGGCTTGCCCGGCGACAGCAACACTACTACCGGAGCCCGTCAGCTCTACACCGAGCCGGACAGCCTCAGCAATGGGACCGCCGCGACATTGAGGGATTTGAATGCCGATAGCTCGACCGCCACCTCGGTCTGGAACACGCTGAAGTTGAACGGCGCCACCGGAACGGACACCTGGACCAGCGCGGAATCGTACAGCACGGCGAACAGCGACGACCAAACCGCAGCCGTGAAGCTGCTCAAGTTCGCTCGAGGCCAGGATGCTAACGACGAAGACGGCGACGGCGACTACACCGAGGTTCATCCCTGGGCATCGCCGGCCAATCAGGCCAAGCGCAAATGGCTGATGGGCGATCCCTTGCATTCCGCCGCCGTACCGGTCAACTACGGCGCTCGAACCGGCTATTCGACGGGCGTACAGGACGTCAGAATCCTGGTTTCCGGCAACGACGGCTACCTGCACATGTTCCGTAATTCCGCTTCCGGCAGCACTACCACCGAATCGCCCAGCGGCGCGGAAGACTGGGCTTTCATGCCGCGCAAACTGCTCGGCAACCTTAAACCGCTATCCGACAACGGCGCGGCGACTCCGCACGTTTACGGACTCGACGGCACCGCGGCGGTCTACGTCAACGACGCCAACGGCGACGGTACCGTGAACAACACCGACCAGGTCATCGCCTACATCGGAATGCGCAGGGGCGGCAAAGGTTATTACGCGCTGGACATTACCAATCCAGACTCGCCCAAAATGCTCTGGACCATCGAAAAAAACGATGCCAGCGGCAATTTCACCGAACTCGGCTACAGCTTTTCCGATCCCACGATTGCCAAGCTGGACTGGGGCGGAGGCCGCAAACCCGTGCTCATTTTCGGCGGCGGCTACAGCACCAACAAGGACGCCTCCAGCACGGATAACGCGAAGAACGGAGCCACCGGAACCGACGACACCCAAGGCAACGCCATATATATCGTGGACGCCAAAACCGGCGCTCTGGTCTGGAAGGCGGTGCAGAGCGGCGGTGCCGGCGGCTCGGGGACGGTTTATCAGCATTCCGGGCTGCTCGACAGCATTCCTTCCAAGGTCGCCGCTATCGATACCGACGACAACGGCTCGGTCGACCGGCTATATGTCGGCGATACCGGAGGCGTGCTCTGGCGCGCAGACCTCGGTTATGTCAACGAGAGCGGAACCGCTGTCTATAACGATCCGGCGCATTGGAGCCTCACCCCCGTGCTCTCGGTGGGCCGCCATGCCGGTCAAGCCGACCGGCGTTTCTTCCACCGCCCCGACTTCGTTCCCGCCAGCCAGGGCGGTATCCGCTTCGATGCGGTGGTGATCGGCTCCGGCGACCGCGAGCATCCGCTCGATACCAACGTCCAGAACCAGTTCTACCTGTTCAAGGACACGTATACCGCCACCGGATCGCCTCCCACCGGCTCGGCCAAGACCGTGACCGACCTCGACAACCTAACCAGTTCGACCAGCGTAACCGCCGACAAGTCCGGCTGGTACATCAACATCGGCAGCTCGGCCAGCGGCGAAAAAGTGCTCTCCAGTCCGCTGACCTACAACGGTTCCATCTATTTCAGCACTTACTCGCCGCAAGGCGGCACGGTTTCCGGACAGTGCGGCCCGCAGGAAGGCGAATCGCTGACTTATGTGATCAGCCTCAAGGATGCTTCCGGCATCTTCAACTTCAACACCACGACCGACGCGGCGGAACGCTCTGTGGTCACCGGCAAGGGCCTGCCCAGCGACCCGGTCACGGTCGCGGTCGATGGCCATATCTACATCACCGCCGGCAACTTGCCGCCGAACACCGAGCTGTCCAAACCCGTCGGCAAATCCGGCGTCAGCCGGCTCTACTGGTACGAAAAGGAGTAAGCGGCGATGGCAGGAATACCACGGAACAGGAAAGGATTTACCCTGATCGAGCTGATGATCACGGTAGCCATCATCGGCATTCTCGCCGCCATTGCCTATCCGTCTTACAAGGAATACATCATCCGAACCCGCCGCGCCGACGGCAAAGCCGCCCTGCTACGGGCTGCGGCGCGGGAGGAACAGTACTTCTCGGATAACAAGACTTACACTAGCGATGTAACCAAACTGGGATTTGCCTCGGGCGGTAAATCGGACGAAGGCCATTACGCGATCTCCGTCACTACCGCCGACACCACCACCTTCACGCTGCAAGCCGCACCTCAGAGTCCGCATACCGATGCGGTCTGTGGGAATCTGACCCTTAATGCTCTGGGGGTAAAAGGTAAATCCGGCACGGGTTCGGTAGCGGACTGCTGGAACCGCTAGGAACGCCTTATCGTCATTCCCAGAGCAAGTTATACTCCGCGCACGTCTTAACCCGACCTCCAGCGGTTCTGGAAGCCGGCAATACCCTGCCGCGGCTAGAATGCTATTTCGGGGCTGACCTTATGCGCCAAGCTTGTCGCTGCCTGATTCTAGATATTTCCTCCGTGGCCGCCAGAGCGGTCTCTTAGAACTGTAATTTTTTCTGTGCCCGGATAACTGCCATGGACCGCTCATTTTTCTCATACGGCTCGCAGGGCCGTTGGATGCTCCTGCTGAGCAGCATCGTACTGCTCGGCTTGCTGACAACCGCTGCGGAGTTACGCGAATCAGGCGGCATCCAGCTTTGAGGTAATACAAGCCCTGGGCGCCCAGTATTCCGCCAGTCCACTGATCCGGGGCACCGATGGCCGCCTGTACGGCACCACATCCGGGGGCGGTAAACACGAATCCGGCACGGCGTTCGCGTCGACCCCGGACGGTAGGCGCTACACCGTTCTACATCATTTCGAAACGGTCAACGGCACGCAACCCTATAGCGGACTGATTCAAGGCTACGACGGTCAACTGTACGGCACGACCCTCAAAGAAGGCCCATTAGGTCAGGGCACGATTTTCCGGATCACGCTCGCCGAAACGCCGACGTCTACAAGCCTGATATCAAGCCGTAACCCTTCTTCCCAGGGCCAATCGGTCACCTTCACAGCGACCGTCACCGGCAACAAACCGAAGGGAACCGTGACATTTAGAGACGGTACCCAGGTACGCGCGATCATCAGCCTGAATGCCCACCACCGTGCCCGCTTCACCACGTCAAAACTGCAGGTCGGCACCCACCCTATGACCGCCACTTACAACGGCAATAAGAAAAATCAGGGTAGTGTTAGCGCGATATTCAATCAGGTGGTGCAATAGCCCACGTTGGCAAGTTGGAAATGTCTCAAAATATGCGCAGTCCATGACATGCCCAGAGAAAGCAGCGAAGCAGAATGCGCCGAACGAGTCACCCCTGGCATGTCCGCTTGCAGGCATTCTCGACGGTTGACAATACCGCATCGCAGAGGCACGCTCCTGGCCGATTTTGTTCGCAAACCCTTATGAATTTGAAATTTGTCCTCCAAGCAATGAAGCGCGTGACGATTTTTCGCATGGTCCTCTCTACTACTCTCACCGTGCCGCTAGGCGGATGTACGGGCACCCGTCAGGGACTGAACGATTGGTTCGAGGGCTCTGCGCAATCAAGCATTTCCGAGTCCAGCCAGGTCTACTATTCGGCCGTCCAAAACCTTGCAGTTCATTCCGACTCTTCCGGTAACTCGGCCATCCTTGGCCGACTGGCGCTACACGAAAAAGTATCCCGCACGCGAATTGAACACGGATACGCTTACGTCAGTGCGCCCCAAAGCAAACTTGAGGGATGGGTCGACAACGCCAAACTGATCTGGCGGCTCCCTCCGCAGCACGCCGATTCCGAGCCGGGTACACCGCCGGGGACGCCAGCCCCCCGGGCTGATTCGCCCCAAGCCGAGAAGACGGCACCACCCGCTCAACCGACACCCGAACCGACAGCGTCCCCCTCGGCATATCCATCGCCGTTGCCCGCGGTACCGGAGGACGCCGGAGCCAAACCGTCGAATACCCAGCGCGAGATTCCAAAGATGTTTAATCCGTTCTGAACCATCGTTGTCGGCTTCGATCCAGACAAAATTGAAAAATCGCCAAGATGCAGATTACCCATCCTCATGCCCTCCTGGTGATCCTGTTCGTTGCAGCCATTGCACCGCTGTTCAACGAACTGCCGATCAAGCTGCGCCTGCCCCTGGTGGTGCTGGAGATCCTGCTCGGCGTTGTTGTCGGGCCCCAGGTCTTAGACCTGATCGCCGTCGAAGGCAGCATCCGGACGCTTTCCGCGCTGGGCATGTCGTTCCTGTTCTTTCTTGCGGGAATGGAACTCGATTTTGCTTCGCTCCGCGGCCCTTCGCTCAATTTGGGCGCGGCAGGATGGCTGATTTCCATCGCCGTGGCATTGTCGCTGGCTTATGCTTTCCAAGCGGCTGGCATCGTTTCCGATCCGTTGCTGGTTGCCGTAGCGCTCAGCACGACAGCCATCGGCACTTTGTTGCCCATTCTGAGGGACGCCGGAGAACTCAATTCCGAATTCGGACGCTTTCTCCTCGGCGCCGGCGCTATCGGGGAATTTGGTCCCATCATATTGTTTTCCTTGATTCTAACCGGGGACCAAAGCGTCATGCTGCGCTCCGGGATGCTGGCGACGTTCGTGCTGATTGCCGTCGCCTGTTCCGCATTGGCTCTGCGGCTGCGTCCGCCCAAAATCATCGAGGCGCTCTCGCACGGCTTGCACAGCAGCAGCCAACTGCCGGTGAGATTCTCGATGTTCCTGCTGGGAGGGTCGGTCGTGCTGGCCGACAACTTCGGCCTCGACCTGCTGCTGGGAGCTTTCGCCGCCGGAAGCCTCGTAGGCCTGGTCGCCCGCGGGCCGGAGGCCGAATCTTTCCGCCATAAGCTTGACGCTCTGGGATTCGGCTTTCTGATTCCCATTTTCTTCGTCACCAGCGGCGCCCAGATGGATGTCGCAGGCTTGTTTGCCAATGCCAGCGCAATGGTCCGCGTGCCATTATTCCTTCTGCTCCTGCTGGTCGTCCGGGGGATCCCCGTATGGCTGTATCGGCGGGTACTGCCCGCCAAAGAACGGTATGCGCTGGCGTTTTACTCAGCCACTGCGCTGCCGCTGATCGTCGTCATCACCGAGATCGGGAAAGCGACCGGCCGGATGCTGCCCGAAAACGCCACGGCATTGGTCGGCGCCGGAATTCTCTCAGTGCTAATTTTTCCTCTCATCGCCATGGCCTTGCGGTCGCGTCCGCCGAGCAGGGAAAGCTGAGGCGCCGCCAACATTGCCCTCACAACCGTCATCGTCGCTGCGTTATCTTGAACGACGCCCCAATGCCCAACATCCGGAGACGCGGTCGTGAAAAACGAGGATGCTGCAAACCTTACGAATGGTGCGGAAGAAACAAGCGGCGCGGACACCCCCAACTCCGAACCACGCGGATTTTGGAAACGGCTCAGGCGTAGTGGCGCCAACCTGAGCGAGTGGGCAGACCAGGCCGCGTCTCTCGGCGGAAAGGCCGCTAGAGCCGTGCACGGCGCCGCCCAGTCGGCTGCCGACAAAGCCGCTGCGGCTTTGCATCCCGCCGTCACGGCCACTCAGCAAGCCGCCCAGAGCGTAAGCGAAAAAGTCGATCCGACCGCTGTCGGCGGAGCCGTCGCCGGGCTGGCGGCTGGAGAAGCGATTGGCGGCGTGATCGGCGGGGTCCTGGGCTCGGTAGCCGGCCCCGGCGGGACCCTAGTGGGCGCCCAGATCGGCGCCTTCGCGGGTCAGACAGTCGGCGCCAAGATGGGCTACGATCTGACCCACGTGGCCTTGCATCCGCAAGATGCCGACCCCAAAGCGAGTCCAGCGAAGCACCTAGGCAACGTGACCAAAGCCGTCGCCCGTAAGGCCGGGGAAAAGGCCGGTGAAGCGGCAGGCATCGCCGCGGGCACGGCCGTCGGCGTGGTAGTCGCCGGACCCGTGGGAGGATTGGTGGGCTCCGTGATCGGCGAAGCCGTGGCCAGCGCGGCCGGCGAAAAAGCCGCAGCGGAGGTTTGCGAACAAGTGCAGGGGGAAAACTCCGAAGCTCCAACCGCCGCGCAGAAGAAGGTGCCCGCCAAGCCGGGCGTGGGCGAATGGCTGGAAGACGTCACCCGCAGCTATACCGGCGAAGCCGTGACGACTGCCGTGCTCGGCGCGGTCGGCGGCGCGGTCGCCGGCCCCCCCGGAGTGCAGGTCGGCCGGCGAATGGGCGTCATCGCTGCCGCGAGGGTAGACTGGTCCTTTAAGCCGCCGGAAACCGACGGCGAGCCGACAAAACCCGGCGGGACCAAACGCAAGCGTTCGATCCGCATCAAAACGCAGAAACCCTCGTCCCCCCAAGGCTCATGAGGGGGCCGCCCCAGCGTCCCCACCGCTCTTAGCCGGATTAAGGCGGGTCAATAGTTTGGCGAGGCGGTGCAACAGCCACACGCAAATCTCGAACTCGCTATCCAAGGCCCCAAGCGCTAAACGCTGCTCCACCGGCGCGGCGGCGGCGCCTTCCGCAAAAGCCTGCCTTAACGCAATTATCGGCTGGCCATGGCGCCGGCTTTGTGCGTAAAAATCGCCGATCCCCGAAGCGTCGAGCGAAGCCGTCACTACCGCTGCATCCGCTAGCAATGCCTCCAGCCGCACCTGTAACGGCTCGACCAAAGCCGCGTTCGCTGCGGGTAAAACCCTGGCATGCAAGGCAAACTCGCCCGTAGCCTCGGCGATGTGCCGCACGATACTCAAGGCGGCGCGCAGTAGCTGAAGCCGCGAGGTTTCCTCCGGCCCCAAACCGTCGCGCAAGGCGAGCTTCACGCAGAAGCTTTCGATAGCGGATGCGAGCTGAACGAATTCCGGCGCCAGCAAGGCCTCGATGTCCGCATCTGCAGGCACGTCCCGGTCGCCGGTCCGGCCGGAACTCACGTGCAGCAATCCGAGCAGCCGGCCCATTTCCTTGTCCAGGAGATCGAGGGCAGTCGGCGCATCCTCCAGCGCATGGCCGGATAGAAAAGCCGGCTCCCCGCTCGGGGGTACCGGCCCTGGCCGCCAGAACCGGTCGAGTCCGCGGGCGCATAAGGGCAACAGCGGTGACAGCAACAACGCGGGCAACAGGTTCGACAGCAGGAATGCAAAGGCCAGTTGCCCGGACAACGCGGGAGTGACATAGGCGCACAG
Source organism: Methylococcus sp. (assembly GCA_028688525.1). Lineage (GTDB taxonomy): Bacteria > Pseudomonadota > Gammaproteobacteria > Methylococcales > Methylococcaceae > Methylococcus. The sequence goes on along the minus strand of JAQTYA010000004.1, from coordinate 8,895 downwards.
AGCATTGACCAGCGGCACGCCGAAGCCTTCGGCGACGAACAGCGCCATCATCAAAGCACCGCTGACCAGGCAAAAAAGATCCTCGGTCCGCACCAGCCGGACGGCATCGCCTTTCAAGCCCATCGCCAGGAAGCCACGTAGCACGATCGCCCCCATATTGGTGCCGTAAATCATCGGCAGGGCGTCGTTCGCCGGGATGGCGCCGGCGACGCTCAGGGTAATCACCAGCATGGCCGCTCCGGAATTCGACTGCAGCAGGACCGCCGCACCGATACCGAAGGCGAAAGCGAGCCAAGGCGATGCCTGGGCGACCTCCAGCCCCTGGCGGAACCAAGGCGTATCTTTGAGCGGTGCCGCTCCGGCACCCATGTTTTCGAGCGCGAACAGCAGCAGGCCGATGCCGAGCAAGGCGCCGGCGACCGTGCTCCAGGGCTTGGCGCGGATAGCACCGAGCGCGATACCGCAACCGCCCACGAAATAGGCGACCAGCGGATGGATGTCGACGGTAGCGAGAAAGGCTAGGGCAGTGAGGCCAACATTGGACCAGACCACGATGAGGCGGGCGGAAGGCGGCTTGATCAACCCGCCCCCCAGCATGCTGACCAGGATGAAGGTCACGGCCGTAGCGCTCTGTGTCGCCATGCCGCTCATCACGCCCAAAGCCGCCGCCAGCAGCGGCGTATGGGTCGCGGACTTAACGACGTTGCGGAAGCCGGCGCCGCTCAATTCGCGGAGATTCTGGCCCACCAGTCGCAGCCCCAAGAAGAATAGGCCGAGCCCGAGAACGAGGCTATCTAGAGAATCCATCAGACGAGTCCTTGCGCAATCCTGTTTTGCCCTGCATCGGGAGGCTCTATAGCATACTCGCATGGCGAACCGCGAGTGGCTGCGGTACGCAATAGGCCCTATCCGATCCCATTTCCCTCCACCCGCAACGGAACCCAAATCCGCATCAGCAGGACGCCTCCGCTTTTCATCCTCATACTCGCCGGCACCAATCTGCCCCTGGCGCAATTCGTCGCGATGCACGAATTCGCGGCGCTGATAGGTCCAAGCCGAACGTTGCAAACACAAAAAAACGATTCCTGAGCTTAGCGTCGGGATGTTAAGAATCCCCCGGCAGCCCGCCTTTCCCGCAGTTTTAACAATCGTCCAGTACCGTCTTCTGCACTTCGTCTTTATCGCCCACCACCGTCCGTACCCTATGACACCAGAGCAGGCCATGAGCGTTGCACCTTCGAACCCGGTCACATGCGCAGAGACCGACTTATTCTTCAACCGCGAGCTGAGCTGGCTCGATTTCAACGACCGGGTACTGCAGGAAGCCATCGACGAGCGCACGCCCCTGCTCGAACGCCTCAAATTCGCTGCCATCTTCAGTGCCAACCTGGACGAATTTTTCATGGTCCGGCTGTCCGGCATACTGGAGCGGGAGCAGGCCGGCGTCGCCTCGTCTGCCCCGGACGGGCTGTCCCCGACTCAGGAACTGGCTGCGGTTCGGGAACATCTGGCCGAAAAGGTCAGCCTGCAGCACCGGCTGTTTGAAGAGGAACTTCGTGTGCTCATGGCACAGCAAGAGATTCGCCTGCTCGATTATGCCGATCTGGGCGAGGACCAGAGGCTGAGCGTCGATGCCCATTTCTCCGACCAGGTGTTCCCGGTGCTCACGCCTTTGAGCGTAGACGCCGGCCACCCGTTCCCGCAGATGTCGAACCTCAGCTTGAACCTGGCCGTGACCGTCGAGGACCCTGGCACCGGTGTAACGAAGTTCGCTCGGATCAAAGTGCCGGACAGCCTGCCCCGCTTCGTCGCCCTGCCGAAAGGGCAAGCCGAGGACTCCGTGTGGAGCGGTATTCCGCTGGAACAGCTCATCGCCGGCAACCTGCACCGACTGTTCCCCGGCATGACCATCCGCGGCCAGCATATGTTCCGCATCACGCGGGATGCCGATTTCACCGTGAAGGAAGACGAAGCCGAAGACCTGCTGTTTGCTATCGAGGAAGAGGTCAACAAGCGCCGACTGGACGGCTTCGTCTGCCGCTTGGAAATTGAGCGCTCCATGCCTGCCGAGCTGCGCCTTGCGCTGATGGACGAACTGGAAGTCTCCGAGCGCGAAGTCTACGAAATCGACGGATTGCTGCATCTCAAGGACCTGTTCTACTTCGCGTCCTTGCCCTTGCCTGAACTTAAGGATCGGCCCTGGACACCCATGGTACCGGTACGGTTTCAGCGCCCCGCGGCGGCAGACCTAGAAAGTCTCGATCCGCCGGCCACGATTTTCGACGAGATCAAGAAGGGGGACATCCTCGTCCACCATCCCTACCATTCGTTCGCTGCCTCGGTGCAGGAATTCCTGACCGAAGCCGCGCGCGACCCTCAAGTGCTCGCGATCAAACTGACGCTTTACCGTACTTCGGGCGATTCGCCGATCGTCCATGCCTTGATCGCCGCCGCCGAGGCTCGCAAGCAGGTCGCCGCGCTAGTCGAACTAAAGGCGCGTTTCGACGAAGAGAACAACATCGCCTGGGCCAAGAAACTGGAGGACGCGGGAGCCCATGTGGTCTATGGGGTCGTCGGTCTGAAGACCCACACCAAGGTCGCCCTGGTGGTGCGCAAGGAAGGCGAAAGCCTGCGCCGCTACGTCCACATCGGCACCGGCAACTACAACCCGAAGACCGCCACCTTGTATACTGACCTCGGCCTCCTAAGCTGCCGGGAAGACCTGTGCGCAGACGTCGGCGACCTGTTCAACTTCCTCACCGGCTATTCCAAGCAGGACGCCTACCGCAAGCTGCTGGTTGCACCGCTAACTCTGCGTAAGCGTGTGTGTGAACTGATTACGCGGGAGATGGAGCACGCCCGCAGCGGCACCGGGGGTTACATCGCCGCTAAGATGAATGCCTTGGTCGACCCCGAAATGATCCGGCATATTTACGAGGCCTCCCAGGCCGGAGTGCGGATCGACTTGATCGTCCGCGGCATCTGCTGCCTGCGCCCCGGCGTCCCAGGCCTCAGCGACAATATCCGCGTCGTCAGCATCATCGGCCGTTACCTCGAACACTCGCGGATTTTCCATTTCCACAATGGCGGAGCCGAGGAAATCTACATCGGCAGCGCCGATTGGATGACGCGAAATCTAGACCAGCGCGTCGAAGCGGTCACCCCGGTGGAGGATCCCACAGCCATGTCCCATCTCAAGACGGTGCTCGAGCTCATGCTGGGCGACAACCGCCAGGCCTGGGATCTGCAAGCGGACGGGCGCTATCTGCAGCGGCATCCGGTCGATGCCGCGGCGGAACGCGGCGCGCAGGCCCTGCTGATGGAGGCGGCCAGACGCGGAGAGTTTTAGCGCGGTATCATGCCGGCTAGCGCGCCAACTTGTACTCGACTCGGAGAACTTCCCCATGGCAAGCGAAAAGCCGGATCTGAAAAAAACCGTTCAAGAAACTAGCGGACCGGGACACATACGGGTCGGATTGACTCCTGCGATTCTCAGGGCCGCTATCGTCGACAATCTCAACTATGCGGTGGGGCGACCCTGGGAAACGGCCACGCCGGAAGATTGGTACGAAGCTGTCGCCGCGTCGGTACGCGACCGATTGATGCTGCGCTGGGTCCGGAAATACGAAAAGAGGAACGCCCCGGATGCGCGGCAAGTCTCCTACTTGTCTGCAGAGTTCCTTCCCGGTCCGCATCTGGGCAACAGCCTGCTCAATCTCGGCGCCGCCGACAATGCCCGCGAAGCGCTGCCGGAACTGGATTTCGACAAAATCATCGGCCTGGAGGAAGAACCCGGCCTGGGCAACGGTGGGCTGGGCCGGCTAGCCGCCTGTTACCTCGACTCCTTGGCAACCCTTAGGTATCCGGCGACCGGCTACGGCATCCGCTACGAATTCGGCATCTTCGACCAGATCATCAAAAACGGCTGGCAGACAGAAGTTACCGACAAATGGCTGCTGCACGGCAACATTTGGGAGATCAAGCGGCCGAATTTCGCCCAGATCGTCAAGCTCGGCGGCCATACCGAGACTTATAACGATGAGCACGGCAACTTCCGGGTGCGCTGGATGCCGGACCGCGTCGTCGTCGGCATTCCCTACGACACGCCGATCATCGGCTACCGCTCCGACACTTGCGTGCTGCTGCGGCTATGGAGCAGCGAGGCCGCGCAATCTTTCGACTTCTCCGACTTCAACCGGGGCGATTACTACGGCGCGGTGGAGGAGAAAGTCTTTTCGGAGAACCTCTCCAAGGTTCTGTACCCCAACGACGAACAGCTCGAAGGTAAGCGGCTGCGGCTGGAGCAGCAATACTTCTTCGTCGCCTGCTCGATCAAGGACATGATCCGGCTCTGCCTGCGCCGCGGCTCGACGCTGGAACGCTTCCACCGCATGTTCTGCATCCAGTTGAACGATACCCATCCCGCCATCGCCGTGGCGGAGTTGATGCGGCAACTGGTGGACAAATACACCCAGCCCTGGGAGCTGGCCTGGGACATCACCCGCAAGACATTTTCCTACACCAACCACACCCTGCTGCCGGAAGCGCTGGAGAAATGGCCCCTGCCGCTGTTCGGCGCAGTCCTTCCTCGGCATCTGGAGATCATCCACGAGATCAACCGTCGCTTCCTCGACGAGGTCCGTACACGTTTTCCGGGCGACGAAGGCAAAATCGCCCGAATGTCGATCATCGACGAGAGCGGCGAGAAATATGTGCGCATGGCCAATTTGGCGATGGTCGGCAGCCACACCGTCAACGGCGTTGCAGAGCTGCATTCGGAACTGGTGAAAACCCAGCTCTTCCCCGACTTCCACGACTTAGATCCCAAGCGCTTCCAGAACGTCACCAATGGCATCACACCCCGGCGCTTCCTGGGGCTGAGCAATCCAGGACTGACGCGATTGATCGACGCCCGTATCGGCGACGGTTGGCTATCGAATCTGGACCAGCTCAAGGCGCTGGAACAGTTCGCAGGCGATGCCGGCTTCCAACAGGACTGGGCACGGGTCAAACTGGAAAACAAGGTGCGGCTAGCGAAGATCATCCGCGAACGCACCGGCGTCGTCGTCGATCCGAACTCGCTGTTCGACGTTCAGGTCAAACGCATTCACGAATACAAGCGCCAGCATTTGAATGTGCTGCACATCATCACGCTATACCAGCGTCTCAAGCACGATCCTAAGCTCCAGATCACGCCGCGCACCTTTTTGTTCGGCGGCAAGGCCGCGCCCGGCTATTTCATGGCTAAGCTGATCATCAAGCTGATCAACTCCGTCGGCGAGACAGTGAACCAAGACCCGGCGGTACGCGACCTCATCAAGGTGGTATTCCTGCCGGACTACAACGTCAAGCACGCTCAAAACATCTATCCGGCTGCCGACCTGTCCGAGCAGATCTCGACCGCGGGCAAGGAAGCCTCGGGCACCGGCAACATGAAACTCTCGCTGAACGGTGCGCTGACCATCGGCACGCTGGACGGCGCCAACGTGGAGATCAGAGAGGAAGTAGGGGCTGAAAATTTCTTCCTGTTCGGCCTGACCTGCGCGCAGGTCGACAAGCTCAAGTCCAACGGCTACAACCCCGGCGACTACTGCCACGGAGATCCCGAATTGAGCGGCGTCATAGCGCTGATCGACAGCGGAATGTTCTCGCACGGCGATACCGAACTGTTTCGCCCTCTCACCGAGCATCTGTTGCATCATGACGACTATTTGCTGATGGCGGATTACCGGCCTTACGTCAATTGCCAGCAAGAAGTGGACCATGCCTACCGCGACACCCAGCACTGGACCCGCATGTCCATCCTTAACGTCGCCCGCATGGGCAAGTTCTCGTCGGACCGGGCCATTCGCGAATATGCGGAAAATATCTGGAAACTGCAGCCGTTCACGCCGGATGCGTAATGCTGTAATCGAATCCTGCTGAGTTCGAAAGGCTGTCATACCAGATCGGGCGCAGGCACCCAGCAACAAGACGCCACTCTGAATCCAACTCAGCGCTAGTGTCGAGCTTGCCCTCGATGGCCCTGGGTTCCGGGTTCGTGGCCGGAACGACAACCGTCATGCCGGATCGGACTCCGGCATCCAGGCTCCAAAGATGGAGACCCTGGATACAAGCATCCGACCCGCCAAAAGACGCTGCCCTTAATCCCTCTCAGCGCCCGATTCGGGGGATGGGAACGCCCGTGACGGGCCGACGGAACCGCTACCTCCTCTTCACGAACCTGGCCTTGACGGTCTTACCCTTGTTCAAAATAAGCGTGCAAGGCTTCCGACCGGTGCAGCCGGCGCCGATCCAGCGCTTGAACTTGTAGCCTTCCGCCGGAACCGCCGTCAGCGTGACCACGCTGCCCAAGTCGTAGCTGGCACTGCACACCGGACCGCAGTCGATCCCCTCCTCCGAGCTGTTCACGACACCTGCACCCACCGTCACCACATTCAAGGCCGCCTGGTTAGCCGCAGGCGCCGGGGTCGGTGTGGGGTTAGGGGCCGTGGTCGGTACCGGCGTGGGTGCCGCGGTCGGAGCAGGACTTGCGCTCGGCGCCGGTGTTGTGGTCGGCACCGGCGTCGGCGCGGGAGTAACGCCCGGGGCAGGCGACGGCGTGGCCCCGGAATCCGGCCGGAAGCTGGCGACGACTCTCGGCTTGGGGCCGGTCAGAGTCATCCTGCACACCAGGTCTTTCTGGATGGCGTCGCAGTCCAGCCAGCCGGCAAACTCGTAGCCGGGTTTCGGCACCGCCGTGAGGTAGACCGCACTGCCCGCCGGGAAGGTCTGACTGCAGACGGTACCGCAGTCGATGCCCACGGGCAAGCTGGTTACCATACCCGCAGCCCCCACCACTTCGACTTGCAGCGCGTAATTGGCAGTGGGCGTGGCGATGGGGAACGGCTCTGCAGTGGGACTCGGCATAGCCGTGGGACTCGGCATAGCCGTGGGACTCGGCGTAGCCGTGGGACTCGGCGTAGCCGTGGGACTCGGCGTGGCCGTGGGACTCGGCGTGGCCGTGGGACTCGGCGTGGCCGTGGGGCTCGGCGTCAGCGTCGGCGCAACGGCAAAGGTCGCACTCACCGTCTGGTCTGCGCTCATCACCGCGGTACAAATCGGCGCGCTGCCGCTGCAGGACCCGCCCCAGCCGGTGAATGTGTAACCCGCCGCCGGCGCCGCCGTCAGTGTCACGCTGCTGTCCACTGCAAAGTTGGCGCTACAGGTCGCGCCGCAATCGATACCCGACGGATTGCTCGTCGCCGTGCCGCCGGCAGATACCGTGACCGTCAGCACATATTGCTGCGTGTAGACATAGGCAGCACCGCAATTAAAGCCCGCCGTGCAAGACCGCCCGCTACTTCCGGCCAGGGACGTGCTGCCGCCCAGCGCGACCGAGCCGCCAAATCCGGCACCGGCTTCCGTGTCGTCGCTGCCGTCGGTGTTCTGCGCCAGGAGCTTCTGCTGGATGGCCCAAGCGGCGCCGCTGCGGGTATAGAGGTAAGCCGCTCCGCAGTATCCCCCCGCGCTGCAAGATCGCCAGTTAGCCCCCACCAAGGCGGTGCCGCCGTTCAGTGCCACCGAGTTGCCGAACGCGGCGTCAGCCACCGCATCGTCGCTGCCGTCGGTGTTCCGGGCCAGGAGCTTCAGCTGGATGGTCCAAGCGGTTCCGCTGCGGGTGTAGATGTAAGCCGCGCCGCAGCTGGTCCCTGCGGAACAAGGTTGCTGGGGTGCTCCCACCAGTCCGGTGTCGCCGCTCAGCGCGACCGAGGTGCCAAAATAGGCGCTGTCCTGGGTGTCGTCGCTGCCGTCGGTGTTCTGGGCCAGGAGCTTCTGCTGGATGGCCCAAGCGGCTCCGCTGCGGGTATAGACGTAAGCCGCGCCGCAGTTGGCTCCCGCTGTGCAGGATCGGGAATCGGCCCCCACCAAAGCGGTGTCGCCGCTCAGGGCGACCGAGATGCCAAAAGTAGCGTTGCCCTGCGTGTCGTCGCTGCCATCGGTGTTCTGGGCTAAGAGCTTCTGCTGGATAGCCCAGGCGGTTCCGCTGCGCGTATAGACGTAGACCGCGCCGCAGCTAATCCCCGCCGCGCAGTCTCGACCGTAAGCCCCTATCGCAACGGTGTCGCCGTTCAGCGCAACCGAGACGCCCAAATAAGCGTACACCCTTGTGTCGTCGCTACCGCCGGTGTTCTGGGCCAGGAGCTTCTGCTGGATGGCCCAAGCGGTGCCGCTGCGGGTATAGACGTAAGCCGCGCCGCACTTAAGCCCCGCTGTGCAGTCTTGCCCGGAAGCCCCTACCACGGCGGTGTCGCCATTCAGCGCAACCGAGCCGCCAAACTGAGCGCCCGCCTGCGTATCGTCGCTGCCGTTGCTGTTCTGAGCCATGATTTTCTGCTGGATGGCCCAGGCGGTTCCGCTGCGGGTGTAGACATAAGCCGCGCCGCATTCAATCCCCGCCGCGCAGGATCGCCTGAAAGCCCCGACCAGGGCGGTGTCGCCGCTCAGCGCGACCGAGGTGCCGTAGTAGGCGCCAGCCACCTCATCGTCGCTGCCATCGGTGTTCTCCGCCGTCAGTTTCTGCTGGATATTGACGATCAACGGATCGACCACGATGGGCCAGGCCGCGCCGCGGGTATCCACGGCTATGGACAGCTGACCGCTCGCCAGCGTGAGGTGGGCCGGGAGCGGTTTGCCCTTCGCATCGGCCACGCTGAGATCGCGGTAGGCCAATACGGCTTGACCCTGCTTGTCGCGGAGCTTTGCCCCGTGGCCGTCTTTTTCGATTCCGGCCTTGAGATCGCCGCTCGCACTCAGGCGCAGCTCGATCGAGGCGGCACCGGCCACCGGCGGACGGGCAAGGGTAAAGCCTTGCTCCAAGCCTTCCGGCCGGTTCTCATACCATTCGGTCACGGC
>JAQTYA010000066.1 GCA_028688525.1 Methylococcus sp. | reverse complement strand
TACCACGCTGATGGTTAGCAGTCCTACCCGCGGCAGATGAGCAAAGGCTCGCCTGCAAACGATACTGTCGGCGTCGGAGGCAACGGATACGAACAGGTCGAAAGGGAAGGGAATCTGCTCGAGGTGGACGGCAATTTCGGGAGCAAGATCCGAATAATACAGATGAGCGTGGACTGCGATCCTGCCGGATGGCGCCTCCTCCAGCGGGGGGACGAGATGGATGTCCACCATGCTGCTGTCCGGTGGCTCGGAGGCCCCGGGCGTAACCTCGGACGGCACGTCGATCGGTTCGGGACCGCGCAGCCACCGTTCGTAGTCGTCGAATCCGGCGAAGAGCGGCCCGAAACGGTGGTACATCGTGTGTACCAGTGGCGTTGCCCAGCGCTGCGGCATCGTGTTGTAGAGAGCCCGCCCAAACGGGCGCGTCTGCCGGCGCAGCGAGTCCCAAGCGTCCCGGTATTCGCCTCGGAGCAGGCGGGTGCCAAGGCGCAGCGGAGCCGTGGCGCGCCAGGATGTCGAGCTCAGGATCGAATCTAGGTTCAACTGCAACCGGCTTGCCCAGGCGGACAGGGCTTGCATCTCCTGTTCCGTACGCCATTGTGTCGTGTTCAGGTGTTCGATGGTTCGTTTGAGTTGGGCGAGTTCACTCTCGCGGTCGCCAGCCAACACTTGCTGGCGTGCGCCTTCCTCTTCCAATGTGGCAAGGAGAAGCCGGGTTTGTTCAAGCTGGCAGGTCCGTTCCGCTAGATCGGCACCCTGTCGAGCTAGATCGGTATCCCGTTCTGCTAGGCGGTGATTAGCTTGCTCCAGCTCGATGTGCAGAGCGTTGAATGCATGTTGAGCCTGTTCGAGTTCGTTGGCATGGTGGGCCAGGTCGTTTTGCACGTGCGCCAGCCGATCCTGCAGGTCAGCGGCCTGTTGCTCCCGCGCGGCGCAGTAGTTGTCCCGCAGCAGAATGATTTCCGCCCATTGCTCTCCGCTCCAGCGAGTCTTCCATTTGTCGAAAACCGCTCCCGTGGTTTTGCGCAGCATGTCGGCCTCGAGCTCCTTGCCGAAGCCCGAGTCGCCGTGATTGCGGTAACAAGCGCTGATCCGGTCGATGTGGATAAACCGGGTGTGTTCCGATACCTGCAGCCAGAAATCCCAGTCCTCCAGCCGGTCGAGCCGCTCGTCGAACCGGCAACCTTTTTCGATCAGAGAACGGTGGAATAACGCGGCGTGGATGGGGATGAAGTTGCGGCCCCTCAATTTTTCCGGTTCGAAAGAATCGCTGAACACGGTGGCATGAGCGATTTTCCCTTCGGAATAAAATTCCACACGTACGCCGCTATAAGCGCAAAGCGCCTGCTCTTGGCCTCTTAAAGTATCGACCAGCGTTGCGACGTGGTCGGGGTAAAAAATGTCATCGTCATCGAGGAAAATAAGGTACTCGCCCTGCGCCTGTTCGAGTCCGGTATTGGCGGCCCGGCTACGCTGCAAGGGCTCGTCCGAAGGAACGAATCGCAGAGGAAACCGGCCGCACCAGGGCGAGAGAAGAGAATGCCCTTCTCCCTTCGCATTGACGACTACGGCTTCGATATGGGGGTAAGTCTGCGCTGCGACCGAATCGAGAGCATCGTTCAACAGCGCTCGGTCTGTGCTGCGGATGATGACCGACACCAAAGGTGTTTCGGTGCCGATAGAAGCTTCGCTCGGTAGGCCCGGCAAGTCCCGTCCGCGCGCCTTGCCGAGAGCGATTTGCTGCAGTTCTTCGGTAGACAGGATCAAATAGCCTTCCGCGGCCTCGACGGATCGGGGCAGGGTATAGGTGCGAAAGCGGTTGAGCGCCGCGATCTGCCGGTCGTAATTCTGCCGTTCCAGTTGGCTGCGGAAACAGGCGACGGCCGCCGCCTTGCGCTCGATCAGGTCGGTGATGTCTAGCAGCGTGTTGGGCTGCAGAGGAACCCCGATCTCGTACATCGCCAAGCGGATGGGGCGAGGGCTTCGCCGTACGGCTTCCGCTGCTGCCATAGCCAGCGCGCGATGGTCCGGATGAGCTTCCCACCAGGACGGGGCATAGACGATCTCGGCACCGAACTCGTCTATCTGTGCCGATAGGCGCTGGATGAGCCGTTCGCCATATTCCAGCCCCCGGTCGGGGAAATCCCAGAACTCCGGAGTGCCGTAACCCAAAATCTCCGCCGCACGGATGCTCTCCTGCTGCCGCGCCGAGGCGTAGGCTTCCGTTTCCGCGCCGAAAGCGCCATCGGTTACGACGATGACCCGGATGGCGTCCCCGGCCTGGGCGTGGCGCATGATGGCGCCGCCGCAGCCGAAGACTTCGTCGTCGGGGTGGGGGGCAAAGATCAGGGCGGGACCTGCAGCCAGGCAATACAGAGCGGAATATGGGAGGATGGCTTGTTCGGAAAATTCCATGAGTTTGAGCGTGGAGGCAGATCAAATAAACGCTTATTTTAGGGGGTCGGTTCGCAAATTGTTATCCGCCGCCGAGAGTCTCTAGGGTGGGTAAGCCCTACGCGGAGCGCTCCGGATAGCGGACATTTCCTTCTGAGCGAGAATTGCCGGCGAAAGCTTAAGCCCCGGCCTCGCGCCGCTCGCGATGCAGTGTTTGGAAGGGCTGGACTTCTGGAGGTGCTGGTGTACGATGTGCCGCGTACTCTGCGTGCGTTCGGGGGCGGCCGCTTAAGTTTGGGGCTGAACCGGGTAGGGTCCGGATTTTTCTAGGATGTCATTGTTCTTTTTACATTCGTGCAACAAAACAAAGCGGAAAAGGCCACACAAAAGCTTGACAGTGCTGCATGCGGGCTATTAGTGTATTGCGCATGGGGTCAAGGCTGAGGCAGGATCGCGCTTCTTGGACTTAAATCCATGTCGAGCTCGGCATGCGCTGCAGGCATCGGGTCGAGCGTTTGCTCGGGCGCGAGGTGTAAGGTTCAGGGCTCCATAGTAGTGCTATTAGGTAATAAACTGTCGACTTTATAAGGGAGATCTTCCTATGAAACCATGTTTGAAAAAGACGGCTCTGGCCGTCGGTGTTAGCGCCGCTCTGATCGGCGTCAGCACCGTATCCCAGGCGCAGATCACCGGCGACGCCGGCGAAGCTAACCTGGTTCCTTTCGCGGTATGGAGCAGCGGCGCTTCGGGCACGAAGAGCGCCATTGACACCATGGTTCGCGTGACTACGCCTTCGACGGTCGGCAATAAGACCATCACGAACGTGTATACCGCCAATAACGCTACGCCGAACGTGGCTGGCGGCGGTGCGTACCCTCTGCCGCTGGGTGACCAGACCCCGTGGGAAACGTTCAAGAACCCGGCTACCAACGATTACGAATACCGCGACAATATCCACTGGTATTTCATGAACTACCAGAGCATCGAGCTCATCAACGGTGAGTTCCCGGTTAGCCCGGAAGACGTCGCGCTCTTCAGCTTGGCTTCCGAAGCAAGCGGCTTTGAGAATCAGCCCGGCTACTTGGTGTTCACCACGGCAGAAGGCGCTGCAGGCCATGAGGCCAATTTCGCATTCTTCGCCGATGCTTGGCTGGAAGTGGACAACGCCAGCGCTACCGGCATCAGCCTGGCTGCGCCGTACACCATCCACGAAGTAGACATCCCGGTGCTGCCGATGAGCGATGGCGACGATGTCACGAGCCCGTCGCTGTCGATCGGCAATCAGGTGATCGAAGTCGGTTCCCCGACAGGTCCGAATGCATCGCCCTGGTTCTCCGGCATCCCGACCGGGTGGATGGGCGCTTCTGCTGGTGCGGTCAAGTCGATCGATCTGACTTTGGGCGGACGCTCTGAAAGTGCTGAATCCCTTCCCTACTACAAGGACGCTCTGCTCGTCGTTTGGAGCGATCAGAACTTCTCGGGTTGGGCTGGCAGCAAGGTTCACTACGATACGTTCGACGAGTATGAGAATGGCTGCTCCGGTAGCTTGTCTCTGCCGTACGAGCTGAACCTGATCTGGGCTCCGACGCTGTACAGCGGTGCTTCCACCGGCGCTAAGGCTGCTCCGTCTTGGGTGAGCAGCAGCTACGGCGGTCAGACCTACAACTTCTGCAACCCGGGCATCAGCACTGGCGAGACGGGCTTCGTTCGCCTCCAGCTGCCGCTGGTCAGCACGACCAACTTCGCTACGGCTTACGCCTTCAGCATCCCGGTCTGGTCGGACGGCAACTACCTGGTGCCGACGAAGACCTTCGAAGCTAACGACCGCGGCGCCTTCAGCAGCACGGCGGGCGCGTGGCCGGGCCACTAATATCGCTGCATACGCAGTGGTAGCCAGCGCTCCCTGATTTTCAGGGGGCGTTACGAGACGGCATGGGGCAACTCATGCCGTCTTTCTTTGTCTGAAATGGAAGCTGTTTTTATTCTGGCGCAGTGGAGCCGGTCCGCGTGCAAGAATCAAAGCCGCTTTAGCGTGTGGCCGAAGTCCGTAGCTCCTGAGGCCGGTCCATTTTGAAACGAATGGTATGCGTATGAGAAAAGCCGTATTGATCGGCATCGGGTTGGCGCTCTCGGCGCTGGTCGTTTGGCGTATTGGCGGCGTGCCGGTTTGGCTGGCATCTTATCGATCTCTGCTCGGCACTTCGCCGGTATCGGTTTTGCATGTGCCTGTTTCGGAGCAGGGCCCGGAGTTTCAGCAGACATTGCCGTTCCATGAGGGGCCGTTCGATGTGATGGCCGAAGACATGGACGGCGATGGGCGTCTTGATTTGGGTCTGGTGCAGCACGCCGAAAACTATTTCCAGGTCTATTTCCAGAAGTCTCCGCGCAGGTTTGTGCCCGGCCTTCAAAACAAGATCGGCGGTTACCATCCGGGCGATTTGCTGCGTTTGAGGCCTGACGCTCCCTATTTCCTGCTCAACGGCGAGGGCGAAGGTAAAATTTTCTTACTTGAGGCCAAGAACGATCGGCTGGAAGCGCTGGGAGTGATCCCGGAGCGAGCACCGCGGCATGCCGTTACCTTCCACTGGCCAGACTGGGGAACGAGCATCGCCGTCAGTCCATTTCATCCGGGCTATTTCGTGCTTTTCAAGCACGTTGACCCTTTGCATCCGCAAGGCATCGAGCGCGTCCCCGTCACTTTGGATGTTCAGCAGCCTTCGCTGCGCGCCACCGAGCGTCTAACCGCTGCGGACATCGACGGTGATGGCATTGAGGAAATTTTGTTCGCAACAGTCAATACCAACGAAGTCGGCGTGCTTCGCTATCCAGGCAAGGATAAACCTCCCCTGCCCGGGGGGCTGGCCCATTTCGAGAACGGCGGCTATCCGTCGCACGTTGCGATCGCTGATCTCAACGATGATGGCGCGGTCGATCTGGTCGTGCCCGATATCACATCCCCATTCCACGTCCATATGCTAATGAACGATGGTAAGGGAAACTTTAGTGAAACCACGCCGTTGGCATTTCCGACGACCGAAGGCATTCGCCGGTTTGCGGCCGCGCGGGATAAGGACGGCGTGAACTATCTGTTCGGCGGCGGTTATGGAGCGCTTGCGCTTTACCGGGTTCCGCCGGGTTGGAGTGGCCAGGGAGAGGTGCCGATGCGGCAAATAGCTTTGGCCGATAGCGCAGGAGTTCTGGATATCCTGCTCGCGGACATCGATGGCGATGGCTGGTTGGATGGCGTCGTAGGGCGGGGAGCAGAGGGCGACAAAGGGGTCTGGATCGTTTACGGCCCGCTCTGGGAGCATTTCGGCGAGCTCAATAACGAAAATTTTGTGATTAGACGATGATAGTAGCCATGAGAAACACAATAATCGGAGCGTTTAGGGTTGCATTGCTGTCTACGGCGATATCCTTGCCGAACGGTGCGTTCGCCGCATCTGGCGGGGCGGTTTCCGGCCTCAAGGGTATGGATGCTCCGAAGCCTGAGTCGAACCTGGCGCCGCCGGTCGTCGTGATGCTGCGTATCAACGGCGAGGATGTCACGGTAGCTCAGTATGCTGCTTATCTCCAGGCGAATACGAGCTATCTGCCGGAGCAACGTACGCAGGCCGGGAAGGCCAAAGCCATCCGGGCGATGGTCTCGGATTTGCTCCTGCGCAAACAGATTGCCAAGGAGCATCTGGCCGAAGGCGATACCAAGGAGCAGATGCTAGCCGCTTTTAGCAAGTTGGCTGAGAAACATTTTCCATTGCCGTCGCCCGCGGATGAGGAAACCGTGAAGCGGTATTATCTCGATCACATTAATATGTACGGCATACCGGAAATGATGCGGATATCGCAGATTCAGTTCCGCTTCTCCAAGGCGGCTCCAGAAGATCAGCGTACCGGCGTTCGTAAGCTGGCCGAGGATACGCTGCGCCGGATCGAATCCGGTGAAGATTTCGCAAAGGTCGCGGGCGAAATCACCCAGAATCAGGATGCGCGCGTAAACAACGGCGATCTGGGCTTCCTGCCGAAGGGGGACCTGGATTGGCTGGATGAGGCTTTGAAGGGGCTGCATGTGGGGGAGCATACTCAGATTGTGGAAACTCCGGCCGGCTACGAAATTCTGAAGCTGA
Organism: Methylococcus sp.; assembly: GCA_028688525.1. Lineage (GTDB taxonomy): Bacteria > Pseudomonadota > Gammaproteobacteria > Methylococcales > Methylococcaceae > Methylococcus. The sequence goes on along the minus strand of JAQTYA010000066.1, from coordinate 10,555 downwards.
CTGACGAAAGGCCAGGACTGCCATCTCCTCTGGATTTGGTACACGATCGTGTGGTGCGTGACATGCAATTTGAGGCTCAGGACCGATTGCGAGAGGCCTACGTGCGAGAGCTCGCCGCACAATCGAAGATCGAAATCGTGGGCGATCAATTCAAGGCCATTTTCCCTGACGGTGTGTATCCACCCCAGTGATCTATCCCTTGGGCGCTTTGAATCCATTAGTGTGAGAGCGAAATGCGAAAAGTTTTGAAGTCTTGGATGGTTGCGAGCGTGATGGCTTGCGTGGCGTTGATCGGATGCGTTGAAAAAAAATCCGACAGCGAGGAATTGCAGGACCGGGCCAAGGCCTATTGGGAAGCGATGCGGGTGAACGATTTGATTACCATCTACCAGATGGAAACGGCGTCTCTCGATGGCCGTATGATCGCCGCCGATATGCGGAACATGCTCAATTTACCCTCTCGGCTGTTGAGCTACGATCTGAAGCCTCCGGTAATCACCGGCGATACCGCGACGGTTGATGTGGACTTGACGCTGACCAAGTCGGGGATGAAGGGCAAGGGCTTTTCGATTCCGACCCGGAATGACCATTGGACCCGGATCGACGGCAAGTGGTACCACGGTAGAACCAAGGATGCTGTTGCGCCGCCGGGTTCTCCGTCGCCCTCAGTGACGCCGCAAGGTGATGCGTCATCGCCTCAGCCTGCGCCTTCGTTGAACCCGTCTCCGGCGCTGGGCAACGCGGGCAAGAGCTGATCCGCCCGGAAACCATAAAGGCGATATGATTCTGAAGCGTGCCGTGTGGTTTATACGCGGCATTTTCCGTGCGTTTTTCGGCGGATTGGTCGACCCGTTCCGTATCGCAGTTCGCGAGCGCGAGTTGCTGTATTTGCTGATACGGCGCGATTTCGTCGCGCGGACCTCGGGAACGGTGATCGGCTGGGGTTGGATGATCGCCCAGCCCGCACTGCAAGTCGTCGGATTCTGGTTTTTGCTGGAACTGGTGTTGCAGGTGCGTTTGCCTGGTCGCGTGAGCTACCTCGAGTATTACCTGACCGGCATTCTGCCCTGGCTGATGCTGAACGAGATCCTGATGCGTAGCGTCTACGTCCTGGACGAGTTCAGCCCGATTTTCAAAAAATCGCGCTTTCCCTTGTCCGTGCTGCCGCTGGTGCCGGTGCTTTCCGCAGGCATGATTCACGCTTCGATTTTCGCCCTGGTGGCGGGTGCGCTCGGCGGCCTGGCGGATGCCGCGACGGCTTTGGCGCTCAGCGCCGGGATGCTGCTATGGCTGCTGCCGGCAGCGTATTTGTTTTCCATTACCGGTGTGATGCTGAGGGATTTTAGGCAGATACTGCCCTTCCTTCTGAATTTGGCTATGTACGTCACGCCGATCATGTATTTGCCCGAGATGCTGCCCCAAGCCATTAAGCCGGCGTTGGCATTCAATCCTTTCGCGGACCTCATGGCCTTGATTCATGCCGGCTTGCAGGGCTTGTCCTGGGATAGCGGAAATGTCTTCCGTCCGGTGGTGCTATGGGCGGTTTTGTTGCTTCTTTCCAGAATATTGTTCCGGCGAGCGGAGCCCTATGTGAGGGAGATGCTGTGAGCGCCATCTCGATGAGGGCAGCCGGGAAGACCTACCGCAGTTACCGGCGGCCGCACGATCTGTTCTGGAGCCTGCTGAGCAGAACACCGCGCTACCGGGAATGGACGGCATTGCATCCCCTCTCGCTGGAAATCCCCAAGGCCCAGGTGGTCGGAGTCATGGGCGTCAACGGGGCCGGAAAAAGCACGCTGCTCAAACTCATCGCCGGCACTGCCGTGCCTTCCTGCGGGGAGATTCAGGTGGATGGCCATGTTGCAGCATTGCTGGAACTCGGCGCCGGCTTTCACGGGGAGATGACCGGACGGGAGAACGTCTACCTAGGCGGTTCGGTCATGGGCCTGTCTCGGCGCACGATAGACGAGCGGTTTTCGTCTATCGTCGAATTTTCGGAACTGGGAGAGCGCATCGACCAGCCGGTGAAAACCTATTCGTCTGGGATGTACCAGCGCCTGGCCTTCGCCGTAGCTACGGCCGTCGTCCCGGATGTGCTGATCATCGATGAAACTTTATCGGTAGGTGACGGCGCGTTTGCGCGGAAGTCGTTTGACCGTATCATCGGTTACAAGAAAGCCGGCGCTACGATTTTATTCTGTTCACACAGTTGGCATCAGGTCGAGGCAATCTGCGACAGAGTGCTGTGGCTGCACGAAGGCAAGCTAATGCTCGACGGCGAGCCGAAAAGGGTGATTAGCGCCTACATGGATTTCCTCAAGTCGCTCGACCGGCCTAGCGATACGGAGGCCGCTCCGGTCTCGGCTGGCGCCGTAGGGGCAGCGCATCTGCTCAAGGTCGAAGTTGGCGCGGACGGCGTATGGGGCCGGGAACTCGATCTTTGGAGTGAAAAGTCGGAATTGGCCGTCAGAGTTGAATTCGAATCAGACCCTAAACTGCCGGCGCCCGCGGTAGGCTTGACTATCGTCGGTGCGGACGGCTGGGCGGTGACCAGCGCTTTGTCCATCAGCGATGGTGTGCGGGCTAATCGCCGCCCAGACGGGTCCGGTATGATTGAAGTTCGATTCCCCGCATTTGCCTTACTCAAGGGGACCTATTGGGTCAGCATTTTCTTGCTCGGCGACGAGGGAATACATGTGTACGATCGCGCCGAGCGCTTCGCCGAACTTCGGGTCACGCAGGCAGGGATGGAGCTCGGGGTCGTCAGTTTGCCGCGGGAGTGGCGCAGTCCGGAACAAGAGCCGCCGGTGCCAGGAATCGAAGATGCGACGCATCCCAGACTTTGACGCAGTAAACTGGCTGTCGTTCCGGAACCGGGTTACGTCTTCATGCCCTGCGACACCTACGGTTTGTCTGGAGTGTATAGATCCTTGGATTTGCCCCCCGGCTCTGTGATCGTCAGCGATGTGGGCGATGCCAGAGTGTGCGAAGGTCTCGGCGCACCCGAAGGTTCCGTCGCCAGCTTGTCCTTGCGGTCGCTGGTCTCCCCGGATTTCCAAGCGCGGGAGGAATCCGGTCGTTATCCGGCCGTAGTTCTAGACTTGGATTGGAATTCGATCCATCCCCTAAGCGTGCTGGGACCGGCATGCGTCGTGCTGAACAATCAAGGTAAGCTCTTCATCCGATCCGGCGATGCGGATACCTTCAGCATCGGCGACACTGTCGGGCCTCCCAGTCGGCGCGGATACTATCTGCGGGCTATGGCTGCGCACTTCGGCCTGGAGCCGGATTCACCAGGCGTGCCCGGCTTCTTTTCGTTTGTAAAAGCGAATTCCGCCCGTTGGAACATTACTCGCCCACGCCCGGAGAACCTAGAAGACTATAGAGGCCTTTTCCTGCGTTCCTTCGCGCATGAGATCAGCGCCGATTTATGGCGCTGGAAATATGCAGACAATCGGGGGCGGGCTATCGTCGCTGAGCGCGGAGGGGAGGCGGTTGCGCATTACGGAGGCACTGCGCGCAGAATCATGTTTAGTGGTGAAACTGCCTCGGCACTCCAAATCTGCGATGTCATGGTCAATCCGGCGGAAAGGGCGGTGATGACAAAACGTGGGGTGTTTTTCCAAGTGGCTAGTACATTTTTAGAAGCCTATTTCGGCTACGAGCATGAATACCTCCTTGCCTATGGATTTCCGAATTACAGACATTTGCGTCTGGCGAAAAAAATGGGGTTGTACGAGGAAACCGAGCGCATAACGGAGCTGCGTTGGACTACGGCGAAGGGGCGAATACGGATGAATACGACGGCTCGTCTGCTTGATCTGGGGATCGATCATTCCGAACTCATCTCCATGCTATGGCGTCATATGCGCGCCGATTTGCAAGACGCAATCGTCGTGATACGCGATCCGGAATATATCAAATACCGCTATTTGCTCCGTCCAGAGCGAGTATATGAGTTTTTGCTGGTGCGAAAAAGATGGAGTACTCGGCCAATCGGCTTGGTAGTCTTGTATCGAGACGGGCAAGAGTGCAAGTTGATGGACATGATCGGACCCCTGTCAGCTATGCCAGAATTGGTAGAGCACGCGCGCCAGTTAGCATTTGCCTGGGGGTGCAACGTTCTTACGGCATGGGTTTCCGAGGGCCAGGCCTCGCGCTTTGAGTGGGGGCAGGTCGACAAAGTAAGTACGGATATCTGTGTACCCGCCAATATTTGGTCGGAAGGGCCGGAACCTCAGCAGATACGGTCGCGCTGGTGGTTGATGATGGGAGATACCGAGTTTCTCTGATGCAGCAAAAATCTCAGCCGGATAAGCCGGTATTGCTGGTGGTGCTTCCAGCCGGGGTGATCGGGGGCGCGGAAACCCGCGCGCTGAATCTGTTAAAAAATCTGAAGACATTTCATCCCGTATTGCTGACGCAGGCGTCCATTGCAAATTACTATTTGGGTGCCGGATTCCAAGTTGAGCTGTTCGATGAATATGGGTGCGCAGAGCCCTATTCGATTTCATTCCTGAACATCATCAGGTACTCACGGACGATAGCCGTTACGGCTAAGCGTTGCAACGCCGGGGTAGTCCTGGCGTTTATGCATAACGGTACTTTGTTTTCATCTGCCGGGAAAAGCCTTGGATTTCATGGTCTGCCTGTGGTGGGTACCGTTCTTGGAAGTATTTCTGCCTATTTTAAAGCGGAGGGAAGGGTTCCGTCCTGGTGGGAGCGACTAATCATCCGACAGTGTACAAAAGGTCCAGTGTCGGGTCTGATAGTTCCGTCTAGCGGGGTGAGATCAGATTTGATACAGAATCATGGCGCGGTGCCGGATAGGGTTATAAATATATATAACGGCGTAGACCTTGACCGATGCCGCAATATGGCAAAGGTGGGGCCATCGCCTTATCGATCTGATCTGGCGACGATTGTAAGCGTGTGCAGATTCAGTCCGCAGAAGGATTTCAGAACCTTGCTTTTGGCGTTCAAGAGGGTGCTTGAATTCCATCCGGCTAGATTAGTGTTGGTAGGGGATGGGGGGCTATTTGGGGGGATAAATAAGATGGCACGAGATCTCGGTATCTCCGATGCTGTCGAAATGCCTGGTTTTTTGGTTAACCCGTATCCCTATATAGCGCACGCCGATGTCTTCGTTCTTTCGTCTTTTTATGAGGGATTTGGGAATGTCATAGTGGAATCCATGGCTTTAGGCGTTCCTGTGGTTTCTACAGATTGTGACTTCGGGCCGGGAGAGATCATCACGGACGGCAGGGACGGGTATCTGGTGCCTGTTAGCGGATGGCGCCTTATGGCGGATAGGATACTCGAACTGTTAGAAGGTACGGCGCAGCGTAAAAAAATATCGGATGAGGGACTGCGACGGGCGGAGCGGTTTGGCATCGACGCTATGGTGTCTGCCTTCGAGAGCTATATAAAGACCTGTTTGCGTTGATTAATAGGCTGGAGCCGGTGCGCCACAATATGCGTTTGGCGCCTGGGCTAGAGCAGGAGAGGAGTAGACAATTGTTTCACCAATTGAAAATGCGGTATTTGCACTTTCTGAGCGCTTCCCCGTCGCCGCAATGTGGAGAAAGCATCTTGGTTTGGCTCAGAGACCTGGATGATTATTTGGAGGCTGCTGGAAGAACGGCTGCACCTGAAGATATTGAGACGGCTAATATGCGGGTCGTGTCAAGGCTTGCCATAGAAACGTTGCTGCGTAGGCTGGGATGGCTGGGGCCTGAGATCAGGCAGGCGCTTGCCTCTGTCGCGGATAAGATGCCTCGTTACGTGGAGATCGGTGGATGTAAGTTCACCTTATACTATTTTCTTCCGCACGTTCTCGCTTGGAGTAGGCATCTGGCGCATCTTCGCGGTAAGGCCAATGTAGCTGCTCTGGAAATCGGCTCCATGGAAGGGGCTTCGGCATGTTGGCTGCTGCAAAACATTCTCACTCACTCCAGCTGTAATTTGACCTGCATCGACACATTTACGCTGAGTGGCCAGAGCAACGCCTTGGACATTTACGAGCCGGGTAATCTCGGTGCTATGCGCGATCTGTTCGAGGACAATATTCGTCGCGTCGGGCGCCAGCAGAGCGTAACCATAATTGCGGAGCCGTCGCAGATTGCTTTACGCCGACTTCCTTTGTCCCTCTACGATTTTATCTATATCGATGGCTCGCACATGGCCATCCACGTACTCCAGGATGCCGTTCTGGCGTGGCAATCGCTCAAACCGGGTGGCGTGTTGACCTTCGACGATTTCGAGTGGGGTGAAGACGAGGGACTTGGACGCTTGTGTCGTCCTAAGCCTGCTATCGAGGCGTTTCTTGATATATTCTCCGGTCGCTATGAGCTCCTGGACAAAGGCGCTCAGGTCACCGTGCTGAAAATCTGCGAATAAGTGGTGATTGGAGCGGGGCTCTACCTGCTAGTTATTTGAATACGCGGAAGGGAATCGGTAAGTCCATTAGTCTCGATGTGTGGAGGGGGCATTGGCCGTTATATTTGTTGCTGTCTAGCGTCTAATCCATTGATGAGGCAGCGCCTTAGTTCTGGTGATTTGACTTATAGATATGCTCAGGCTAAGGGTGCGTAGTGCGGCGAAATAGGGCGAAATTATTTGTCAATTTAATGCTTTAGGATTTGCATGAAAAAAATATTAGTTCAGACTGGCGGCAGGCGGGATTCGACTTCTCTGTACAGATGCATGGGGCCTTTGTCCCACTTGGCTAAGACTTATCGGGAAAAGATTCAAATAGATTTGCCCGCGGAGAACGAAGCTATAGCTTGGGAGCGATTGGCCGATGTAGATATGATCTATCTTCATAGGCCGACACAGCCTTCGGGTTTGATGTGCATGAAGATGGCAAGGCTCTTGAATATTCCTGTATGGGCGGATTATGACGACTGGCTGTTTGATGTGCCGGAATGGAACCCTGCCGCGTCACGATTCAAGGACCAGGCTTTGCGCCACGTGATCGCTACAGTTCTTGCAGGGGCGGATCTCGTCACCGTGTCCACTGAGGCGCTTCGCGAGCGTATCCTCCCGGTCAATTCCAATACGCATTGCGTGCCTAACGCCTATCGTTCGGATATATTTCAGTACCGCGAAGAAAAATCGAAAATCAGCCGAAAGGACATATATTTCTGGCGCGGTTCGCAGTGTCACGATGGGGATTTGCTTTCCGTGGCTCCTGCTTTTCGAAGTCTGAGCCGCCCTGTGCACTTCTGGGGAGCGCCGTCACAAGAGCTGCTTAAGCAAATGCAGCCGCAGGCATTCGTGCTCATGCCCGGTATGGATCCGCTCCGGTATTTCATGGAGATATACCGCGTTGCTCCTAAAGTTTTTCTTGTTCCTTTGGAGGGTTGCTTTTTTAACCGTTGTAAATCGAACATAGCTTGGCAGGAGGCCATTCATGCTGGTGCGTTATGTGTCGCGCCAGACATGCCTGAGTGGCATCATCCTGGTATCGTAAATTACGATCCGAATAACTCGGAATCTTTCCTCGAGGCTGCCGAGCGAGCTATGGCTCTAAGCCATGCGGAGCATAGCGATTTAGTATCTGAGGCCTATGAATATATGCTGTCAAGGTTCGATATAGCGGGGGCAAGCAGTCAGCGATTAGCTCTGGTTAATGATGTGTTGGGGTCGAGCGAAAAACGCAATCGAGTAGATATGTTTGATGACGCAATTGGAGAAAAGGCCTTGGAACGGCTTTTGGCATAGATCAATTATGTATCGGGCTAAATTGAGGGGATCTGTGTGGTGGCTTTCTTATCATTTCCATATTTGTTTGGCATAACATCCGGGTATGCTGCAATCGTATTAAAAGGTCGAGACGGGCTGTTTAATGCAATTCGCGGAGGTGCGCTTCATGGCCTTCAGTTAGTTTTAAGCATTCTGGATAGAACGGATTTTCTAATGTTGCGGGAAAGCTTCGTGAGCCGATGATAACGCATAACTGTGATGCCGCTATTTTCGCTGCCATGGTATTTCTGCATCGAAGTCTAATGTGGAATCCGGAGTGCAGCCAGCGTGAATCTTGTGTCGATACGACGACATCGGGGCGATCATAAATATCATATTGCATATCTTTGCAATACTCGGGTGTGGAAACGATGAGTTGCCCCTGAGGCCCCCATCCAGAGATAAGTATTGTATTTTCTGAAGTGGAGATATCGTCTATATGACCGAGCTTCCGCAGTCCAAATTTTGGGATAGTTTTAAGCAAATATGGTTTGACCGCTGTTGGTATTTCGCTCTTCCAGCGGTTGAGTTCGTCTAAACTATTCGCCTGTCGGAGTTGACTGGTCGCCGAGTCGAAGGTGTAAGAGTTCTCCGGGGTGTCCCCAGGTGTTCCCTCTATCATGCGCAATGTTCTTCGTTCCGCTATCAGATTGATATTTTTTGGGGGAAGCAGGCCCAGTAGTTCGGTGGCTTCGATCAGTCCGGCTAGATTTCCTGAAATAGCGAAATAGCCGGCTTCGTAGTCATTTTTTATATATATGTTGGCACTATTGTATTGGTGCTGAGCATGATCGTATTCGGCCCACATCGCTTTGTTTAGCTCAATTTCATGTCGCCACTTGGATGTTGAGAAAGCAGCTGATAGGCAAACGCAGATGAAAGATAAAGCTATCGGTTTTTGCAACGGGCTCGCCGCAACGGAACCAGCCCAAGCAAACGCCGATGAAATCGCCCACCATACCAAGTACATTAGTCGGTCGGGTATGGAGAATCCGGGATTGACGGAAACAGGGAAGAGAGGTACCAGTAGCATGATTACAATGCTCATCGCGAACAGCCATTGTTTCCTGTCCAGATTTAAGATTATGAAAACGGTAAGAATTGTGGCTGAGGCGGCGAGTACGGCGGAATCACCGAAGAGAAGCTCGGGGATATGAAAAAAGCTCCGGGCGGCGTCCGCTAAGTTGACTTCGGCTCCATGCCCCTTCGGGCCAAGCAAGCTGCCACCAAAGGCTGAATATCGCCATATGGCGTAGAGGACTAATAATATCCAGTGCGGTAGTGCCCTATGTAGTCTCTCGATTAAATTTCCCTCCGGGTAGAGTGTCAGCGCTAAGGGAAGGGGAACGTAAATTTCCTTGCAGGCTATAGCAAGCAGGTAGAAAAATGCCGACGTGTAATTAGAGCTGCGGCTGCTATGCCTCCCCGCCAGGATGAAGATATATATGGCTAGAATCATAAATAGCGATCCATAGACATAGTGCCCTGACATTTCCTCATGGCTTATATAGGTTGTAGGAGGGGCGATTATGAATAATATGGCGCCAAGCATGGCCCAATGCTTCTGCAGCCATAGGCTCAACAGATAATAGGTGGCCGTTGCGGTCAGTCCTACCACGGTAATAAGGTGGAAGTGGTGCCAGTATGGATTCAATCCGAATAGTTTGATGTTGATATTGTAAACGAAAGCGTGCCACGGGCTAATGCTCATTCCTGAGACCGCTGCCGATGTGGCGGGATCTAAGAAATAGTCGACGGGGTCGAGTCTTAGGGCTAGGGCCAAGCCGCCTCCATCGTCCCGGCCGAAGCCAAGCCTCAATGCATCGCCATGCATTGCAAAAGATAGAGCAAATAATGTGATAACGATGAGTGGATGGGCGGTAGCCGTATTCTTTACGCGGGATGCTACACCATTGTTTCTGAGGCTTGTTACGGCGCGGCGTAGAGTGCTCATTGACGGCATATAATGTCATTATCTATGTGGTGGCAGTGCCGAATAGATCTATCTTGGGTCGGATTGATATAAATTATACAATGGCGCAGAATGTTGCGCTATATAAAAGTGTTCAAAGGCGGGTCGCATGGCGTGGTAATCGTCGTGAGAGTGATCGCCGGATCGATGCGGTGGTATATATCCCAGTGCTTTGATATGGCTTTCTGCGGCGCAGAGCAAATGTATAGTCGAGAGGTGTTTTATGGTCATTCCAGCAAACAGACAAACAGACAAACAGACAAACAGACAAGCAAATAAGCCAATATCTGGCGCTCTGCAGACAAGTGCGGACGTCATATTTTACATTTCGTCGTCAGGTCATTGTTCGCTAGATTGTTCTTATTGCATTATTAATCCTATAGCCAAGCATAAGTCTTCGTTGACGCTGCTAGATATTGCATACCTGCTTGAGCGGGTTGGTGGGAAGTGTGCGCTGGCATTCTCTGGGGTGGGTGATTTTTTCGCTGGATATAAAAAGAATGACAGATTTCTTGCTGGGCTTTTTGAGCATGATGTGGACGTGGGTCTCGATATTAATGGTGTCATGATCCATGAGTTTCCATTGTTGTCGGAGGTGCAGCTTGATAAGATCATTCATATTACTAAGCTTAAACAAAATAATGTCACATATTTGATATACTGGAGCCATGAAATGCAAACGGAACTCGGACGGACGGTCGCTGGATCACCATGCGTTGCAGGTGATGCGGCAGCAGGCCATCAAAGCGGTGCGTGAAGGCCAAACGGTGCAGAGCGTAGCGGCGGCGTATGGAGTCAATATCCGCAGCGTATTCCGCTGGCTGGCCGACTTTGCCA
>JAQTYA010000065.1 GCA_028688525.1 Methylococcus sp. | reverse complement strand
GGTCATCATATCGCCGGCAATGGCAACGATGAAACCTGCGCCGTTGGCCAGGCGGACTTCGCGGATGGTGACGGTGTGCCCGGTCGGCGCGCCCTTGGCATTGGGATCGGTAGAGAAGGACATCTGGGTTTTGGCCATGCACACGGGGTAATGTCCGTAATCGGCGTTCCAGGCCTCGAGCTGCGCCTTGACCTTGGCGTCGGCGCCGATGCCGGCGGCGCCGTAAATTTTGGTAGCGATGGCTTCGATCTTGTTCCACAGCGGGATATCGTCGCCGTAGACGAAGCTATGGCTGCCCGGCTGATAGTCGACGATGTCGGCGACTGTCTTGGCCAGTTCTTCTGCGCCTTTGCCGCCTTCAGCCCAGTGGCGGGCGAGGACTGCCTTTACCCCTAGCGACTCGCATTTTTTCATCAGTAGGGCGATTTCGGCCTCGGTGTCGAAGCTGAAGTGATTGATAGAAACGACGCAGGGTAGGCCGTAATGCTCGCGGATGTTGTGGACATGCCTTTCCAGGTTGGCGAAGCCGGCTTCCAGCGCGGCGAGGTTTTCCTGATTCAGGTCGTCTTTTTTCACGCCGCCGTGGAATTTCAGGGCGCGGACGGTGGCGACCAACACCACAGCGGCGGGGTTGAGCCCGGCCATGCGGCACTTGATGTCGATGAACTTCTCGGCGCCCAGGTCGGCGCCGAAGCCGGCTTCGGTCACGACGTAATCGGCTAGTTTCAGTGCGGTTTTAGTGGCGGTCACGGTGTTGCAGCCGTGGGCAATGTTGGCGAACGGTCCGCCGTGGATTATGGCGAGGTTGTTCTCCAGGGTCTGCACCAGGTTCGGCTTGATGGCATCCTTCAGCAGGGCGGCCATGGCGCCGTGGGCCTTGAGGTCGCGGGCGTAGATCGGGGTTTTGCCGTCGTTTTTGTAGCCGACGATGATGCGGCCCAGCCGCTCCTTCAGGTCCGCCATGCTGGTGGCGAGGCACAGAATGGCCATGACTTCGGAGGCCACCACGATGTCGTAGCCGTCTTCGCGCAGATAGCCGTTGGCGGTGCCGCCCATGCCCACCACGATCTTGCGCAGGGCGCGGTCGTTCATGTCGACTACGCGCTTCCATTGGATGCGGCGCGGGTCCAGCCCCAGCGCATTGCCGTGATTGATGTGGTTGTCGATCAGCGCCGAGAGCAGGTTGTGGGCGACGCCGATGGCATGGAAGTCACCGGTGAAATGCAGGTTGATGTCCTCCATCGGCACCACCTGAGCATAACCGCCGCCGGCCGCGCCGCCTTTGACGCCGAAGCAGGGGCCGAGCGAGGGTTCGCGCAGGCACATCACGGTTTTCTTGCCGATCCGGTTCAGCGCGTCGCCCAGGCCCACAGTGGTCGTGGTCTTGCCTTCGCCGGCGGGGGTCGGACTGATGGCCGTGACCAGGATGAGCTTGCCTTCGGGCCGGTTCTTGAGGCCGTCGATGTAGTCCAGCGCGACCTTGGCTTTGTAATGCCCGTAAGGGTCAAGGCTGGCGGCGGGAATGCCCAGTTTTTCGCGGGCTAGGTCGATGATGGGCAGCATCTGGGCGCGCTGCGCGATTTCGATATCGGACATCGGGGTTCCTCTTAGCGTATTCGGCGGATATGGCCGGTCGGGGCCTGAAGGGGCGCCATCTTACCAAGTTGGTCAGGCGGAAGCAGCAGGGGCTGGAAGACCAAACCGGGTCAACGGGTCGGCAGGCGATTCCAGTTCGCGGGCGCCAAATCGTCCAGGCTTTGCAGCACTAGGGTATAGGGTTCGGGCGAAACGCTCATTTCGCCTCGAAACGGATTGTCCATGGCTGCGACGAGGAAGATCACGAAACCTAAGAACAAGGAGAACAGCCCTGTAAGCAGCGTATGGGTCTTCAAGCTGGGTAGATGAAAGACATAAGTGAGCACGACCGACAGAACGGCACCGACCAGGATCACGGCCCAGAACACCAACGGAATTCCGGTATTCACGGCATCCATTCGGATGCGTCGCGCTTCGATCACCTTGTTGAACGCCCCATAGGCTTCCGCCAACATCACTTGCTGATTGATCGAGGCAGGCTGAATGGCTGTGAGAATGCCTTGAAGCTCTGTGAGCAGAATCGTGCCACCGGTTTGCAGCTCTCCTTGCCGGTGAGCAGGGAAATCCGCCTCGACGATGAAATGGAGGTATTTTGCCAGACGGTCTTGCAGCTCATGCCGCTCAGGCTCGGGAAAGGCGCAGACGTCCCGGTATAAGGCGCCTATCAGCGCCGCTTCCTTGGTCGCTATGCCATTGGCCGAGTCGTAGTTCTGCCAGGCGGCGACGGCGACCAAGCCCAGTAATAGGCTGTACATGACGCCGACTCCGGCGAAGAAGCCGTTCACGGGTTCGTTGGTTTCGTCCGACAGGCGGAAGGCTTGGGCGACCCATTGCCTGGATGCTATCAGCCCGAGGAGAGAGATGCAGACGAAGATCGAGACGATGAGGAGACCGAGCAACCAAGTCGGTAAGTCGTAAATCCAATACATGCTGCGGAGTTTCTCTGTGCGGGTTTATGGGGTTGGTATTTATTCGCAATGGGGTTGGCTGTGTCGCATCCGTGCCAGCCAGCGCTAAGATCTAAAGTTACATGCTGTTTCGACGCAGGTGCGTACCGGGCGCCGAAACCCGAACGCGCTCAGGCTCCGGCGATACGAGGAAGAAAAGCCTGACTTATATCCAGCCCTGCTCTTTGAAATTCTTTTGCAGTTCCTCGGCGATGGTCTTGGCGGTTTGTTGGGCTACGCCTTCGGCGGTATCTGTGCCTTTCTTTTCCCCGGCCAGTTTCGATGCGCCGCCGACGATGAGACCGATTGGGTTTCCGGTAGCGGCCAGGGTGGCCACGCCCATGAGCATGCCCGGCTTCTTGCTGCCGCCGGAATCGACTTCCTCCGAGTCGAGCCGGCGCAGACCTTGCGGTGTCACCTGATAACTCTCGACCACGGTTTTCATATTCGCGGCACCGGAGCCGAAGCCTACCAATACGCGCTTGCTTGTACTGCCTTCGTCTACGGAGACGAAGTAGCCTCGGATCACGAGGTCGCCGGTCTGCGGCTTGGCTCCACTCGCCGCCGTTACCGCCGGGAGGCCCATATGCCCGATTTCGGCAGTGAGTTGCTGAGCGACTTGGACGCCCAGCTTGCGTCCCGCTTCGATCTGTTCAGGCGTCCCCGGGCTGGACGATTGGCCGGCAAGAGAGGAGTCGGCGGGCACCTCGGCGGGCGTCGCGGCGAAGTCGTAAACGATGATGTGGCCGGGCCGGGCTATCTTGCCGGCGGAGTAAGACTGGTGCGAGTGGACGGTGCTCGACGCGCAACCGGCCAAAGTCAGCGGAATCGTGCAAATGAATGCCAGGGGCTTGAGCAGCTTCATGGGACTTCCTCCAAGGGTGAAGCGAGGGTCGTTCTCCCGCTTGGGCGGGAGGCCTTCGAAAAACAATAGGCAGTTTCGGTCGGTGAGGGCGGGGTTGCGCCAACCGTATTCACCGACCGCGATTGCGTCAGTATCCGGGCGGGGGCGGCACCGGCACATACATCGCGCCGCCGTTGCCGTAGGCTTGGTTGTACCAATTGGAACCGCACTGGTAATAGGTGACGCCGTTGGCGACCACCGTATTGGGATTGCAAGGGAGACCCGTTGAACCCGAAGGCGGGGTGGTGTAGACCACCGTCGAGGGCGTAGTGCTCGACGAGGACTTGCTTGCTGCGGAGCCCGCTATGGCGCCCACTGCCGCGGCCCCGATCGCTACGGCGGCGACTTCGCCGTTATCCCAGTTGTCGTTGTCATAGTAGTACCCTGGTGGCGGTGGAGGCGGATAGTAGCCGCGTCCGTAATATCCGGACTGGGTTTGCACTGTGGTCTGGCGCATTTGCGTTCTGGATGAGGCTTGGTATTGGCGGGTTCCCGTTCGGGCCGTTGCACCTTGCTGGCGGGTTTGGACGTTCTGGTTCTGCGCCTGCTGGCGTTGGGCCTGGTTGTCGGACGCTGCGGACTGGCGTTGGGCCTGATTTGTCGTGGAAGTCGACGACCAGTCCTGTTGCTGAGCCTGGCGGTTAGAGGAGGTCGGCTTCCGGTTCTGCGAGATTTGCGCCGAGCGTTGCGAAGCAGCCGAAGCGCCGGAGGCGCCGGACGAAAAGCTGCCGCTGGAAGCGGGACCGCTGCGAGAAAAGCCGCCGGCAGATGCACCGCCGCGTGCAAGGCCGCCTCCGCCAGCGCTTCCGCCACGGGAAAAACCACTGCCTCCAGCACCACCGCCCCCGCCGAACCCGCGGGCAGCCGCCTCATCCACAGTGCCAAGCAGGCAGGCCAAAGCGCCGGCCATTGCGGCCAGGCTCATCGACAAGTTGTTCTTCATTTCCGTCCTCCGGTTTTCTTAGGAGTTTCCGTGCCTTGAAGTTCGATCTGGGGCACTTCTGCCAGGAAGGCGATCTTCCGCGCGCCTGCGGGCGGAGCGAATGCGAACTGGGCATCTTGGAGATCGGGCGAGAGATTCCAATCGGAAAGCCGTGCCCGGAATTGCGGCTGCCCTTCGGCGTTTTTGTAAGTCAGTACGAGGCGAAGCGGTAAGGGCTGGGCGCCTTGGGCGATCCAGACCTGGTAATCTACCGTCTCGGTGCGTCCTGCCAAATGATGGGCAGGCGTCCCCTGGATTTCGGTTTTCTCCACATAAGCGAGTGCCAAGGTTCTGCTTTCGATTTCGGTCGGGAAACGGCTGACCAGGAGCACGGCCAGCGGCAGTTTCATCTTGAGGTCTTTGAGGAAATACATCACGGCCTCGTCGATGCCGCCCGGTTTGGAGGCCTGGGCATAAACGCCTTGCGCCGGCGTGAAGGCGGTGATGTCCTTCCCGTCGTACAGCACCAGATGTTTATCCCCGTCGCTCTGAACCGCCTCGACGCGCAGCTGGTTGGGCCGGTTCACGCCGATGGCCAGGGTTTGGCCGAACTCGATTTTCTCGCCGGACTCCTGCACCGCATCGTAGTCGGCGCCGACGTTCACGCTGAAGCGCTGGGTATTAGCGAGAAACTTCGCCATGCGCAGGAGGATGTCTTTGGCTTCCGTGGGCTCGGCTTCCGCTTGGGGCGCCGGGGTTAGAGCTGCCGGTGCCGCCGGGACGGTCACCGCAGGTTTTGCCGCACAGCCCGCCATTGCCGCCAGCATTGCCGCATACAACGCGCAGCGCACTGTAGGCCGCCAGGGTTTGCTTTTCATAGGTTCACCTCCTTCGGTGACTCGGATTGAAGTGATGCTTAAATGCAATCCATCGCCAGTCGGTGCATTCTAGCTGATCACAGTTTTCCAGATGACGCTCCTGCCTGATGTGGTTGCATTCGTCGTGCTCCTGCCGCTTTTTTCAACTGGGACCGCAACGCGCTTAGCGGGTGGGTCTCCCGGCGCGCGGTTCAATCCGGCTTCGGCAACCCCGCAGCAGCGCCGATCCTTCGTCGTCGCGGCCGGTTTGCCGGTAGAGGTCGGCGAAATTGGCATAGGCGGGCACCCAAGCGGGATCGAGACGCAACGCTTCGCGGTAAGCCTGTTCGGCTGGACCGGCTTCTCCGCGGACTGTCGGGGTTTGCAGTCTGGCCGGGGGCGGTTCACTGGGCCGCGGGACTCGTTTTCCCATCAATCCAAGCCTTCTTCCAGTTTCCGTCTGAGCGGTACGGCGGGCGACTCCGCGTCCGCTTCACCGCGGGCGAGGCCCGGCGGCTCCTTTTGCCAGCGGTAGCCGTGACGGGCGAGTTTGTAGCCGGTCTCGAACAAGACGTTCATCACCCGGTTGTCGAATTCGTCGGAGCGGGTGGTATCCAGAGCGTCAGGGATGTAGGCCAGGTGGAAGTCGCCCCCGTCTCGGGTGGCGGTCGCGAAAATCCGATAGACGTCGCCTACGCCCTGGGCCTTGATCAGCGAAGAAACCGCCCGCGGAGCGATGGAGCGGATCAGCGGCGCCACCGATTGCCAAGTCGGCTTGATCTGGGTGTTGCGCAGCACGAATACCCGCGCTTTCCTGCGTGGCGCGGCAAACCCCAGCTTTTTGGCAGCGGCTAGCGGCCTCAAGACCGGCCCGTATAGAAACACTTGGTGGGCGACGCCGCCATCGACGTGCATCTCGTCGTAGCGCTGGCCGTTGGCTTCGACCGTGAAGTAGACGGGAGGAAACGCTACCGGCACAGCGGCTGAGGCGATCATGACTTTCCGGAACAGCTCGAGCGCGTCCGGTCGCCCTGAGGCGGCGATGGCGCCCATATTCCAGACGACCGGGCGCTGGGCGTCCAGCGCCGTAGTGCCGATGTAGAGACGGCGGCCCTTGGCGTGCTCGGCGGCGATGTCCGCCAGCATTTTGCCGTCGACGTAGTCGGTCGTCAGTTTGGCCAATGGATCGTTGAGCGCCACGGCATCGGTCTGCAGCATGCCGAATAGGGGTTTCAGCTTGAAGATGTCCCGAGACGAGACGGTGGTGTAGACTTTTTTCAGCTTGCCATCATAGGCCGGCCCGAGGAAGGCGAACGGGGCTGTCAATGCGCCGGTGCTGATGCCGGTGACCAGCTTGAAGGTAGGCCGATTGCCCGCCGCCGTCCAGCCGCACAACAATCCCGCCCCAAAGGCGCCGTCGCCGCCGCCGCCGGAAATGGCGAGAAAATCTACGGTTCCGTCTTCACGAAACGAGCCGCTACGCTCTTCCTGCCGCACCGACTCGACTAAGTCCTGTTGAAAGGCGAGGCTGAATTCGTCTCCCCAGGCTCTCGCGTCAGGCAAACCAGGAATGCGAACCTGGGACTCAAGCGCTGCCGGCGGCGGAGTGTGCGGCTTCAAACCGGCGCAACCGGCCAGCATTGCGACTGCCGTCAATAAGCGGGCCTTACGCAATAACAAGCGGCATTCCCGGTTTTGCGGGCGGACCAGGCATAGGCGATTCATGGCCGCGTGGCCGTTTGATCACAGCCCCGGCGGCACTTTTTCCCAGCGGTAGCCTTTGACGGCCAAGTCGTAGCCGGTTTGGAACAGCTTGCGCATGTATTCGGTGTCGAAATCCTCGCGGTGCGGAGCGTAGAAAGTCTTCGGCACATAGGCGAGGTTGTAGTCTAAGCCGTCGCGCTGGGCGGTGGTGTAGATCTTGTACAAATCGCCGACGCCCTGGGTTTGGATCAGCGAGGTTATGGCGCGTCCGGCGATGCTCAAGGTTTGCCGTTGGACTTCGGCCCAGTCGGGATCCAGGCGGGCGTTGCGGATGATGTAAAGATGGCGCTCACGGGCGATGCCCTCTTTTTTTGCCATCTCGCTCACTTGCAACGAGGGCGGATAGACGAATACCTGGGCCATTGCGCCGCCGTCCACGTGCATTTCCTGGTAGCGTTTGCCGTTTGCCTCCACGTCGATCATCGCCGGGGGAAAGGCGCCGGGAATGGCCGCCGAAGCCAGCATGATCTTATGGAATACCTGCATGGCCTCGGGTTTGCCGCTGGCGGCGATCTTGGTCATGTTCCATATCACCGCCTGGCGCGAGTCCAGGTTGGTGGTGGCCATGAGCAGCAAACGGCCTTTGGCGTATTCCTGGGCAATCTCCTTCAGCATGTCCACCGTGACGAATTTTTCTGCCAGCTTGCCGAGCGGGGCGTTATCGGCCAGGGCATCGTCGAACAGCGCCGCCGTCAAGCCGCGGGCTTGCAGGATATCTTTAGGCGAAGTCTGGGTGTATACCGCTCTCAGCGCCTCGTCGTATTTGGGGCCCAGGAACGCGAACGGAGCGATCAGGGCGCCGGTGCTGATGCCTGTGACCATCTTGAATTCCGGGCGGTTGCCGGCGGCGGTCCAGCCGCAGAGCAAGCCGGCGCCGAAAGCGCCGTCGTCGCCGCCGCCGGAAAGGGCGAGGAAGTTGGCCGGCGGCAGGTTATTGATGTCGGTCCGGCCCTGCTGCGCGAGATAGGCCTGCTCCTTCCTCACGCTGGCGACAGCTTCCTGGACTATCTCCGGCATCTTGCCGTGGACGACATAGCGTACGCCAGGCAGGCCGACGACCTCGGCCTGGTCCGACAGGGCCAAGGGAACGGCGCGTTCGCGGGTGGGGAGGGAGCAGGCCTGGAGCAGCAGGCCGAACCCGAGAACGATATAAATGCTGAATCGGCGTAAGGTGGTGGCTTGGTTCATCGGTGGATCCTCAACTTGGTCATCTGATGTTCTCGCTCATTTGGCGCCGAGGCCCCCGCCAACGATTTCAAGGCGCCTGCGGGTGCACCGGTTCGAGCATAGTCTCGACGTGTAGTGTCTGCGTAGGGAAAGCGAATTTTACTTCCAGTGCCTCGGCCAATCGCAAAATCTCCAGGAGAATTTCCTGCCGCCGCGTAAGCTCGGCCAGCTTGTCCGGTGCTTTCAGCAGGAACTTCAGCCAGATGTCCAGACTGTGCGGCCCGAAATCGTTGAATGCGACCTGGATGTTGTCCTTGCGGACGTCCGGTCGGGCGGCGAGAAGTTGCCTGATACCGGCGGCAAAGCTCGCAATCTTTTCGGCAGGCGTGTCGTAGGTGAGGTATCGACCGGTTTGAGCGGGTGTTTTGGACTGGTCTCCCAAGCCTCTGCTGGGAGGCTAGAGCCCCAAATTGCCAGCAGCAAGGCGAGGACCGAAGCCAGGCGGATCGTCCCTGAACGGCGGGTATGGCTCGTCATTTGGAAAGCGTCTCTTCAGGCGAAAGCATTCGATAGCGTGGATCAATGCACGGGTACGGTCAACATCGGCGCCGGCCTGTTTGCAGCGCCGGCTTGCGTGCAAGCGCGGGTCGATACGATAGCCGGGCGACGATTCTGATCAGTTCCTGGGTGGGACCGAACATGCCCTCGTTTTCCCGTAGGGTGCTGGCATGTTCGGGGGATGATGGCATTTCCAGCAGCGTCTTCTTACCGTCACCGCGTTCAGGGTTTTGCCGTTTCTATCGTCACCTTTGCGATAAGTCCGGTGAAGCGGTTGTCGCGCTCCTGGTAGTCGTCAGTCACGGGCGTTTCTTCATCTACGCCCACGTTGGCGGTTTCGTCGGCGGAGAAAAGATTGGGAACCGTCTTTTCGATCCGGCCTTCGCCTGCCTTCTGTCCGTTGACGTAGAGGGTTCCTAGTCCGCCTTTGCCCCGCCCACCTCCATCGTAGGTGAACTCGTAGCGCAGCGTCGTCTTTCCTATGGGCAGTTTCACCTGGGCGGCGATCGTATAGCGCTCCATGCCTAGCCAGTTATAGGCGAAGACGGGGCGTGCCTCTTTGAGATAGAGACTCCAACCCGCGAAGCGCCCGCCCTGGGCCAGAATCACACCGTCGGCGCCGCCCTCAGGGATGTCTAACTCGGCGCTGATCGTGTAGGAGCGGTTCTTCACGTTGATGAAGACATTCTCCGGCATGCCGATGCCACCTGGGTACACCGTGAGCGAGGTGCGTCCGCCCATCAGATCAGGACGTCCGGCCGACACGGGATCGAGGCGTTCTATGGTTCGATCGTCAATGGGCAGGACGTTGTACTTCACCGCTTCCTTCATGAAGAGGGCTTGCAACTCCTTGAGCTTCGCCGGATTTTCCGCCGCTAAGTCGTCCGCCTGACCGAAATCCTGTGGCAGGTGATAAAGCTCCCATCGATCGTTTTCCAGTGTCGCTCTGGGCTTGGGCTCCCAGGGCGCCCTGTGCACGGTGCCCGCGAACCAGCCATCGTGATAGATGCCGCGGTTGCCGGTGATCTCGAAATATTGCGTGCGGTGGCGCGATTTCGCTGCGGGATCGCCAAAGGTATAGGCGAGACTGACGCCCTCTATGGGGCGCTGGGGGATGCCGTTCACGGCCTTCGGCGCAGGCAGGCCCGCCACCTCCAGCACCGTCGGTGCGATGTCGATCACGTGATGGAACTGAGTGCGGAATTCTCCCTTGGCCTTGATGCCCTTCGGCCAGTGGATGACCATCGGATTCTGGTTGCCGCCGAATTTCGAAGCGACCTGTTTGCCGTAATTGAAAGGGGTATTGCCGGCATTGGCCCAACCCACCGCGTAATGGGGGAAGGTGTCCGGACCGCCCCAGTCGTCGAGGTGTTTGAGGTGCTGATCCAAGGGTTCCGGAATGCCGTTGAATAGCGAATTCATCTCGTTGACGGCCCCGGCCATGCTGCCCTCGGGGCTGGCGCCGTTGTCGCCGACGACGTAAATGAACAAGGTGTTTTCCATGCTGCCCAGTCCTTCGAGCGCCTGCACGAAACGTCCGATCTCACGGTCCGTGTGCTCGCCGAAGCCGGCGTAGACCTCCATTTGCCGTGCATAGACCTTTTTCTCGTCGGCCGTCAGAACGTCCCAGGCCGGGATCGCCTCCGGTTTGGGCGCAAGCTGGGTGTTTTCGGGGACCACGCCCAGTCGCTTCTGCCGTGCGAGCGTTTCTTCCCGGTAGCGCTCCCAACCGCCATCGAAGCGGCCTTTATATTTGTCGGCCCATTCCCTGGGGACATGATGCGGGGCGTGGGTGGCGCCGGGCGCGAAATAGACGAAAAACGGCCTGTCGGGCGTCAGGCTCTGCTGCTGGCGGACCCAGGCGATGGCCTGGTCGGTCATGTCGGTGGTGAAGTGGTAATTGGGATCGCGGGGCGGCTCGATCCGGGTGACGCCATCGTAAAGGGTCGGCGCCCACTGGTTGGTCTCGCCCCCGAGGAAGCCATAGAACTTTTCAAAGCCGGAGTTGGTGGGCCAGCGGTCGAAAGGTCCGGAGACGCTGGTTTCCCACAGAGGCATCAGATGCCATTTGCCGAAAGCGGCGGTGCTGTATCCGTTCAGGCGCAGGATTTCCGCCAAGGGGGCGATGGCGCTAGGCCGCACGCCGGTGTTGCCGGGAAAGGCGGTGGCGATGTCCTGCACCGAGCCGGTGTTGTTGCTGTGATGGTTGCGCCCGGTGAGCAGCGCCGCGCGGGTGGGCGAGCACAATGCCGCGACATGGAACTGGTTGTAGCGCAGTCCATTCTGGGCCAAACGGTCCAGGGTCGGCATTTCGATGGCGCCGCCGAACGGGCTAGCCTGGCCGAAGCCGAAGTCGTCCAGCAGGACGATCACTACATTGGGCGCCCCGGCCGGCGCCTTGGTCTCGAAGCGCGGCGGTGCCTTCGCCCGGCGGACGTCGAGCTCCTTGATCGGGGGATGCTTGGGTTCCGCGATCGGCAGTGCCGACCGGTCGATTTTTTCCGCAGCGTAGCCTGACAGAGCCATCGAGCACGACAGGACCGCCGCCCATAGTTTGAATCGGGTCATAGTTTTTGATTCCTTGAGGGCAGGGGTCAGGTTTCCGTCGCACCGCGCGAAACGCCTTTTCACCAAAAATGGCTCATTCCGAGGAAAGGTCCGCTCATGGTCGCATTGGTTTCGAAGCCGGGCTTGCTGACATCCACCCGCAGCGCCTTGAACCCTGCCTCGATCGAGGCAGGCTGATCTAACAGTGTGGTCCGGTAACCGATCAAGCCCATCAGCGTGCCGGTAAAGCTCACACTGTCCGCGCCAAAACCGCCGGCATTACCATCCATGAGCACGAACCATTCGGGGCTGAATTCCACGAGGATTCTTCCGCCCAGCACCGGTGCGGTGAGGGTTTGGCTTGCCGTGGGGCTGGGAAGCCCTCTCAACTGGATTTGATTGCCCAACCAAATGGTGCGCCCACCCAAATAGACGTCGAGGATGTTGGATTTCGATTTTTCCGTCCATTGCTGCATGCGTTCGGAACGGGTAGGACCGAACAGGCGGTACGTGGCCCCGTAGTCCATGATGCCCAGTTCGATGGACAGTCCTTTACTGACCCCGCCGTCGACGCGCGGCCTGAAGTCCATCTGCATGTAATTGCCGTCCAGGTAGAGCCCCAGGCGTTCGTAATTAGCTTCCAGCCGCCCCATGAAGGCGGCCGGTAAATTGCGCAGTTTCCCCGCGATGTCGAGGAAGCTGTAGTCGACGGAGGCGCTATGCCGGCCCTCGGAAAAGCTGCCGTTCATACCGGGAAACCACATGTAAAGCGACAGGTTGATGGCCCAGGGCTTGGGGGTGTTCGCCGGCTCGCCGGTTGTCTCCTCGAGCTCGGCGCCGAAGGCGGCGGATAGGAACACACTCAAAACCCACCCCCAAACGGACCACAAACGGCAGCTTCCCCGTGTATTCATAGCCGTCTCCTCACGCCGCTATTTTCCTTCGAGGCCGAAGCTTGCGGGGAAGTCACAACGGCCTCTCCGCACCGCCGGTCCAAGCGCTCAAGCGTTCCGCCGCATTCTCGGCCCAGTGGTTCATCGCGTTTTGGGCGTCGCCCAGTGTCCACTGGAAGGCCGTGGTAAAGCTGCCTCCACCCAGGCGCTTGTCCGCCACCGCGGCCAGCAATTCGCCGGAGGCCGCATCGGTCACTTTGGCTTCGACCTGTGCACTCCCGACGAAGGGGAACTTGCCCGTTGCGACGTAGCCGAGGTTGCTGATCATGTGAGCCTGCGGCACTGCCATGGAAATCGTGCGCAAACCCGGCGTTGCGGTTTCGGCATGAACCAGCGCGACCTGGAGCTTCATGACGCCGGGTCCCGGCTGCGCGACCACGGTGAATTTCTTGCCCAGTTCCTCACTCAGTTTCTGGTTGAAATAATCGACCACGGCTTGCTGGTCACTGGACGAGAGCTCGTCCTTGTCGCCGCCCCAGTAGCTCACAGGCTCGATCATCACTTTGCCGTACTGAGCCCACTTGGCCGTGGGATTCACATACCGAAACGCCATCTGGTCGTCGGTGCCGGGCTTAAGCAGGCTGCAGGTCCTGCCCAGCATTCCGCAATTCAGCTCGGAGCGGGCGAGGTCGGCTTTCTGTGTGGCGGTGCAGCCCGGCAGCAGCAGCAAGGCGAGGCAGACCGCTGCCCAAATCGCCGCCGTTCCCGAGAATGGGATCTTCATAGTTTGCATGGGATCTCTTCCAAGGTTGTGTTAGGAGGCGGCAGGGTGCAGCACTGTCGCCTGCTTCGGCTTGTTTCGCGGCACGGTGAGGGACAGCTAAACTGGGAGTTCTAACCGAAAAATGAGCCGGTAATGCAACACCCCACCTTCTAGCTTTGATCCTAACCAACACGATGAATCTGCGTAATTGGACTTTGGTCCAATGGTGGAGAGGCCCGCGGTGAAGGTACGGCGTTTGCGCTGCTCAGTCCTTGGGCAGTGCGGCCGAGCCGGCCTTGTCGGCCAGTCGAATCAATTCGGCGAGAGAGCGGGCCTGGAGCTTTTGCATGATGCGGGCGCGATGGACCTTGACAGTTTTTTCGACGGTCCCGAGGTCGGCGGCAATCTGCTTGTTCAGCCGGCCTGTTACTACATGGCGCAACACTTCTAGCTCGCGAGGCGTGAGCATTGCGAAGCGTCGACGCACTTCTGCCTGATCGGCGTGTTGTGCACGGGTGGCGAGGTCGCGGGCAAGGGCGTGGCGGATCGCATTCAACAGGTCGCAGTCGTTCACCGGCTTGGTAAGAAAATCCACTGCGCCTTGTTTCATAGCACGGACGCTGGCCGGGATGTCGCCTTGGCCGCTGAGAAATACGATGGGACGCGCCGGCTCCCGCTCGGCCAACATGCGCTGCAAATCCAGGCCGTTCAGGTCCGGCATGGAAAGGTCGAGCACCACGCAGCCGGGAGTATCGGGGTCGTGGTGTTCTAGGAATTCCCGGGGTGAACCGAATGCCGCCACGTGCAGTCCTTCGGACCGTAGCAGCCGCTCGATGGCTTTGAGTACGGCCGGATCGTCATCCACCAGAAATACGGTGACCTCAGGCCGGCACATGGGTTTGCTCTGGCAAGGGGGGGAGAATCAGGCTGAAACAGACGCCGCGCTCGGGATTGTTGGCGGCGCGGATCGTGCCGCCATGGGCCGAGACGATCGTGCGGCATACCGAGAGTCCCAGCCCCAGTCCGTGGTTCTTCGTCGTGACGAAGGGTTCGAACACCCGCTCCAAATCCTCTGCCGGAATCCCCCGCCCCCGGTCCGCTACCGTAAGCCGGATGCCGTTCGCCGCTGCGGTTTCCGTAACGATCCGGATCTCGCGCTCGGTCCGGTCCAGGCAAGCCATGGCGTCGCAAGCGTTCATCACCAGATTGAGTAGGACTTGCTGCAGTTGCACTCTGTCGCCGGAAATCATCGGCAACGCCGGCGCCAGCGTCGTAACGACGCCGACGCTTTGGCTCACCAGATCGCTCCGGAGCAGTTTCAAGACATCCTCTACGAGCGCATTGACGTCGATAGGGCCGTGCTGGAGCTCGCCTTTCCTGAAAAGCAGGCGAAGACGGCGAATGACTTCGCCCGCGCGTTTATCCTCTTTCACGATGTCGCCGAGGATTTCTCTGACTTCTCCGATGTCGAGAGGCTCTTGGTCGAGAAAGCGTTGGGCGGCCTGGGCGTTGGCGAGAATGGCGGTCAAGGGCTGGTTCAGTTCATGGGCCAACGAGCCGGACAATTCGCCCAGCAGGGTGACGCGGGACAGATGCGCCAACTCGTGGCGCTGCTGCTGCACCACCTGTTCCGCCAGTTTGCGCCGGGTGATGTCGATCGAGACGCCCCGCATCCGGATCGGCTTGCCGCTTACGTCGAATTCCACCTTTCCCCGGGAAGCCACCCAGCGTGCCTTTGCGCAGGGCAAACCAACGCGGTATTCGCCTTCGTAATCGCCGCCGCCATACAACGCTTTGGCGACCGATGCGCGTACAGTTTCGCGGTCGTCTGTGTGCAGGGTTTCCATGAAGCGGGCGAAATCGATCCGCTCGTCCTTCGGTATCCCGTAGAGGGCGCGGCCCTGCTCCATGGTCCAAATTTCGTCTCTGGCGATGTCCCAAAGCCAGAGGCCGAGATCGGCGGCGCTGGCCGCCAGGCGCATCCGGTCCTGGCTTTCCCTCAGTTCGGATTCGCTGATTTTTAGCTGCCGGGAGAGTTGCGCCGCTCGCAGCACGTCTGAGCTCAGCTCGTAGCTCATGGCCAGGAGGACGAGCAGGAACGGCAGGCTAATCAGGTAAGGTATGTGGAGAATGCCGGCATGAATCAGGATAGCGCTGCCGGCCGCTATCAGGATGAAGCACAGGATGCTGCAGCCTATTAGGGCGGCGCGGCGCCGGCCGTCGCGTCCGCCCCGGCGCCAGAGCGAGATCACGGCATCGGCAAGGTATACGATGGTCGTCAGCAAGGCCCAATCGTCGATTGCGACCCAGGGTCCGCGGATACCTTCCGCCACCGCGATGGTTTCGCCGCCCGATAAAGGGATGTGCCGCAGAGCGGTGATTTCTGCGTAATTCAGGTTAGGCGAGGACAGAAAGTTCACCGCATCTGCGAGCCCGCGCAATCCACAGGCGGCATAGGCCAGCCAAGCGCGTCCGGTGCCGAACTGCGCCTGTATGAAGCCGATCACCGCTAACGTTCCGGCGAACACCGGGATATGTATCCAATACAGCAGTTCCCCGAATACCCGCGTTGACTCCGCATGCATCATGGCGTATTCGAAGCCGGCGAAGGCTGCCATGGTCAAAGCGAGGAGGGAAAATAAGAGGTAAGCGGGGCGGTCCCTTTGCTTGAGCCAGATGATGAAGTACACGCCCGCAAGCGTCAGGCAGGCCGAGGCGGCCATGGACCAGAGTAGGGTTATCCAGCTGATCGGATGCGTAGGCGCCATGGCGGAGGATCGGCAGCCGCGGCCGAGAAGGAGAGTCTATGACGGATGGGGTATTTTAGCCGGAACGTTGCCTCTCCTGCAGAGTCTTGGGAACCCGAACACGCCGCGGTGGAAGCAGGCGGGCTACGGTCCACGGTTGTCCCTTAGGCCTGAAGCCCGCTTGTACCAAGTAACCCAGGTCTTGGTGTACAAACGGACTACAGGCGCTGGATCAGTTCAGAATGGCCTCAGCGTAAACGCCGTCGGGTCGGTCACGACCTCGCCGGGTTTGCGGTTGGCGATTTGCACGAACTGTTCGGCCCAGCGGTCCATGATGCCCTTGGCGGGTCCATACCAGGTCAGCCGGGTCAGGTCGATGGGGCCGATATCTGCCATGTCGCGGTCGGCGAAAGTGGCGACCACCTCGCCGGTCTGCAAGTCGCGCAGCCGGCCTTCGAAGGCGGCCCTGCGCTGGTTGACCGCACCGACGGCGGAACCCGTGCCCGGCGGGCCTGCCCAGCTCAGCGCGTGGAGCACCGGCGTCGAGGGATCGATTTCGATCAGGGCCAGTTCCAGGCGCAGGGCTTTGTCCTTGTGCTGAGCCGCGTTGTCGACGATGCGGAACCGGTGTTTGGGATCTTCCCTGAAATCCTTCACCACTTGGTCGTGGAAATATTGGGCGAGTTCCGCGATGTCGGCTTTGACGTTGCTGATCCAGGATGCCGAGCTCATGTCGTGCAGCCAATCCATTTCCAGCATGTACTGGGTATTCAACGGCGCTACCACCAGCTCCCGGTAGCCGCTTTTGTCGAAACCGGGCTTGATCCAGACCTTCTGGAAAGGCAGGTCGGCGCGCTGGGTCTGGCGCTCCGGATGCTGAATGAAGCCCGCATTGGGAGCGGGCTCGACTGCCACGGCCTTGGCCTCGTTGCTGCCGGATTTCACGCTTGAGCAGCCGGCGACTGTCAAGACCAGCAGGGAGCCGAAGGTTCTTTTTAGGGTTTCACGCATGGGTAGTGCAACTCCATTGGGTTCGGTGATGAGGGGACCATTCACACCGGCTCACCGTGGAAGGTCAGGGATGGCGCGGGTTCTTGCCGCTGGGCTATGGTAGCAAGCGAGATCGGATCGTCCACGGGTTTGAGCAAATATGTCGTGGCTCCGGCTGTCACTTGTTTGCGAATTTCGTCCGTATCATTGCCGGCGATCGTAAGGAGGGCGGAGCGGGTGCAGTTCATGGCGCAAGACGGTAACCGGAGCTCTGGCAAGGCGATACTGGACTTTGGTCTAACGCCGTCGGCTCTCCACGGCACCGCATACCATGCGGTGCAATGCTGCTTTTAAGGAGTCTTTGAGGCGTTCACCCAAGGCCAGGGTGATTTACTAAGATTCAACAAAGTAATGTCACATATTTGATATA
>JAQTYA010000189.1 GCA_028688525.1 Methylococcus sp. | reverse complement strand
CCTATTCGGTATCGCAGCGATTCTGCTAGGACTGTCTGTCACCTATTTTGTTCTTAAAAGATCAAGTGATAATGAAAGCTCTTAGATCGATGGATGGCCTAACGTTTTTTGAGCACATGCAGTAGAAATAAAAATGTGATAGCGCCAACTGTAGCAACGAACAATTTGCCTAAAATTCCACTACCAGCAGGCACTCCCATCACATCGAATAGAACGCCTCCAAGCACTGAGCCAAACACGCCCACGATAATATATCCGATGATACTGGACCCACCACCCGTTATTAACCGCCCCGCCAGCCAGCCGGCAGCGAGACCAACCAATACAAACCAAATTCCTTCCATATAACACCCCCCTGACTTGTACCCAATAATACGTTCAAGATAAACCACCTCGATACGGTGCTTTGTCTCGATGGGGTTCGCACCTTAGCTCATGCTGCCCTGGTTTTAGAGCACGCTACGCGGTTCACGACTTTAGACCTTTTCGATTCGCTGAATCAAAACCTTTGGGTCTCTTCGCCCGTGGAAGCAGGCAAACACCACGATTCTGTGGGCGACTGGCTTAAAGAAGATCGCATAAGGGAAACGCCGCAGCAGAACACGCCTTGCGCTGTGGTGGCCCGAAGGGTACAGCATCGGGTTTCGGGCCGCTGAGGAAAGCGCGACATCCACTGATCGCAAGAACTCTGAACCCAAGCCGGTCGCCCGTTGCTCGTACCATTCGAACGCCTCGGCGATTTCCTGTTCCGCCTCCGGCGTAAGAAGTACAGTGGCCGTCATCGGCTGTTCGTGATTCGCTGCCTGACCTCATCCCAGGAAGACAGCCGACTTTCGTTCTTCTCCAGCGCATCGATGCGCTTCTCCAGCTCACGCGCTTGGGCTTCGGGCAAACCGAAATTCTCTTGTGGAATGGCAATGCTATCCCATAAGTCCTCCACGATCTGGATACGCTCCGGGATCGAAAGCCCCTTCAAGGATTCCAGGATTTGGGTGTTTGGGATTTCTGGCATGTTCTTGCCTCGTTGATTTCCTACCGAGTGAGTCTTGCTTTCATCTGAACGGTGCGCTTCATACTTCAGCGCACCCTATGCGGGCTATGTGGGCTCTCTCATTAAATATTAATCCATGAATTATCTTCTGGCTGCAGAATCCCTTCTAATCTAACCATCCCGTAATCTCTAATTTTTATTTGGCCTTCGAGACTCCTACCATATGACTCAATACCTTTGTTATCATTAACCCAAGATGGCCGGCTTGGGATTATCTCACCTCCATTCAGGTTACCAAGGTACTCCATCATTAGATAATTTCCAGTGATGCTAATATTTAAGCATTGACCAAATTTTGATCTCAGATTGTTGTCACTCTGGATTATTCCCCAAATAAACCATTCCATCCAATTTGGTCCAACACAACCGGGGTTGCCTAGTATTTTCTTCACTACTACCGTTCTTTGGCTGTCTAGTTCTTCTTTTAAATAAAAAACCGCTCTAGTTTGCCCCTGAGCAAATGGCTCTATTTCTATAATTTCTTCATATTCAGTGTCGAATACGGCTCTATTGCTATACCTTTCTGCAATGCTTCTTGTCATGGCGACCCCTTTCGAATATTTATATGTCCGCTTCGATATTAACTTTTACTCTAAAGTCTAGCCAAGATCACTCTCTCTACCTGTTCATTGTCTCTTCACTATTTGGTTCAGCAGTCTTCCTTGATTTCTTTTTCGGCCTGTTTGATTGTCTTGGAATGCTCTTTGCCAGTAAATGCCACACTCTATGAGCGAACCCTGACTCTCGGACTATGGATTTCATTCTTCAGCGATCCCTTCGCCGGTTTTCGGATCGCAAAGAAAAAATTGTTGCTGAATTTTTGTTTGATTGCCGCATTTAGTGCATTTTAAGATCGCTCCGTCTACAACTCGATGACTCCCGAAGTGATTATCATGGCCGCACTTTTGACATTTATAAGTTGATTCACAGAGCAGCGCTTCTGTCGCTCCATCTTCCGTTTTCTCTAATTTATAATTGGCACGGCAGTGATAACAAATGACAGTGATGCTCGAATCAATATTTGCAATCCGTTTTTTTATATATGCCTTACATTCCACGCACTCAAATCCAACAAATTGACCAATATTTATATCGTATATTGACGAACTTAATAGTTGCTCGCATTCGTTAGCAATGTCTATTGCCCTGGTCTTTATTGAAGCCATGTCGGGTTTTTTGCCGCCTTCCATTTGATATATGGATGGAGCGTGCAAAAAGTTACCAAGCGCATTATAGTTTTTGGTGGCCCATTTCATTGAAAATCGAGGCTCTTTTCCAAGATATCTCATTTCTTCGGGCGGTGGCGGGACTCCATACACGTGTTCTATGCCAAACCAGATAGCTTTATCTTCAGTGGCATCCTTATCAACTTCAATAATATCTTAGATAATTTGCTTAGGGGTCCATTTTTTAAATGAATCGCTTGGCAGCTCATCTTGATAAATTAGCAAGAGGTTGTAAGTCATATACTCTATCGCGAAGCGGAGTTCTAAACATGCATATCGCACGGAATGCTCGTCTGCTTCGTCGAGTAGTTTTCTTGCTCTTGAAACACACCTACGTGCCGTGTTACGCATGTTAATCACGCATGCCCTGGCAAGTTGATATTTTTCGATATTAGAGCTGCCCTAGAATTACCCACCCTGTTCCCCATCTTTCGATCACCCGTTGGGCGATCCGCCAGCCTTGGCTAGTTTTTTTCTGGTTTCTTCAATCTCGGGGCTGATGTTCCCGACTTCTGGTTGTGTCATTCCTGTAATCAACCAATAGGCGTATTCCGGCCAGAGCTGTACGCATACGTCAAGTTCTTCTGTGCTTGCTCTTACGTTCTTGATCCTGATCTGTTTCCAGCGGTTCACAGGTATACCGGTGAGCCTAGCAAGTTCAGCCGGTCCCATTTGTTTGTGATCCATAAGCTTAATCAAGCGTTCTCTAGTATCCACATCATCAACTTTGATGGTTTAATTATTGAACCACACCAAGCCTCGTGGTTTAATAATTCAACCGTAGAGTTTGTGTAGCACTGTGGTCCAGTGAGGTCTTAAAGGGGGAACTTATGGAGTTGGAAGCACTGCGTCAAGCGCTTTTAGCGCTGCAATCCGATCTGAAGACCGTAGAAAAAGCCGCGGAAGACATCGGCCTGACTAAAGACACCGTGCGCGGCTGGGTCGAGCGCGGCGAAGTGAAGACCGTCCGGGTCGGACGCCGCGTCCTCATCAACATGCTTGAGCTGCGCGCCCGCTGCCTCGCTCAAGTCGACCTGTCGTTTCTGAACCTGGAAGGGGAGACCGACCGATGAACGCCGCTCAGTGCTTCGACATCCCCGACACCCCGGACCGCGAAACCGTGGGCGCCCTGGTGGATCGCGTCGACCTCATCAGCCAAGACCTGGCCGGCTTGCTTCAGCGCGTCGCCGCACTCGCCGCGGAATTCCCCCTGGAAACCACGCTGCTGATTAGCCAGGTGCACCTAAAAGCCACCTTGCGCCGCCTGATCCACGTCCGCGACCGTTTCCAGTTCCTGGCCGACGACAGCGCCCAAGCGCGGGCCGAAGCAGAAGCCGAAGCACGCCAGCCTGCGGGGGATGCCTGACATGTGCGCCTTCACTCTGTCCGAAGCCTTCACCCTCATGTCTCGCCCGGTCGTGCTCAAGACCGAAGCCGCCGCCTACCGCAAAACCCCGCAGCTCAACCCGCCGGGCCGAATCTGCGGCGTCCTCGACCTCAACGGTGAAATTGAACTGGTGATCCGCTTCAGCGGTGAACTCGACTTGCGGCAGTTCACTCAAGCCGAATTTCTCAACCAGGTCGAACTGATCGAGGCCAACTGACTATGTCTTGCCTAAGCCCTGAAGAACGCGCTCAACGCCGGGCCGAACTCTTGGCCGAACGCCGCCGGGAGCGGGACGCCGAACGCGACACCCGGAACCGCATTGCCCGTGCCGTCGTAGATGCCGTGCTCTCGCTTGATCCGGATGCGACCGACACCGCCCTACAAGGCGTTTGGCTCGGCATGCAACAGCTCAAAG
>JAQTYA010000188.1 GCA_028688525.1 Methylococcus sp. | reverse complement strand
ATAGGATGCGCTGAGGCACGAAGCGCATCATTCGAGCAACAATACAGGCCAACGAATGACGGACTATCGCCGCTTTTATATTCCAGGATCAACCTGGTTCTTCACGGTCAATCTGGCGGAGCGGCGAGATAATCGTCTGTTGGTCGAAAGGATTGACGAGCTACGGGCGGCTTTTCGTTATGTTAAGCGCCGTAAGCCTTTCCGTATTGACGCGGTCGTTATCCTGCCCGACCATCTGCATTGCATCTGGACGCTGCCTCCCGAGGATGCGGACTTTTCGATACGCTGGAGCCTGCTCAAAAGCCGTTTTTCCCGTGCCATACCCGCTGGCGAACGAATTTCGCAAAGCCGTTTACAGCGCAGAGAACGTGGGCTATGGCAACGGCGATTCTGGGCGCACTTATTGACTGGGCAAGACGATTTCAACGCCCATTTCGACTATATCCATTGGAACCCTGTAAAGCATGGTCGCGTGCGGCGGGTGGCCGATTGGCCCTATTCGAGTTTCCATCGATTCGTGGCGTTGGGCGTTTACCCCAAGGGCTGGGGACATTCGGGGGATTTCGGCATTCCAACGACGGCATGTCTCGAATGATGCGCTTCGTGCCTCAGCGCATCCTATGTTTTTTATTTTGGAAGGAGTTTAAGCATGAAGCAAATAAAATCGATCGGCGGTGTGTTCGCGGTTTGTCTGTTGGGGGCGGCTAACGTCGTTGCGGCGCCGAGCACCACCAAGAATTGGGCGTTTCTGGCCGATAGCTATTGGTATGTCCAGGACAAAAATCTTACGGCCTACATTTATGACCCGGCAAAGAATGCTGTAATAGCAATAGCCGATCAGACGGTTTTTTATATCAAGAATTACAATAACGGATATTTCAACGGCGAGGTTGTCGGCAAGCTCCTCGGCCAAGCTGTGGCTTGCATGTCGGTGGTGGGCTCGGTCACTCCGGAAGGGGCCGTGTATCTGACGTTCAACAATTTGCCTTATGTCGATGGCGCAGAGCAGACCATAGGCCTCGGGCGCATGGTGAAGAAAGGCGCGCAGTGGACTATGGAGAATCAGATGTCATCCGGTTCGCCCAGCGCTCAGGTGGGGCATTGGGCTTACATGGTTCAGAGCAAACCCGGCGATGCCGCTTGGCTATCGCTCCCCGGGGTCAATATGTCCATCCCGGACTTTTTGAATCAGTGCCCGGACAACGTGCCTACTTCGCGGTGATCCGGCGCAATGGCCTCGTTTCCTCCTGAATTTGCTCGATGACTGAATTAGAACTCGCCAAAGCCAAGGCTGCGTTTGCTTATAACGCAGCAGCCGATTACTTCGATCATCCCGTCAGCTCTTTTTGGCACCGGTTTGGCCGGCAGACCGTCGACCGGATCGGTCTGCGTTCCGGCGAGCGCGTTCTGGATGTGTGTTCGGGTAGTGGCGGGTCGGCACTTCCGGCGGCGGAAAGCGTCGGGCCGGGCGGAGGTGTCGTTGCGGCCGATCTCGCCGAACGCCTGATTGCATTGGCTCGCGCCAAAGCGGAAGCAAGCCGCCTGAACAACATCGAGTTCCGGGTCGCCGACATGCTCGGCCTGGGCTATCCCGATTCCAGCTTCGATGCGGTCGTCTGCGTGTTCGGCATTTTTTTCGTACCGGATATGGAGGGGGCGGTCAGAGAGTTATGGCGTATGGTCCGCCCCGGCGGCAGGCTGGCTATCACCACTTGGGGGCCTGAGCTTTTCGAGCCCGCCAACGGGGCGTTTTGGCAGGCTATCGAAAAGGTCCGCCCCGATTTGCGCCGTAGCTTTAATCCGTGGGAACGGATAT
Organism: Methylococcus sp.; assembly: GCA_028688525.1. GTDB lineage: Bacteria > Pseudomonadota > Gammaproteobacteria > Methylococcales > Methylococcaceae > Methylococcus. The sequence continues at coordinate 2,280 of JAQTYA010000188.1, read as the reverse complement.
CCAGTCCCGAGGGGCTGCGTTCCATGCTCGCCGGCGGGGGTGTGAATCGCTGCGACATCGTTGCGGAAGCCGGCACGCATCCGCTCAACGCGCCTGAAGACTGGTGGGCCATTGCTATGGGTAGCGGCTATCGGGGCACCCTGGCGCAGTTGGATAATGCAGAGTTCGCCGCGGTGCGCCAAAGCAATCTGTCCCAGCTTCTTGCTCATCGGGTCTCTGCCATCGAGACTAATGTGATCTACGCCGTGGCAACGAAGCCGGATCGTCCCTGAGCAGCGCTTGGAAACAGCCGGGCCGGTGACGGGCCGCTTCGGCGGAACCGCGGACAACGGAGGATGTCAGGTTCCCGACAATCCGCCGCAGCCTCAACTCGGCTGAATCCGCGGGGTTACGGTGGGGTAGGCGCAGGGGTAAGCGTTGGCAAGCGCGGCGTAGGAATTGCTTATTTCAAAATAGATGATGAGAAGGAGAAAAAAACATGCCTGGATTATTGCCGAGCGTCGATCCCGATGGCCTGCTGGAATACTCAGTGGTCTATACCGACCGTGCGACCAACCATATGTCAAAGGTTTTTCAGGAGTGCATGCGCGATATCTCTCGCACTCTGAAAGCAGCCTACAACGGCCATGCAGCGGTTATCGTCCCCGGCTCCGGCACTTTCGCCATGGAGGCCGTGGCGCGGCAATTCGCGACGGGCAAGAAGTGTCTGGTCGTCCGCAACGGGTGGTTCAGCTATCGCTGGACGCAAATTTTCGAGATGGGCGATATTCCGTCGGAATCCATCGTTCTGGCGGCGCGCCCTGTCGAAGCGGGTCCTCAGCCGGCTTACTCTCCCCCTCCGATCGAAGAAGTCACCGCCGCCATAGCGCGCGAGCAGCCGCACTTCGTATTTGCCCCGCATGTTGAAACTTCGGCCGGCATGATCCTGCCCGACGATTATCTGCGCGCCATGGCCGACGCGGTCCATGCCGTCGGCGGACTCTTTGTGCTCGATTGCATTGCCTCGGGTACGATCTGGGTCGACATGGCGCAGACCGGGGTGGACATCTTGATTAGCGCGCCGCAGAAAGACTGGAGCGCTCCGCCCTGTTGCGGGATGGTGTTGCTCAGTCCGGCGGCCCGCGAGCGTATCGAGGCTACCGTCAGCACCAGCTTTGCCGCCGATCTGAAGAAATGGCTGCAAATCATGGAAGCCTACGAACAGGGCGGACACGCCTACCACGCCACCATGCCGACCGATGCCCTGCGTTCGCTGCGCGAAGTGATGCGCGAGACGGAGCGCTATGGGTTCGCTAGGGCGCGTGAGGAGCAATGGGAGCTTGGCAGCCGCGTGCGCGCACTGATGAGCGAGCGCGGTATCAAATCGGTGGCTGCTGCAGGCTTCGGTGCTCCGGGCGTGGTGGTGAGCTATACCGATGACGATGACATCAAGAGCGGAAAGAAATTCTCAGACCTCGGCCTGCAAATTGCTGCTGGCGTGCCGCTGCAGTGCGGTGAAGGCGCCGATTTCAAGACGTTCCGCTTGGGGTTGTTCGGTCTCGATAAGCTGCAAAACCTCGAAAGAACGATTGCCACCCTGGCGGACGCGCTAGATAAGATCTGATCGCCCGGCGATTCTTTGTGAGCCTCATCGGCGGCAAGGCGCGCCACGATGCGGTGAACGGCGTTTTCTCCGGGGCGAGCTGCTGAATCGGGCAGGGTTGATATCCGATCCCGATAGCGGGGCTACAATGCAAACCATTGAACTCGTTTGCTGTCTTGCCCCATGAAATACAAAGACTACTACGGCATCCTGGGCCTCGACCGGAAAGCTACCGCCGAGGAAATCAAGAAGGCTTATAGGAAGCTGGCGCGCAAGTATCACCCGGATGTGACGAAGGATCCTCAAGGCGAAGAGAAATTCAAGGAAGTCGCCGAGGCCTACGAGACGCTCCATGACCCGGAAAAGCGCGCCGCCTACGATCAATTGGGGAGCCATCAGCCCGGCCAGGACTTCAAGCCTTCACCGGAATGGGGAAAGGAGCACGGCGGCCCCAACTTTTCGTTTGACGATATCGATTTATCCGATCTCTTCGCTGCCTTCTCAGCCTCTCGGCAGAGTCCGGGACGGGGCGGCAGCAAAGTCCCGACGCCTGGCCAGGACTACGAAGTCAATGCGCATATCACCTTGGAGGACGCGTACCGCGGCACCGAGCTGGAGCTCAATCTGAGCGTGCCCGAATACGATAAGAACGGGCTCCCGCACCGCGTGCAGCGGACCATCAAGGCGCGCATCCCCAC
>JAQTYA010000064.1 GCA_028688525.1 Methylococcus sp. | reverse complement strand
TGAGCCGACAATTCTACAGCATCCCAGCATCTTGTCAACCCCTCTCTTCCCTCTTTCTTCCCGGCCCGTCCGCGATCCCAACCTCAAATCCGCTTTCGCCCCGAAAGAGCTGCGCATTCTACAGCAACAGGGAAATTCGTCAAGCCTTCAGATGCACTTTCGCGAATTTTCTTTTCCCCACCTGGATGACGTGAGCTGCTCCCGCAGCCATCCGCCGCTTCGGATCTTCCACTCGCTCGCCATCGATCTTAATGCCGCCTTGCTTGATGAGCCTAATCGCTTCGGAGGTCGAAGCCGTCAGCGCTAAATCGTTTACCAGGTTCGCGATGGGATACCCCCCCACCGGCACAGTCACCGAATGCTCGATCAAGTCTTCGGGCACGGCGTTGTCTCGATGGCGCGTCTCGAAATTTTCCAGCGCCTTTCGAGCAGCCGAGCCCCCATGAAAGCGCTCGACGATTTCCTGACCCAATCTGACTTTCACGTCGCGGGGATTTGCGCCACTGGCGCACTCCTGGCGCTGGCGTGCAACCTCGGCCATAGGCACGAAGCTCAGGAGTTCGTAGTAGCGCCACATGAGATCATCTGAGATCGACATGATTTTTCCGAACATGTCATCCGGATGATCCGCAATGCCAATGTAATTACCTAAAGACTTCGACATTTTCTGCACCCCGTCGAGCCCCTCCAGTATGGGCATCGTCATCACAACCTGGGGCGTTTGCCCATATATCTCCTGCAGATGGCGCCCTACCAGCAGATTGAATTTCTGATCCGTCCCGCCGAGCTCGACGTCCGCCTTGAGAGCGACCGAGTCATAACCCTGTATCAAGGGGTACAGGAATTCGTGAATCGAGATCGGCTGACCGCTGCCATATCGCTTTGCAAAATCGTCGCGCTCGAGCATGCGAGCCACGGTGTGTTTTGCAGCCAACTGAATGAGATCGGCGGAGGTCATTGCATTCATCCAACTGGAATTGAACATGACCAGCGTTCGTTCCGGACATAGCACCTTGAAGATCTGTTGTTCATAGGTCTTGGCGTTCTCGATGACCTCGTCCCGAGTCAAGGCCTTGCGTGTCGCGTTCTTCCCTGTCGGATCTCCGATCATGCCGGTGAAGTCACCGATGAGAAAAATAGTCTCGTGCCCTAACTCCTGAAACTGTTTGAGCTTGTTCAAGAGCACGGTATGCCCGAGGTGCAAATCCGGCGCAGTAGGATCGAACCCTGCCTTGATACGTAGAGGCTTTCCGCTCTCTATGCGTTTCCTTAAATCTTCCTCGCGCAGTACTTCATGGGTGCCGCGCAGCAGTTGGGTCATTACATCGTTCATGGGACGTCTTCGAATGCCATTCTTCTGAAGGAATAGAGCGGCTGAGGGGGCTCGGCGCCCATCCTTACCGTAACGGGGAGGCGCGTGCAGACCTAGCCGCAAAACGCTTTAGGATAAGGGAAAAAAGATTGGGCGGGGGAAAATACCGCAGTCCGCCATACCGGCCGTCCGCGGCCTTGCTCGCAGATGAACGAGTGAGGAGATTACAGAGGGGGAGATCAGACCGAGAACGATGAGCCGCAACCGCAGGTTGTAGTCGCGTTGGGATTGCGGATAACGAATTGCGCGCCGGACACATTTTCGGTGTAGTCGATCTCGGCGCCTTGGAGATATTGAAAACTCATGGGGTCGATCAACACACTCACACCACTCTTTTCCAGCACGGTATCGTCCTCGTTGACCGTTTCGTCGAACGTAAACCCATACTGGAATCCAGAACAGCCGCCCCCCGTAACATAGACGCGCAACTTGAGGTTTGGATCGCCTTCGTCAGCAATCAGCTCGCCGACCCTGGCAGCTGCACTATCGGTAAATTTTATGGTTTCTGCACTCATGCTGCTCTGCGCCTCCCAATATATTGCATGCGACAGCACGATAGGATTTCCTAGCGTTTTTGTCAAGAATTGCGCAAGGGAATTAAGCAAGATGAAGCCATGGATATGGAGCTACAACCCGTCCGCCGCAGTGGAAACCGGCCGTGTCAGCCGTCACCCATATCCATCACTTCGAGCTTGACGAGGGTGAGCCCTGCCCCAATGAAACCTAGCTCTCGTGCCGCTCGCTTTGACAGATCGAGAATACGGCCATGACGGCGAGCCGAACGGTCGTTGACGCGAACCATCACGCTGCGCTGATTGCGGAGATTGGTGACCCTCAGCAGGGTACCGAAAGGGAAAGTGTTGTGTACGGCGGTCAGGGCATCGCGGTTGTAGCGTTCGCCGCTCGCAGTCCGCCGCCCGTGAAACCTGTCGCTGTAATAGGATGCCCAGCCTACGCTACGATCCTTTCTTTCATGTTTTTCATGGAGCGGCTTAGCCTGCACGAAATGGCAATTAGCCGCGAGCACGAGCGATAGAATACCCTGCGTTATCTTTCCGTTCACTTGCATCATCAAACCTCCTGCAAGAGCTTCGTTGGGATAGTGCGGGCCCATAATAAACAAGAGCCGCCATTCAGGGCAAGCTCGGGCGAGATCGCTTATGCCCCCAGGCGATGACAGGACAAGTGAAACCGCTGGTCGCCAACGGCACATATAGCGGGATATGGCATAATCCCACCCGCATGCAGCCGATATCAGTACCCATGGGGAACCCACAGAATCCGACACTCGACGACCGCGCGCTCTGTGCGCTCGGCCTCAAGGTCATCGACACCGAAGCCGCCGCGATCAAGGCGTTAGCCGACCGCATAGATTCAAATTTTGCCGCCGGCTGCCGCGTAGTTCTTGCATGCCGCGGACGAGTTGTCGTCACGGGCATGGGAAAATCCGGCCACGTCGGCGGCAAAATCGCATCGACGCTTGCCAGTACCGGTACGCCCGCCTTCTTCGTCAATCCCGGCGAAGCCTGCCACGGCGATCTGGGCATGATCACTCGCAACGACGTCGTGCTGGCTCTGTCCAATTCCGGCGAAACTGCGGAACTTCTGACAATTCTGCCTTTGATTAAACGGCTCGCGATTCCGCTAATCGCCATGACCGGCAACCGCCGGTCTACCTTGGCCCGCCAAGCCACCGTACATATCGACGCTGGTGTCAGGGAGGAAGCCTGCCCTCTCGGACTGGCTCCGACATCGAGCACTACAGCCGCACTGGCCATGGGCGATGCCCTTGCCGTAGCACTGCTTGAGGCGCGCGGATTCACGCGGGAGGATTTTGCTTTTTCGCATCCCGGCGGCAGCCTAGGCAGGCGCTTGCTCACCTATGTCCGAGATGTCATGCATACGGGCGATGCGATCCCGTTCGTCAGTATGGAGGCTAGGGTGCGGGACGCCCTGCTGGAAATGACCGCGAAGAAGTTGGGCATGACAGCCGTCATTGACGAGGCCGGCCAGGTTCAGGGGGTATTTACGGACGGCGATCTGCGCCGTTTGCTGGAAAGAGCGCAGGACATCCATGCCACTCCCATCGCGGCTGTGATGACGAGATCCTGCATCACCGTCGAGAGCGGCCTGCTCGCCGCCGAAGCCGTCAGAATTATGGAACAGAAACGGATCAACGCGCTGCTGGTCGTTGAAAACGCACGCCTGATCGGTGCAATCAATATGCACGACTTACTGCTCGCGGGAGTCGTGTGATGCCTTTGCCTGCTCATCGCACCTTATGAATGCTTCCTCAGCGATCATGGATACCCTGTCCGGAGCAAGCCGGAACGTCTTGCTCCGGGCCGAAGCCATCCGCCTGGTGATTTTCGACGTCGACGGCGTCCTGACCGATGGCACCCTGTTTTTCGATCTTCAGGGACAAGAATACAAGGCCTTTCATACCCGCGACGGACTGGGAATCAAACTTCTGCGCCAAAGCGGAGTGGAAGTAGCCGTCATCTCCGGCCGCAGCTCCGAAATCGTGCGGCGCCGCATGGAACTACTCGGCGTGGAGCGCTGCTTTCAGGGTTTCGAAGACAAACTCGCCGCTTTCGGCCAGATTAAGCACGAACTCGGGCTGGAGGATGCGCAGATCGCTCATGTCGGGGACGACCTGCCGGACGTACCGTTGTTCCGGCGCGTCGGCCTCGCGGTAGCGGTAGCCGATGCACATCCTCACGCAGCCGCCTTGGCACACTGGCAAACCTCTCTTTCCGGCGGGTACGGCGCCGCCCGCGAGGTTTGCGACCTGATCATGCACGCACAAGGCACGCTCGATGCGGCGGTGGCGAGGTTCCTCTGATTTCCGTCACGCGCCAGCAAATCGTCATACTCGCCGCGCTCGCAACTGCCGCGGTGAGTAGTACATGGTACGCGCAACGCATCAAGCCCAAAGAAGAAGCCGGGGCGGCGCCAGACCACGGCACGGTGGACTATTTCTCCCTCAACATCCGGCGGACGTCTCTCGATGAAAGCGGCCGAGCGAAAAATCTGCTCGTCGCACCGGTGCTTACGCACTATATCGAAGACAACCACACCGAGCTGACGTCGCCTGTGTACACGGTGTTTTCGAAAGAGGAAAATCCGCCCTGGGTCATCTCGTCCGAGCACGGCACAATCAAACAAGACGGCACCATAGCGCTGGAAGGCGCCGTATTGATCCAAAGAGACGCGGATCGCAACGGGCGCTCAGTCCGCCTGACCACGAGCAACGCAACCATAGACCCCAACCGGGATTATGCAGAAACCTCCGAACACATCGAAGTCGTCAGCGCGCCGGATTTGCTCACCGGCGATGGCGCCCAGGTCCATTTCGGCGATCAACTCAAAATCACCATCCTTTCCAATGTCCGCAGAAAACATGACGTGCGCTAGAAGGGCACCGATAGGCATCATCGCCCTGGTCTGCCTTTGGCCGAGCCTGTCGTTCGGACTTTCCAGCGACGCCAAGCAGCCGATCTATATCGAGGCCGATACCGCGACCTACGACGAGGCTACCGGCCAGACCATTTACATCGGCCATGTACGCTCGACCCAGGGCAGTCTGATCGTAGATTCGGACAAGATGATCGTATTCCAGAAAGGCGGCAAGACCGAAAAAGTCGTAGCCACCGCCAATCCCGTCCGTTTGAAACAAACGCCGGACGGCGGTAAAGAGGACATTCACGGCACCGGCCAGCGCGCCGAATTCTTCCCCGAAACCGGCATCCTCATCCTTTACGACAAGGCCGTGGTCTGGCAAGGCGGCGATTCAACCGAGAGCGACCGGATCGAGTACGACAGCCACAAGAATTTCGTGAAGGCAGGCGACCCGCAGTCGAACAAGTCGCGCGTGCACGTCAAGCTGGCGCCCAAGGTGGAAACTGGGACCCCGAAATAAGCCGATGACTACACTCTGCGCAGAAAATCTCGGCAAGCGCTATCACCGGCGCACCGTCGTCGATGGCGTCAATCTGTCGATAGACACCGGCGAAATCGTCGGCCTGCTTGGCCCCAACGGCGCCGGCAAAACCACCAGCTTCTACATGATCGTCGGCCTTATCCGACCCGATCAGGGAACCATTTCGATCGATCGGCATCCTATTACGCATATGCCGATGCATGCGCGGGCGAAGCTCGGCCTGGGCTACCTACCCCAGGAGCCTTCGATCTTCCGCAAGCTTACGGTTGCCGACAATCTGCGGGCGGTACTTGAGTTCCGCCCGGACCTGACGAGCGGACAACAGGAATTGGTCATCGAAGAGTTATTGGACGAGTTCAGCATCTCTCATCTGCGGGATCAGAAGGCCGCCGGTCTATCCGGCGGCGAACGGCGGCGCGTTGAAATCGCCCGAGCCCTGGCCTGCGAACCTCGATTCATGCTGCTGGACGAACCCTTCGCCGGCGTCGACCCGATCAGCATTATCGATATCCGCAACATCATCGAGCACTTGAAGAATCGCGGCATAGGCATCCTGATTACCGAACACAACGTACGCGAAACCTTAGGTATCTGCGACCGCGCTTATATTCTGGCGGCGGGCCGAGTCATCGCCGAAGGCAATGCCACCGAAATTGTGAACAATCAGGAGGTCCGACAGGTCTATCTAGGAGACAACTTCTCGCTGTGAGCGAAACAGCTTTATCGCGGCGTACGCTTTGCGTTAATATGCAAGCAATTATCGCACCAAATAGCATAACGGCACGCTAGACAGATCATGAAACAATCACTGCAGCTTCGGCTGGGGCAACAGCTTGCCATGACCCCCCAGTTGCAACAGGCCATCAAGCTGTTGCAAATGTCCACGCTCGAATTGCAGCAGGAAATTCAGCAAGCGCTGGATTCCAACATGATGCTGGAAGTGACCGACGAGGAAGAGCACGCCCGCGAAGCCGGCATCGACGAAGTGCCAACCCCGCATGCGGAGCAAAACTACGGCGAGCTGCCCAACCTCGACACCCAAACCACCATTCCCGACGAATTGCCAGTCGACTCGTCCTGGGAAGACGTTTTCGATGGCATGCAAAGCTATACGCCGTCCAGCCTAGCAGAATCGGACAGCGAAGACTTCCTCGGCCAGCGCGGCAAGGGGCAAAGTCTCCAGGAGTATCTGAGCTGGCAAATGGAGCTCACGCCCTTCAGCGAGCGCGATTACGCCGTTGCGACCGCCATCATCGACGCCATCGACGACGACGGTTATCTGGATACCCCCCTGGAAGACATCCACCAGGGGTTGAGCTCACAGCTGGATAATCTCGATCTGGACGAGGTCGTCGCCGTCCTGCACCGCGTGCAAAGCTTCGATCCGCCCGGCATCGCAGCCGAGAGTCCCGCCGACTGCTTGCGCATCCAGCTGCAGCAACTGCCGGAAGACACACCTTACCGGGACCAAGCCATAGAGCTGGTCCGCAATCATGTCGAACTGCTCGCCAAGAAAGATCTGGTACGGCTCAAGAAGGCGCTGGAGTTGGACGACGACGACCTCGCCGAAACGATCCGGCTGGTCAGATCTCTGGATCCCAAACCCGGCCGCTCGGTCGAAGTCGACGATTACCAGTACATCATTCCGGACGTCTTCGTCTACCGGCAGGGTGCCGAATGGGCCGTGGCACTCAACCCCGAGATCGCCCCCAAACTGCGCGTCAATCCTTATTACAGCGGTCTGATACGGCGGGCGGACAGCAGCTCCGACAACGTCACCATGCGGAACCACTTGCAGGAAGCGCGCTGGTTCATCAAGAGCCTGCAGAGCCGTAACGAAACCCTATTGAAGGTCGCACGTGCGATCGTCGAGCGCCAGCGCGAATTTCTCGATATCGGCGAGACCGCAATGAAGCCTCTAGTGCTGCGCGACATCGCCGAAGAAGTGTCTATGCACGAATCAACGATTTCGCGGGTCACGACCCAGAAATACATGCACACGCCGAACGGCATCTACGAATTCAAGTATTTCTTTTCCAGCCATGTTTCGACGGATTCCGGCGGCGAATGTTCAGCTACCGCGATCAAAGCCTTCCTCAAAGAAATCGTCAGCAAGGAAGAGGCCACTAAACCCTTGAGCGACCATGCCATAGCCGGCATGCTGAAGGACAAGGGCATCAACGTCGCACGGCGCACCATCGCCAAATACCGCGAAGCGATGGGCATACCGCCGTCCAACGAAAGGAAACAATTGTTCTAGATTCTTAACAGACCTATCGGGAGACTCTCATGCAACTCAGCATCACGGGACATCACATTGACGTGACGGAAGCCCTGAAAAGCTATACCCAGGAAAAACTTCTGAAACTGGAACGCCATTTCGACCATGTACTGGATGTCCATGTCATCCTGTCTACCGAAAAGCTGACACAGAAAGCGGAAGCCACCGTCCAGGTCACCGGCGCGAATCTGTTCGCCGAAGATGTCCAGGAAGACTTGTATGCCGCCATCGACGGCCTCGTCGACAAGCTGGACCGGCAGATCATCAAGCACAAGGAAAAACTCAACGATCACGGCCGATCCTAACCGCCGCCTCTGCGGATGATTCGCCTCGCCCAGACGCCTCCATGAGACTCCCGATGCAGCTTGTCATCGTCAGCGGCTTGTCCGGTTCTGGCAAGAGTATCGCCCTCGACACGTTAGAAGACTGTGGCTATTACTGCATCGACAATCTGCCAGCGTCTCTGATCGAGCCTTTTCTGCAACAGGCTATCGGCTCGCCATCAGAGACCTTCGGAAAAGTCGCCATCGGCATCGACGCCCGCAATCAAAGCGCCGACCTCACCGGTTTTCCTGAGATTCTGAACACTGCCAGGAGGTTAGGCGTCGACTACCGGATACTGTTTCTACAAGCCGAGCCCGAGACCCTACTCAAACGATTCAGCGAAACCCGACGCAAGCACCCGCTCACCAATGCCTCCCATCCTTTGGCCGAAGCGGTCGAGTTGGAAAGGCGCGTGCTGGAGCCAGTACTGAGCCGAGCCGATCTCAACATCGACACCACCTATACCACCATCCACCAGTTGCGCGAACTGGTCCGGCAGCGCGTAGGTATATCGGCCAATCAATTGATGTCGCTTTGCCTGCAGTCCTTCGGCTTCAAACACGGCGTACCGATGGACACCGATTTCGTCTTCGATGTGCGCTGCCTGCCCAATCCGCATTGGACAGCCAGCCTGCGCCCTAAGACCGGCAAAGACCCTGAGGTCGTCGCTTTTCTAATGGAAAGCGCTGATGTAGGCGATTACCTCGATCAACTTTCGGCATTTCTGGAGCGCTGGATACCTTGTTTCCAGGCGGAAAACCGTAGTTATCTCAACGTCGCGATTGGCTGCACCGGCGGCCAGCACCGCTCGGTGTACTTGGTCGAGGCACTGGCACAACGCCTCCGCAGCGATCGCTACAATCTCCTTATCCGGCACCGGGAGTTGCCTGAGAGCCCCGCCGACACCGCGCTCAAGCGCTGAATCCCGCTCCGGGATCGCAGCCCCTGGGGGCCGAATCTACGCGCTCAGCGCCCGACGGCTAGGTCCCAAGGTCCCTGCCCCGCCGCCAGGTTCTTCAGCAGCCGCCGGCTTTCCAGATCGATGACGGACACATCGTCGCTGCCGCCATTAGCCGCGTAGAGGCGGCGCTGGTCCGGCGAGAACTCCAGGTTCCACACGCGGGGCCCTGCCGGCAGATAATCCACCACCTCCAGCCGCTGCGCATCGACCACCGCGATCCGTCCGGCGCGGCCCAAGGCGATATACGCAAAACGACGGCTCTTGTCGATGCGGATGCCCACTGGCTTCACAAGGTCGCGCGGCAAGCCAGGCGGCTCGAAGGCAATCTTTTTCACCTGATGCGCATCGGCCACGTCGATCACTGTCACCATGCCGGCGTTTTCCGAACTGACCCAGAGCTGCCGCCCATCGTCGGTAAACCGGGAAGCGCGGGGCCGGGCCGCGACGGCGCTCAGATCGACCACCTCCTGCTTGGCCGTATTGATCCAATACGCCACGTCCTCGCCTTCGCTAGTGCTGATCACCCAGCGCCCGTCCGGGCTCGCCGACACCCCCTCAGGCTCCGCGCCGACCGGGATCCGCTTCACGACATTCTCTCGGACAATGTCGACGACGTTGATCCGGTTAGCAGCATCGTCGGTCGCGTAGAGCAACCGTCCCGCAGGGTCCAGCGCGATGGATTTGGGGCTCTTGTCCACCGGCAACTTAGCGACGATCTCCAAGGTAACGGTATCGATCGCCGCAACAACGGCGTCTTCCGCGAGCGCGACGAACAAGCGCTTGCCGTCCGGGCTCAGGGCCAGGCCGCGCGGGTGGGAGCCGGTCTTGACCCTGCCCCGGCTTTCCCCGGTCGAGCCGTCCAGCACGGCGACGGCATCCTCCTTCGTTAGGCTGACGTAAACGGTATCGGCAAGCGCAGGAACGGCAAAGGACAGCAAGAGCGCGAAGCAAGTGCTTTTCATAACGGCGGTTTTCCATGCACTGGAGATGGGAAACCGGGCATTCTTCATCTATGAGCCATGAGGATCAACGGAAAATCTCCCGATTTCCAAGCATACAAATAATGCGCTCCGAAACCGGAACCCGCTTTGCGCCATAATCTTTACCGTGTGCCCGCCACTTCGTTCCGCCATGCCCAAACGCATCCTCATTGTCGAAGACGAACCCGCTATCGCCGACACGCTGGTCTATGCGCTGGCCGACGCGGGCTTCGAGCCCGTCCATGCCGAACTGGCGCGCACGGCGATCGCCCGGCTCAAGTCGGAAGCCTTTTCACTGGCAATCTTCGACGTAGGACTGCCGGACGGCGACGGCTTCGATCTGTGCCGGGAGCTGCGGCGGTTTTCCGATCTGCCCGTGATTTTTCTCACCGCGCGGGGCGATGAAATCGACCGCATCGTCGGGCTGGAAATCGGGGCCGACGACTACGTCACCAAGCCATTCAGCCCACGGGAAGTCGTGGCACGGGTCCGGGTCATCCTCCGCCGCCAGTCTCCGGCTATGTTCGCCGAAAATGCGTCCAGCGGCCGCGAGACGATTCCTTTCGAGCTGGATGGAGACAGCGGGCGCATCCGCTACCGGGACCGGCTGCTGGAGCTGACGCGTTACGAATTTCTGCTGTTGAAGCTCCTGATCGAGCACCCCGAACGCATCTTTTCCCGCGAGCAATTGCTGGAGCAGGTCTGGAGCGATCCGGCCGAAGTCTTCGACCGCACCGTCGACACCCACATCAAGACTTTGCGCGCCAAGCTACGGGCGGTCGACCCGACCAGCGATCCCATCCGCACCCACCGCGGCCTGGGCTACAGCCTGGACACCGGATGCTCCTCGTGAAGCTCTCGGTTCGGCTGTTTCTCGGCTATTTCTTCCTCGTCGCCGTCGCCGGGCAATTGGTGCTGCTGCTGGTAGTACGGCAGATCAGCCCCGGCGTCCGAACGGCGCTGGAGGCCAGCCTGGTAGACACAGCCAACCTCCTGGCCGAACTGGCGGCGGCGGATCTGCGCGCGGGCCGGATCGGCGATGGCGCGTTCGCGGCTGCGATTCAGCGCTACGCCGCCCGGCCGGTCGCCGCCGACATCTTTCATTTCTCCAAGCACAGCCTGGACTACCGGGTCTATGTCACCGACGCCCAGGGCATCGTGGTGTTCGACTCGGCCCACCAGGCGCTGGGAGCGAATTATTCGCGCTGGAACGATGTCTATCTAACTCTGCAGGGGCGCTACGGGGCACGGTCCTCCCTGGCAGACCCCAGCGACAGTACCAGCTCGGTGCTGCATGTGGCGGCGCCGGTGCGGGACGGTGAGCGTCTGATCGGCGTCGTGACTGTCGCCTATCCGTCCGCGCTGCTGCAGCCCGTTATCAAGGATAGCGAAGCGGCGGTACGGCGAGGCGCATTCTGGCTGTTCGGCACGGCGCTGGCCTTCGGCGCGCTGTTCACTTGGCGGCTAACCCGCTCCATCGATTTACTGGTGGGCTTCGCCCGTACCGTCGCGGCCGGCGGCAAGGCCTCGCCGCCGAAACTGCGCAGCGTGGAGATGGCGACGCTGGCGCAGGCGCTGGAAACCATGCGCGAAGAACTCGAGGGAAAACAGTACGCAGAACGCTACGTTCAAACCCTGACCCACGAGATGAAGAGCCCTCTGGCCGCCATCCGGGGCGCGGCCGAACTACTCGAGGAACCGCTGCCGGAATCCGACCGCCACCGCTTCGCCGCCAACGTCCGCGAACAGGCGGAGCGGCTGGATCAACTGATCGAACGCATGCTGGGTCTGGCAGCGCTGGAGCATCGCCAGGCCTTGTCCGACCCGGCCAAGGTCGATCTGGCCGAGCTGCTCGGAACGGTGGTCGAGGACAAGACCGCACAGCTCGCCCAAAACGGCGTGAGTGTCGAGATCAATGTGGATCCGGCGCTGTGCGTGCTGGGCGAGAGCTTCCTGCTGCGGCAGGCGCTAGCCAACCTGCTCGACAACGCCCTGGCATTCTCGCCCCTAGCGGGACGCATCGAAATTAGGGCCGAGCGGAGGGGCGAAGAAGCGGTCGTCCGCATCCGCGACCACGGTACCGGCATCCCGGACTACGCCGCCGGTCGGCTGTTCGAGCGCTTTTACTCTCTGCCCCACCCAGACACTGGCCGGAAAAGCACCGGCTTGGGGCTAGCTTTTGTGCGCGAGGTGGCCCTGCTGCACCGTGGCCGCATTTCCGTGGCAAATGCCGAAGGCAGCGGGGCAGAAGCGGTGCTCGTCCTGACCGCAATGTAATTCCCGAGACTTCATCTCCGCTTCACACACTTCACACCCGCCTCATCGTCTCCTCACCCCGGCGCTCCATCCTGACCCCGCGTATCCACCACAATCGGGAGTCACCGCCATGCAAAAAGTCCTTTGGTTCAAATCCGCCACGATGATCGGCCTCATGCTGCTGCTGCTCGTTCCCCTAAGCATGATCGAAAACCTGGTGTCGGAACGCACCTACCGGCAACAAACGGTCGTGTCCGACATCGCCGCCAGTTCAGCCGGCCCACAGCGCGTGTTCGGGCCGGTGCTGGCCGTGCCATACAGCGAACATTGGACCGAAGTCGTCGAGTCCAAGGAGAAAGGTGCCCGCAAGCGGGAAGAAACCCGACATACCGAGAGCAACATGCTCTACTTCCTGCCGGAGCATCTGAACATCGACGGGACGCTGTCGACCGAGACCAAGCAGCGCGGCCTGTTCAAAGTGCGCTCCTACGTCCTGGGCGCCGAGTTCCGGGGCGACTTCGTCCTGCCCGCCGGCTATGGCAGCCCCGGTCCCCGGCATAATGGCCGCATCGTCTTCGGAACGCCCTATGTCGCCGTGGTCCTGGCAGACATGCGCGGCGTGCTGGAAGCGCCGGGGCTGGACTGGAACGGCAAGCGCCATGCCTTCGAACAAGGCGCGGATCTGCCGATCGACGACATGATGGGGATGCACGCGAGGCTCGAGCCGCAGCCGGTCGAAGCCGGGCCCGTAACCCTCCCCTACGCGTTCTCCCTGAAACTGCGCGGCATCGAGGAACTGAACTTCGTCCCGGCGGGCAAGCAGACCCGCGTCACCCTGGCCTCGCCCTGGCCGCACCCCAGCTTCCACGGCCGCTTCCTGCCGGACCCGCAATCCCAGCGAATCGGGCCGGACGGCTTCCTCGCCGAATGGTCGGTCAACTCGCTCGCCTCCAACGTGGCCGAAAGCCTGGGCCGCTGCCGCCCGATCGCCTGCTACGACAGCTTCGGCCTCAAGCTGGTCGACCCGATCAACATCTATTCATTGTCCGACCGTGCCACCAAGTACGGCTTCCTGTTCATAGGCCTCACCTTTGCCGCTATCTTCTTTTTCGAAATCCTGAAGCACATGTCCATCCACCCCGCTCAATACAGCCTGGTCGGCCTGGCCCTGGCGATGTTCTTCCTGCTGCTCCTCAGCCTGTCGGAACACATCGCCTTCGCGCTCGCCTACCTGATCGCAGCCACCGCCTGCGTCGGCCTGATCGCCTACTACATGAGCGCCGTCCTGGCCGGCGCACGCCGCGGCCTAGCCTCGGGCGGGCTGCTGGGAGGTTTGTTCGCCGCCCTCTACGGACTGCTGCAATCCGAAGACAACGCCCTAATGCTGGGATCGCTGCTGCTGTTCGCCCTGCTGGCGGCGGCCATGATCTTCACCCGCAAGCTGGACTGGTACCGGATCGGCCAGCTACAAAGCGGAGCCCTTCAAGGAGGACACAGCTAACCCAGCCCCTTATCTCGTTCCGGCCAGCCCCTTTTCTGGCCGGAGCATTTTTTATTCATTGAAATTAATATCCGGTGTAGTTATTCTTGAGAATAATAGACAAGAGAGGGTATCCGCCATGCCGCAACCCGAATCCGCCCCCGCTACAGACCGCTCCCGCGTCCTGACGCAGGCGGTCGTCGAATCGGCCCACCGCTTAGGGGTGGGCTCCAGCGATTTAAAAAACATCATCGGCGCCAGCCAGCCCACCGCCTCCCGCCTGTTGAACGGCCGCTACGCCCTGCCCGAAGGCGGCAAGGTATGGGAACTCGCCGTCCACTTCGTGCGCCTGTACCGCTCCCTGTCCTCCCTGGTCGGCGGCGACGACGAACTGGCCCGGAGCTGGCTGAAATCGGCAAACAAAGCCTTCGACGGAGATCGCCCGCTGGACATGATCAAACGCATCGACGGCCTCATCCATGCCTGCGAATACCTGGACGCCCACCGCGCTCGCATCTGAGTCCGTCCGCTGGCAAGGCACCGGATGGCGGGCGGTGGAAGCACAACACCGCGTCGCCACCATGCATCTGGCGGCGGGCAGACTGGACGATCAATCGCTGCTGGAAGACATTCTCGACGAAGCAAAGCCGCGCCTCCCCGTTGCCGCCGAAGGCCTGCACTGGCTGCTAGCGACTCCGTTCAGGTATTGGCCGCTGCCGGGCGGGTCCCGGTTCCGGCGGCTCACCGATCCGGGCGTGTTCTACGGCGCGGAGGAAAGAAAAACGGCCTGCGCCGAATGCGGCTACTGGCGGCTCAGGTTCTGGCTGGACAGCGCGGGACTCTCGGGTCGCTCCACCACCGTCGAGCTAACTCTGTTCGAATTCGCCGCCGCCGCCGACAAGGCCATCGACCTGTCCCGGCCGCCGCTGTCGTCCGATAGGGATGCTTGGACGCATCCGTCCGACTACTCGGCGACCCAGGCTCTTGCCGAGCAGGCGCGGGCAGCCGGCATCGAAACCATCCGCTACGAATCGGTCCGCGATCCCCGCGGATTCTGCCTGGCCTTGCTGACGCCTGAAGTTTTCAAGTCGGTGCCGGAGCCCTTCCGGAACAACCAGCAAACCTGGAACCTGCTGATTCAGCCCCCCGGCCGGATCGTCTGGCAACGGCAATTGGAAAGGGAAAGCTGGGTGTTCGAGTTCTAGCGCAGGATCGACACCCGCTGCCTGCTCACGTAGGATACTAAGAACTACTAAGAACTACTAAGAACTACTAAGAACTACTAAGAACTACTAAGAACTACTAAGAACTACTAAGAACTACTAAGAACTAACTAATTTAGTAATTGGTTGTGAAGCTGCCCCTGACACCTCCCGATCCCGCCGCGATTTTCTCGAATATCTCGCCCGAGGACTTTCCTACGCTTGCTCCAACTTCAGTCCACTCCACTGGTAAACGGCGAATACCTGCATTGGGACCAACTGCGGCATCGCGAACCGCCTGACGCACTGAACCCGGAGCACTGGTGGATGGGGGTCAAACTGGCTCGGCAGGGTCTGTTGCAGCCGCTGCCGTTGCTGGATAAAACGGGCAAGGCTTTCGTATTCGGCTCGCCGGAACCCGTGCTGATCCATCTCCACCACATCGACCAGGACGCCTCGGGCCAGATTCGCGCCGCCGGAAAAATCACCACACCGGGAAATCGGGGCCGCTACCTGCTGCAATCGCTGATCGAGGAAGCCATCACTTCCAGCCAACTGGAAGGGGCTTCCACGACGCGCAAGATCGCGGAAGCCATGCTGCGGGAAGGGCGCCCGCCGCGCGATCACAGCGAGCGGATGATTTTCAATAACTTCCGCACTATGCAAGCCGTCCAGGGCTTGCGGGACGAACCCATCACGCCGGAGCGGATACTCGCGCTGCACCGGATGGTGACGGAAAACGCGCTGGATGACCCTGCCGACGCAGGCCGATTGAGGCGTGCCGACGACGTGCGGGTGGTCGGCAACCGGGACGGCACAGTGCTGCATCCGCCTCCGCGCCACACAGAACTGCCGGACCGCTTGCAAAGGCTCTGCGACTTCGCCAACGCCGACGAGGATGCCCGCCCCTTCGTTCATCCTGTCTTGCGCGCCATCCTGCTGCATTTCATGATCGGCTACGACCACCCTTTCGCGGGCGGTAACGGCCGCACCGCCCGGGCCTTGTTCTATTGGGCGATGGCCCGCAGCGGCTACTGGCTGACGGAATTCATCTCCATATCCCACTTCTTACGGCGTGCGCCAGCTCAGTACGTGCGCGCCTATCTGCACACGGAAACCGACGGCGGCGACACCACCTACTTTCTCCTGCACCAATTGGAAACCATCCGTCGGGCGATCGGCGCCTTGCACGACCACCTGGCGAAAAAAACCAAGAACAACGCGGCATCGAGCGCCTGCTCGCTACCTCGCCCGGCTTACGAGCACAACTCAATCACCGCCAAATCACCTTACTCACCCATGCGCTGAAGCACCCCGGCGACGCCTATCGTATCGACGCCCACCAGCGCAGCCACGGCGTGGTCTACCAGACTGAGCGGATGGATCTGTTGAGCCTGGCGAAGCTAGGATTGATCGATCAAACCCGCTCGGGACAAGCCTTCGTGTTCCTGGCCCGGAGGGTCTAGCGGAGCGCATCGCCGGTCTGGCCGAGAGGCAGACAGCACGGCGACAACACCGTAGGCAGCGCACTGATATCGGATTTCCCTGCATTTGGGCGTGCGGGCCTGCGCCGATTTCGGTAGATTGTGTTTTTGCCTGCACTGGTACCCCGATGCTCAACTATGCGCTTATCGTGGCTGCCGCTCTCGCCGGCATCATCCTGTTCGATGACGATCCCACGTCCGTCTCGATCCAGGAATGGATACTGTTCGCCGTGATGATCTACGCCGCAGCGTCGTTCATGCGGCTGCATAGACGGAAGTGATATAGGCATTGAGCAAACGCATGCCGATCTTCTATAGGGGCAGCCTTGTACAAAGGGGCTAATTGCTCGAGGCAGGACCTAGTTTATCGCCTCGCAGATGGATTTCTTGGGCGCCGTAAGGCAACAAAAACCCGCCAAGCCTCATTGCTCACGGGTTTCCTGGATTTCATTGGGAGTTCAATTGGCGGAAGCGGTGAGATTCGAACTCACGAACGGTTTCCCGTTGCCGGTTTTCAAGACCGGTGCCTTCAACCACTCGGCCACGCTTCCATTTGACTGGAACTCTTTATATTACAAAGAGTTATGATGCTTTTTGTTGCTAACCTTGTGCGTAGAATACGCGGTTCTGCAAACGGTTTGCAAACATTTCATTTGAGAACGGTACGAATCATACCATCAATGCGAGCCGCTGCCTCCTCCTGATCGTCGCCGAGAAGATGCGAGTAGGTATCCATCGTGATGCTGATGTTTGCATGCCCAAGTCGTCCGCTGGCGATCTTCGGATGGATTCCGGCCCGGAGCAGGTGCGTCGCATGGGTATGGCGCAGACCGTGAAACGTGATACCGAGGCCCAAGGAACGCGCCAGCCGGGTGAACTGCACGGACACTCGCGGCGGCGGGCACGGGCTGCCATCTTCCGCCGGAAACACCAAATCATGATCCTGCCAGACCAGGCGCAACCGCATCATTTCTTGGCGCTGCTCTACCCGGTGAGCATTGAGCGTTTCGACCGTGAGCGGCGGCAATGCTACGGTGCGGATGGAGTGCTTTGTCTTCGGCGAGATCGG
>JAQTYA010000187.1 GCA_028688525.1 Methylococcus sp. | reverse complement strand
TATGGTGGGCCATGTAAGGATCGAACTTACGACAAACGGATTAAGAGTCCGCTGCTCTACCAGCTGAGCTAATGGCCCGTAAAACGGGGATGGGGTGACCGATGGGGCTCGAACCCACGACAACCGGAATCACAATCCGGGACTCTACCGACTGAGCTACGGTCACCACTGAAATTGGCGCGCCTGGCAGGACTCGAACCTGCGACCCTCGGCTTAGAAGGCCGATGCTCTATCCGGCTGAGCTACAAGCGCTTGATTGGTCGGGGTAGAGGGATTCGAACCCCCGACATTCTGCTCCCAAAGCAGACGCGCTACCAGACTGCGCTATACCCCGGATGAGCCTGCCGAACCTTTCAACGCGCTGCCCAAAGAGGCGCACATTCTATAATCCGAAAATGCATCCGTCAATCAGGATATCAGAGATTGGCCTTGACCGCCGTGAAAATGGCGTCGACCTTGGCATCGCCCTCCGTCAGCAAGACCTCGAGCCGGTTCACGCGATCCAGCGAAAATGCCTCATCCTTCACGCCTTTGGCGTTCACGTACACGTTCAGCGCCGCACTTTTGAGGGCGGCATGCGCGGCCATGACCGCGACTCCGGCGTCGCTGATGACATTGCGGTTGCCCTTTTCAGCGGCGATTTGGCTCAGATCGATGATATCCACGCAAAGCCGGGCGCAGGCCAGCGGCACCTCGGTCGCGGCTTTCAGCGCTTCCTGAATGGCGGCGCTACGCGCAGCTTTGTCATCCTCGGTATCGCGCGGCAGCGCGTAAGCCGCCATAACGAGATCGAATGCTTCGATATCTGCCCGGATCATGTCCATGGATTGCGTCCGCAAAGCTTCTGCCCGCACCAGCACTTCGGCCATTTCGGCTTCGACGGTCTCGTAATTCTTCTTGCCCACGGTCAGATTACACACCATTCCGACCAGCGCCGCGCCCATCGCGCCCATGACGGCCGCCGCGCTGCCGCCGCCTGGGGTCGCCGACTTACTAGCGAGTTCGTCGAGGAACTGTTGGAGGGGCTGGTCTTCGATCATGGCGCAGCACTCAAATCTTGAAAAATGACAGCCGGTCATTATAAGCAACGCTTGCGGCTAGCGTAAAATCGCCGGGCAGCGCGGTGGACCCGCTGCGTACCTATCACCGGGAAGACAATCCAAGCGCGAACCCTGACCATGAAAAAACTGCTGTTTCAATTCGATACCGACCTGCACCCTTCCGTCTTCGACACCGTCGTCGGCTACGACGGCGGCGCCGATCATGTCATCGCGCACGGGCATCTGACGCCCGACAACGTCGCCCCGCTGGTCGAAGGCACGATCTTCACCCGAGCCCCCAAGGACAAAAAAAATACCGCCATATTCGTAGGCGGCAGCGACCTGGTAGCGGGCCAGAATCTGTTGCGGGCGGTGCGGAAGAAATTTTTCGCCGACTTCCGGGTATCGGTGATGCTGGACAGTAATGGCAGCAACACCACGGCGGCGGCGGGGGTGGCCAAGCTTGCTGCTAGCGGGGTGTTGGCCGGCAAGAAGGCGGTGGTGCTGGCCGGCACCGGACCGGTAGGTCAGCGCGCGGCGGTAATGCTGGCGAAGGAAGGCTGCGCGGAGGTGGCGATCACCTCGCGGCAACAGGCCCGCGCCGAGCATGCTTGCGCCGAGATGAAGACGCGCTTCGGCGTGGACCTGGTGCCCATCGAGGCGTTCGACAACGACGCCCGCAGCGCGGCAATCGCCGAAGCCCAGATCGTGTTCGCCACGGGCGCGGCAGGAGTGCAACTCTTGGAGGAGCATCACTGGCGCGACAACGCGCATCTGGAACTGCTGGCCGACGCCAACGCCACCCCGCCCTTAGGGCTGGGCGGTACCGACATGATGGACCGGGGCGCGGACCGTCACGGCAAGATCGTGTGGGGCGGAATCGGTTTCGGCACCCTCAAACTGGCGCTGCACCGAGCCTGCATCGCCAAGCTGTTCGAGAGCAACGATCAGGTGCTCGACGCGGAGGAAATCTTCGCCCTCGCCAAGACCATGGCTTGAAACCCCACCCTATTCGCGCCGCCAGGTCGTGCCGCCGGCGGCATCCTCGAGAATCACCCCCTGGGCTTTGAGTTCGTCGCGGATGCGGTCGGACTCGGCCCAGTTTTTTTCTTTCCGCGCTTTTTCGCGTTCTTGGATTAACGCTTTGATTCCAGCGTCGGGGTCGGCTGTAACGAAATCAAACACACCATCAGCAGATGGCTGTCTAGGCACTATACGAATTGATGTCTTGAAGTACGCATCGGGATCGGCCTGAAGCAGGCCCAACACGTTTCCTAAGGATTTCAGAGTCGCGCCCAGCGCCGCGGCCTTGGCCGGCTCCGCCGCCTTGTGCCGGTTGATCTCCCGCGCCAGATCGAACAGCACGGCGACGGCTTCGGGGGTGTTGAAGTCGTCGTGCATGGCGTCCGCGAAACGGGAGGAGAAACCCTCGCCCCGGCCTTCTCCCAGAGGGAGAGGGAGATCGGCAGGCAGGCAGCGCAGCGCGGTGTAGAGACGGGACAGCGCCGCGGCGGCCTCGTCGAGGTTTTCGTCCGAATAGTTCAGCGGGCTGCGGTAATGGCTGTTGAGGATGAAAAAGCGCACCACCTCGGGCCGGTAGCGGGCCAACACCTCGCGCACGGTGAAGAAATTGCCCAGCGATTTGGACATCTTCTCTTCGTTGATCCGCACGAAGCCGTTGTGCATCCAGTAATTGACGAAATGTTCGCCGGTCGCCCCTTCCGACTGGGCAATCTCGTTTTCGTGGTGGGGAAACTGCAGGTCCATGCCGCCGCCGTGGAGGTCGAAATGGGCACCCAGGCAGCGGGTCGACATGGCCGAGCACTCGATGTGCCAGCCGGGACGGCCCGGTCCCCAGGGCGACTCCCAGGACGGCTCGCCCGGCTTGGCCGACTTCCACAGCACGAAGTCCATAGGATCGCGCTTGGCCGCATCCACCTCGACCCGTTCGCCGGCCTGCAGCTCTTCGAGGTTTTTGCCCGACAGCCGGCCGTAGCCGCCGAAGCTCGACACCGCGTAGAACACGTCGCCGTTGCTGCCGACATAGGCATGCCCGCGCTCGATCAGTGTCCCGATCATCGCCAGGATGTCGGCGATGGATGCGGTCGCGCGAGGTTCGTGATCGGGCGGCAACACACCCAGCGCCCGCTCGTCCTCGTGCATCGCCTCGATGAAGCGGGCCGTCAGCGCGCCGATGTCTTCCCCGTTTTCCGCCGCCCGCTTGATGATCTTGTCGTCAATGTCGGTGACGTTGCGGACATAGGTCACGTCCAGCCCCAAGTGCCGCAGGTAGCGCGCCACCATGTCGAACACCACCATGACCCGGGCATGGCCTAGGTGGCAGTAGTCGTACACGGTCATGCCGCAGACGTACATGCGGACGCGGCCCGGTTCGATGGGGCGGAATTCCTCTTTCTGCCGGGTCAGACTGTTGTAGATCTTGAGCATGTCATTCGGTTTCGTAGGTGAATTCGGCCAGCCGGCGGTGCAGGCGCGGCTTGTCGATGAGCTGGTAGATCTTCGCCAGCTCCGGGCCGTCCAGGCTGCCGGTCAGCGCCGCCCGCAGCGGCAGGAACAGGTGTTTGCCCTTGGCGCCGCTGCGCTGCTTCAGCCCGGCCAGGAAAGCGGCGAAGTCGTCCGGGGATTCCGCCGCGGCATCGATGGCGGCCAGGTAAAAAGCCTCCCCGGCGGACTGCGCCACCGCGGTAAGGTCAGCCTCCAGCTCCAGTTCGTCGGTGAACAAGACCTTGGCCCAGGCATCCGCCTGTTTGGGGAACAGGCAGTTGCTGCGAACGATGTCCAGGAAATCGGAGCGATGGGCTTCGGGCACCACGGCACGTGTTTCGGCGTGTAGCCAAGTCCATAGCGTATCGTCGGCCGTTCTTCGCACCGTCTGGCTCTGCCAGTGGTCGAGGTGGGACACGTCGAAACGGGCGGGCGAGCGGCCCAGCCGGCTGACGTCGAAGCCTGCCCGCAGCTCGGCGATGCCGAGCATGTCCTCGCTGTCGTAATGGTGGCCAAGCCGGGCCAGCATGTTGACCACGGCCTCGGGGAAATAGCCCTCCTCCCGCAACTGGTTGATGCTGCGGCTGCCGTTGCGCTTGGACAG
>JAQTYA010000186.1 GCA_028688525.1 Methylococcus sp. | reverse complement strand
CGGCCTTGAGATCGCCGCTCGCACTCAGGCGCAGCTCGATCGAGGCGGCACCGGCCACCGGCGGACGGGCAAGGGTAAAGCCTTGCTCCAAGCCTTCCGGCCGGTTCTCATACCATTCGGTCACGGCGCCGCGGCGGTATTCCAACCGCTGCTTCGCCGCAACCGCTTCGGCCGGGGCCACCGGCTGCAGATGGCCGGGCGTGCCGTAACCGGTGAGCTGCAAACGCCAGTGCCAGCCGGGCACTTTGCCGCCGGGCGCGACGGCCAGACCCTGGCCGTCGAAATCCAGCGCCAGACGGTTTTCCGGGTTCAGCGCGCCGTGATGCCCGGCGCCCACCGGCTCGATGCTGCGCAGGTTTTGGCCGATGGCGGCCCGCAGTTCGGGAGGGACCGCGGCGGCGGCGTCCGCAAGGCGGCTGGAATGCGCCGTCGGCGTCGCGGCGAGGACCGGCACGGTCATCAGGGCCAGAGCCAGACCCAAGGCCGGCCATGGCCGCGTGGCCGCGGGATGGGCGGCGAATTCTGTCAGCTTGTTCATATAGTCATCCAAAAGAGTCATGCATCATCGAGGGCGCCGCTTGATTCGGCGCGCTCTTCGGAGTGCGGGGCAGCTTAGCCCTGGGGGACGGCGGAATCCTGCGGGACGGATTATTCCGAAAGGCATGAAGGCGCTCTAGGGCGATCCAGAACTATGGCTAGGACTATTCCGCACTGCGCTTTAGAGCGGCCTCAGCGGCTGGACTCGGCATGGACGGGTCGCCACGCTATCTCGGGACGCGCGGCGTGAAACAGGTGGGATGTCAAAACAAGGTTTCTTCGGACAATGGAAGGATCCTGCGGGACATAGTGGGATTCAAAGGGCAAGGGCCCTTCCTTTGGATAACCTCGCCCAAGAGGCGAGAGCGGGGGCAAGAAGCACCGTCCCGCGGTAGCGCGGTTGCTCCAGGGACGCAACCGGTCCCGGCTATTTCCGGAATCCGGTGGGCGTGTCTCCGTAGCGGCGCCGGAACAGCTTGTTGAAGTTGGAGAGATCGTTGAAGCCGACCGCCATAGCAATATCTACGATGCGGACACGGCGATATTTAGGATCGCCCAGCATTTCTTTCGCTCGCTCCAAACGCAGATGGATAACAGAGTCGATGAAGCTTTCGCCGCTTCTTGCCAGCAGATCGTGTAAATATCGTTCAGAAATTTTCAAGTCTGCAGCCGCCTGGCGAACCGTCAGGGATCTCCGACGGTAGTGGTCGCGAATATATTTCTGTGCTTCTGCTAGACGAGCGGCGCGTACCCCTCCTTGTTTGGCCCCCCATTCCGCATCTCGTGTCGCACCGAGCATTAAGCCGATCAGATCAAGCACATGCCCGCCGGCCACCCCGCCCAGATTCGAATCCTGCTTAATGCCCGCTTGGCTCAACAAATTTAAGTAAGAAACCAGTAAGCGGGAAGTATCTTTCGCCTCGAACGGAACCATTATCTGCTGTTCCGCTAACGGAGCTCTTATCAGCATGCCTGCGCGAGGAACTCGCATACAAAACATTTGGTAAGGATGACCTACCGTACCCAAGACCGAGGCAACCGTAGCCGGCCGGGCACAGTCGATCAGAACCGAATCCATGCTTTTCAGAGGTATTTCTTTTCCATCTTGCAAAGCTAGTAGTGGCTTAGACAGATTGAAGATTAAAACCAAATCGTCATTGCCGTCTTGGACAAGCTGGCGGTTCCTGACGTAATCGGCAGCCGTGCCGGTTATCTTGGCAACCCTGACATCCCCCAAAGGCTGGAACTCCGTCCGCATGAAAAATGGCGCTTGATCGGTGTGCACGATATCCAATCCCACCATTTTTTTGGCGTACATCTCCCGCCATTTATCGAATCTCTCCCTCGCGGGCAAATCCGCGCTACAAAATTCCAGATTTTCAGGGGGTAATGTCATTGACCGGTGTCGAAGGCAACATGAAGCTTAAAAAACGCAGCGCTTGCTAAGGTTCCTCGCGGGAAAACTTCTGAACCAGTGCCACCCTCACATGCTCCGGCACGAACGCGGAGACATCGCCCCCGAATTTGGCGATTTCCCGGATCACCGAAGACGACAGAAAGGCATAGCGTTCGCCCGGCGTTAAGAAGAGCGTTTCGAGTTCGGGCCCCAGCGTGCGGTTCATGCCCGCCATCTGGAACTCGAACTCGAAGTCCGACACGGCGCGCAAGCCGCGCAGGATAACCGTGGCGCCGTGTGCTCTGGCGCAATCCACCAATAGGGAGTTGAAGCCGGTCACCTCGACGTTGGCCAGACTTTCGACGGCCTCCCTCGCCATCCCTAGGCGTTCGGCAAAATCGAACAGCGGGGCCTTGGCCTTGCTTTCGGCCACGGCAAGGATCACACGGTCGAAGATCCGGCTGGCCCGGCACACCAGGTCCACATGGCCCAGGGTGATCGGATCGAAGGTACCGGGGTATACGGCGATGACGTTCAAATCTCGGGCTCCTTGAGACGCTCATATAAACGGTAGGCGACGTCGCCACTGGTCTTCTCACGCAACAGCGCCCAGTTCGCCGGGATACCCTCTGGCGCCTCGCCGGCTTCGGCTTCCACGTAAATCCTGGCGCCCCGCTGGAGCCATCCGCCTTCTTCAAGCCGGCGGCAGCACGGCCCGACCTGACCTGTACGGAACGGCGGGTCGAGAAACACCACGTCGAATGCTTCCGGCTTGCTTGAGAGGAATTTCAAGGCCTCGGCGCAGACCACCGCGACCTGGCTCGCCTCCAGCGTCGCACAAGATTGTTTCAATACCGCGCAGACTCTGGGATTGCGCTCTACCTGGACGACGCGGACCGCGCCGCGCGAAGCCGCCTCGAAACCCAATGCGCCGCTGCCAGCATAAAGATCGAGGCAGGCCGCTCCCGGCACCTGGTTCTGCAACCAGTTGAAGACGGTTTCCCGCACCCGGTCGGGGGTCGGGCGCAATCCGGGCTCCGGCGCAAACCGGATTCTTCGGCTGCGCCACAGCCCGCCGATGATGCGCAGCTCATTGCGCACTTTTGGCGGCGGAACTCGCGCCCACCAGCACCGTCTGCAGCCGGTCCGGATGGATGCGCGTCTGCCAGACCCGGCGGATGTCTTCCTTGGTCACCGCCTGTACTTTCGGGATATAAGTCGCCAGATAATCCAGGGGCAGGCCGTAAAACGCCATCGACGCGATCTGCTCGACCAGTTTCTGATTGCTGTCGAGCCGCAGCACGAAACCGCCAACGATGTTCTTCTTCGATTCCTCGAGCTCCTTGTCGGTCGGCCCTTTTGCTATGAAATCCTTGAGGGTCTGCAGTAGCACATTCAAGGCCTCGTCGGCTTTCTCGTTGCGGGTCTGCAAACCCATCAGGAATGGTCCCTCGACCCGGAACGGATAGAAGCCGCTGTGCGCGCTGTAGGACAACCCGCGCTTCTCCCGCACCTCCTCGCTGATCCGCGAGACCAGGCCGCTGCCGCCGAGGATGTGGTTGCCGACATACAGCGGGAAATAGTCCGGATCGTTGTTGCGCATGCCGGGCTGGCCGGAGTACACATGGGTCTGCTCGGAAGGGAAGGCGCGCTTGAGGGTCTGCGCCGGCTTGTCCATCGCGACCGGCGGCAACGCGGGCGGCACTTCGCCCGGCGCGAGGCCGGAGACCAAATCGTTGGCGACCTTTTCCGCCTGGGCCCGCTCGATGTCTCCGACCAGCACCACTACCGCGTTCTTCGCCACGTAGTATTTCCGGTAGAAGGCTTCGAGGTCGTCCCGCGTCAGTTTTTCCACCGTCGCGATATGGCCGTCCTTGGGATGGGCATAGGGGTGATCGCCGTACAACGCATCGAAGAAAGCAATGCCCGCCAAGTCGGAGGGCGATTCTTCACGCTGCTTCAACCCCAACAGCACCCGGTTTTTCTCGCGTTCGAAATCCTCGGCGGCGAAGCGGGGCTTGGCGAGAATGGCCTTGGCCGTCTCCAGCGCCGGCTCCAGCAGGTTCGGCTGGGTCAAGCTGCGCAGCGAAAGCGAGGCGCTATCGCGGGAAATCCCGGTACCCAGCACCGCACCGACCCCGTCCAAACGCTGGGCGATGGCGTCGGCATTCCAGTCGCCTGCGCCGGTGTCCAGCACCGAAGAGGTCAGCGAGGCCAGGCCG
>JAQTYA010000185.1 GCA_028688525.1 Methylococcus sp. | reverse complement strand
GGCGCTGTGGGGCAAAGGCGCACACCCGGAGGGCTGGAAAATATCCCTATTCGGGGCCGCCATCGTCCTATTCGGCATTGCTGCGACGCTGCTGCTGAGCCGCACCTTGCGCATGAATCGACGTAAGCTGGGGGCTGCCATGCTAGGCATTTCGTTCTCCAATGTCACGTTTCTGGGACTGCCCGTGCTGGAGCAGACCCTAGGGCCGGAGACCGCCCGACCCATCGTTATCCAGATGGATATGTTTGCGACGGCCCCTCTGGTTTTCACCTTGGGCATCTACATTGCCTCCCGTTACGGCGACGCCCCAGGAAGCGCATTCGCCGCCTTCCGCGCCCTGCTGGTCAATCCCCCGCTCTGGGCAGCACTCGCGGCGCTTGCGCTCGATGAACTCGCCGTTCCCATGCCCCTCTCGCTAGAAACGGCTCTGGAAGCCGCTGCCGCCCCCGTTGCACCACTCATGCTGGTCGCGCTAGGACTGGGTCTCCGCTGGAGGCCCACGCCGACACAGAACCTGAGCCTGCTCGCCCTGGCTTCGGCACTGAAGCTGCTTGCTATGCCTCTATTCGGACTCGGCCTAGCGCACATGCTGAACATCGCAGGCGACACACGGACCGCGCTGGTGCTCGAAGCCGGCATGCCCAGCATGCTACTCGGCGTCGTCTACTGCGATCGCTACCGGCTGGATGCGGAACTGTACGCGATGCTCGCGACCCTGAGTACTTTGCTCGCCTTAGGATCCCTGCCGCTCTGGCACCTCGCCCTGAGCGCTTGGCTCCGGAGTCCCGTATGACAGCGCCATGCGCCGAAATCCTCTCCCAGGGCGACGAGGTCGTGACCGGCCAGATCGCGGATACCAACGCCGCATGGCTCTCAGAACGGCTGACCGGGCTCGGATTTGCCGTGAAGCGCCACACCACGGTCGGAGACGATTTGGAGAACTTGGCCGACGCGTTTCGGGAAATCGCCGAGCGCGCCGATCTCTGTATCTGCACCGGCGGCCTCGGTCCAACCGTCGACGATCTGACCGCCGAGGCGGTGTCCCTTGCCAGCGCGCGCCCTTTGCAGGAAGACCCGGACGCACTGAGGCAAATCCGTATCTGGTTTGCCGGGCGCGCCGAACCCATGCCCGAGGTCAACCGCAAACAGGCCCTGCTACCCGAGGGCGCGCAGCGGCTGGACAATCTACGCGGCACAGCGCCGGGCTTCGCGCTGAACCACGCTGGCTGCCGCATCTGCTGCTTACCCGGGGTGCCGCACGAGATGAAATTCATGTTCGACAACGCCGTCGAACCCGATCTCTGCGCACGCTTCCCGACGCAACCGGAGCAACTTATCACCCTGCGCGTACTCGGCGTCGGCGAATCCACGCTCCAGCAGCGGCTCAACTCCATTGCATTGCCGCAGGAAATCAAACTGGGCTTTCGCACGGTACCTCCGGAAAACCACGTCAAACTGACGTTTCCGGCACATTACCCCGCAGCGAAACGCGATGCCGTTACCGAAGAGATTCGGCGCATGCTCGGGCCGTCCGTATTCGGCATCGATACGCCGGAGAATAGCGACGGCACCCTGATCGAATGCGTCGATCGCCTGATGCGCCAAGCCGATGCCAGCCTAGCAACACTAGAAACCCTGAGCCGCGGGCATCTGGCGCAACTTTGCGGCGCCCTGCCATGGTGGCTATCCGGACTAGCCCTCGCTGACAGCGAACGCATTCAGGCCCGGCTCGGCCCCTATTTCAAGGCAGATTCAACCGATCCGCTCGCAAATGCAGGAGCAGTCGCCGAATACCTACGCCAACAAGAAGGTTCGACTCACGCGCTGGTCTGCATCGATTCGCGCCATACTCCGGATATCCTCTACCTCGCCGTCGCCGCCGGCGCGGATACTATTACCGAACGGCATCCGCTCGAAGGTAACCCGCGCTATCGGCACGCCTTGGCTGCAGCCAAGGCGTTGGACTTGCTCCGCCGCGCGCTCTAGCTGCCCGGTGCGATTGCCAGAAACTGCGGACAATGCTACTGTTGCGTCCCGCAATAGGCGGGTGTAGTTCAATGGTAGAACTTCTGCTTCCCAAGCAGATAGCGTGGGTTCGATTCCCATCACCCGCTCCACTCAGATAAGACAATGGCGACCCTCGCCATACAACACTATCCGGCGCTGGAAAATGGCGTCGCCGGGCTGTCAGGCAGGAAATAGCAGAAAATCGCTATCAGCAAATACACGCTGAGCAACTGCACCCCTTTGAACCAGTTCGACCGGCCGTCGCTGATCACCATCGACAAGAGCAATACCGGGAGCAGGATGATCATGATGCCCGCATTCCCCACCATCAGATTCAAAGTCCGCGGAGCCATGAAATAGCTGGACAAGACCAGCACGGGCGCCACGAACAACGCAATCTGGACGCTGCTGCCGACGGCGATACCCATGGTGAGATCGAGCTTATTCTTGCGGGCAACGGTCACCGCCGCGACGCTTTCGGGTGCGCCGCCGACGAGAGCCAGGATAATGACGCCGATGAATGCCTTGGACATGCCGAGAGTAGCGGCGGTTTCTTCGATCGAACCGACGAGAATCTCGCTCATCAACGCAAGAATGGCAGACGACACGGCCAGATACCCGATCGCGGCGTACATTCCCTTGGAGGC
This sequence comes from Methylococcus sp., assembly GCA_028688525.1. Taxonomy (GTDB): domain Bacteria; phylum Pseudomonadota; class Gammaproteobacteria; order Methylococcales; family Methylococcaceae; genus Methylococcus. The sequence goes on along the minus strand of JAQTYA010000185.1, from coordinate 1,503 downwards.
CGCATTCGAATCATCGTCGCCGCTGTCCTCCGATGCGAAGTAGTCCGGATGCGTCTTCAACATGAAGACCAGGCTCAAGACATAGGTCGCCAATAGCACCAGAGCGACGCAGACATTGAGTCCATCCTCGCGGTCCATCATCTCCGGCGGTATGAAATTGTCGAAGACGCTGGGTACGACGATGCTGATCGCTGCAACCATGAGCACCGCCCGCTGGATGCGGGCGCCATGCCTATTGAAAACCTGCTCGCGAAACCGTAATCCGCCGAGGAGGAAGGCCAAACCGAGCACAAACAGCAGATTTCCGAGGATCACACCGACGATCGAAGCCTTGACCACCTCGATCAATCCGGCACGCAACGCCATGAGCGAGATGATCAACTCCGGCGCATTCCCGAACGTTGCGTTGAGCAAACCGCCGACGGTAGAACCGGTCCGGTGCGAAATTAGTTCGGTCGCACGCACCATCGCAGCGGCCAGCGGAATGATAGCCAGCGCGGCGGAAAGGAACCTAAATCCTGCGGGAATTGCATGGAACTGATCGAGAAAGAGGGCCAGAGGAACGAAGATAAATAGAAACTTCACGGCGCCAGCATGATGTCCTTAGTTTTCCAACCCAGCCGTTCGCACGCCGAACAGCGCCCCACCGTCGCCCCCGCTCAATAACGAGACGCGCCTGTCATACGCAGCTCAGCGGCTTTTTTCCTTGAGAAACCCGTAAGCGCTGAGTATCAGGGTCGTTGCCGGACCGAAATAATGGCCCTGTCTGACCTGGTGCGCGGCGAGCCCGAGGAAGGTGACGAACATCGCCGATTGAAAATCGACCGATCCGCCCGTGGCCCGGCGGAACCGCCGGTTGATGACCTTCAGTCCGGCTGCAGTGGTTTCAGCAAGCGAGGGGCCTGGAGCCGCCGCAACGGCGGCGGTGATGACGAATAATCCCTGATCCGCAGCATAGCGCGCCACCAGTTGCCATGCGTCGCCAAGTTTATGCACGACCACCAAGCCTCCGATGTTAGGCCGGACCTCAACGGAATCCACACCGGAATAAGCGGACAAGGAGACGGCCAGCTGCTTCAGCGTCGCCGCATCGCCGCGTGTTCCGGCGACGCGCAACCGCAGCCTTCCGGGAAGGCTGTGAACGATCTCCGCTCGCAACATCAGTCGACCGCCTCGGCTCCGTCGTGCTCTGCAGCAGAAGCGCCGGCTGCCGCACCCGCTGCCAACTCGGCTTTAACTTCGGCCACGATGTCTTCGAGGTTCTCCGCCGCCTCAGCCAGAATCTCCCGGCCCTTCTCCGAAAAAAGAATGGCGGCTTTGACGGTTGATCGCGCCACCGGGCGCGCGGCTCGATAGGCAGCCGGAAGAGCGAGACCCGCCAAAGCCACGACACCCGCCCCGATCGCAACGCCCTTAACGATATCGTTATTCAGAACTTCATTTACGGGCGGCAATTGGTTCAATAGTTCTCTAATCTGGGGCATGGCAAATTCCTCAAGCAGC
>JAQTYA010000184.1 GCA_028688525.1 Methylococcus sp. | reverse complement strand
TGAAGCCTCCCATAGTGAACAAGACCACGAACGCAATGGCGAACAGCATCGGAGGTTCGAAGGTCATCGAGCCCTTCCACATGGTGGCGACCCAGTTGAATACCTTCACGCCGGTCGGCACCGCAATCAGCATGGTGGCATAGGTGAAATAGAGTTCACCCGCCAGCGGCATACCCACGGTGTACTGGTGATGCGCCCACACGATGAAAGATAGGAAACCAATCGACGCCGTCGCATACACCATCGAAGCGTAACCGAACAGCGGCTTGCGCGCGAAGGTCGGGATGATGGTCGAGATCACGCCGAAAGACGGCAGGATCATGATGTAGACTTCCGGATGGCCGAAGAACCAGAACAAATGCTGGTACAGCACCGGATCGCCGCCGCCGGCCGCATTGAAGAAACTGGTGCCGAAGAACTTGTCGGTAAGCAACATGGTCACCGCACCCGCGAACACCGGCATGACGGTAATCAGCAGGAATGCCGTGATGACCCAAGTCCACACGAACAGTGGCAGCTTCATCAAGGTCATGCCCGGAGCACGCATGTTGAACACGGTCACGATGATGTTGATCGCACCCATGATCGACGACATGCCCAGCAGATGGACCGTGAAGATGGCGAACGGCAGATGCGCGCCGCCCTGCAGCACCAGAGGCGGATACAGGGTCCAGCCCGCCGCAGGAGCGCCGCCTTCCATGAACAAGGTGCTGGCCAGCATCGTGAATGCGAACGGCAGGATCCAGAAGCTCCAGTTGTTCATGCGCGGCAGAGCCATATCCGGCGCACCGATCATCATCGGAATCATCCAGTTGGCGAAGCCGACGAAGGCCGGCATGACGGCACCGAACACCATGATCAGCGCATGCAGCGTAGTCATCTGGTTGAAGAAAGCCGGATCGACATACTGCATACCCGGCTCGAACAGCTCGGCCCGGATCACCAGCGCCATGGCACCGCCGACCATGAACATGATCAGGGCGGTGACGAGGTAAAGGGTGCCGATGTCTTTATGGTTGGTAGTGAACACCCAGCGCATGAAACCTTTGGCGGGACCATGATGATCGTGATCGTCATGGTGGCCGTGGGCGATGTGCATGGCGTGTTCTTCGTGAGTTGCCTGTGTCATGGCGCTATGACCTCATCGAAAGCGTTGAAAAATCAGTGCCGCGCGGAAATATCCGACGGTTGAACCAAATCACCCTTGTTGTTGCCGAAGCCGTTGCGCTGGAAAGTCACTACAGCGGCGAGCTCCAGCGGGTTCAGGGAATCGCCGAATCCCGGCATCATCTGACCTTTGCCCTTGACGACCACATCCAGGTGGGTATTCAAGTCGCCAGTAGCGACCGCGCTGCCTTTGATGGCCGGGAACATGCCCTGCATGCCTTCGCCGTTGACCATGTGACAACCCGCGCAACTGCTGTTGTAGACCTCTTCACCCTTGGCCATCAACTCGGACATTGAGTAGGTTTTGGCGGCGTCAGCGACGGCTTGGTGCGCATGAGCCTTCTGCTCTTCGACCCACTGTGCATAGTCCGCTTCACTCCTGACGTCGACCACGATCGGCATGAAGCCGTGGTCGCGGCCGCACAATTCGGCGCACTGGCCGCGGTAGATGCCCGTATGCTCGACCTTGGTCCAGGCATCGGTCACATAACCGGGTATGGCGTCCTTCTTCCAGCCGAATTGCGGCACCCACCAAGAATGGATCACATCGGCCGCAGTGAACAGGAAGCGGACCTTCCTGCCGACAGGAATCACCAGGGGCTTATCGACCTCCAGCAGATAGTTCGGCACTTTTTCGGGATTCGAACCTACGCCCAGTTGGCGCGCCTCGTTGCTCTTCGCATCGAGCGTGCTGAAGAAATCGATACCGTTGTCGAGGTAGGTGTAGCGCCACTTCCACTGGTAGCCTGTGACCTTGACGGTCATATCGGATGCGCTGGTGTCGTAAGCTTCGATCATCACCTTGGTGGCAGGAATCGCCATGGCCAGGAGGATGACGAAAGGAATGATGGTCCAGACGACTTCCAGCTTGGTGTTCTCGTGGAAATGCGCGGCCACCGCGCCTTTCGACTTGCGGTGGTGCATGATGGAATACACCATCATGCCGTAGACGCCTACGCCGATCGCCACGCAGATCCACAGGATATACATGTGCAGGTCATAGATATCCCGGCTCAACTGGGTGACGCCCGGCGAGAGATTCAACGCATAGTCGGCATTCGCCTCCCCGAACGTCGCGATCCCCAGCCCGGTGATCAATAGCTTTAATTTTTTCACGGAGCCCTCTCCTCGGTATCTCAGGTCAATATCTTGCGGATCGAACCACTAGCCTTTCGTTAAATCTTCTTTCAATTCCCGGTACAGCGCCTCACGCTCCGCCTCCACCAGGAAACGACCGATCTCGATTTTCCTTCCATGGCGCTTCAGGCATAGCCGGCTCGGATGCCCGGCCGCCCTAGACCTATCCAAGCTCAAGCCCAACCAGGCACGCTGGAATCGGTAGGTCTGCTCTGGGTTCAGCACCCCGCGCTCGATCTTAACGTCGGCTTCGGTCACCGTAATCACTTCGCGCACTGCCGACTGCTTGAAGGCCAAGCTGAAACAATAAGCCAGCACCAGCCATTCAGCGCCAGCAAACGGCAGCACGAACCAGCATCCAATGTATGCGAATACGGCCGCAATCGTTCCCATGACCAGCGCCACGCCTGCGAGCAAAGCACGCGCCTGCCATCGCGTCAGAGACGCGTTGGGTTTCAGGATTATGCGTTTTCCCCCAGTCTCAGGATCTCGCTCGGACTCAATCATGACCCCGGCCTGCATCTGCTTCGGCGCCTATGCGGCACCGTGATCCGGGGCTCTTAAGGCGCCATCGGTCAATACCCCCAGTTTTCTGTGGGAATTGACTCACGGCTTAAAATCCCAGGAACTTTATCGTAACGATTTCGCCAAAGCAAGGTAGGAATCAGCCGGCCCACTGTTCGAAGGCGGCCGAAAGGAATAATTCCGGAGGCTCGGAGCCGGCCTCTCCCGGACACCTGGGCAGCAGCGCCAACCTGGGATCCGGCAGCAACTCGTCCAGCGTCTGGAGGTATTCGGACAGGTACGGAAACCCCGGCTCGATCAGGTTGCCGATCCATCCCGCCGAACGCACGCAGCATCGGCCGATCGCAGCAGCGCTAAGCAGCGCATGGTTCAGGCAGCCCAGCCGCAAATCGACGACCAGGATAACCGGCCAGCGCAGAGCCTCGGCCAGATCCGACACGCGTTCGTGTTCGCTCAAAGGCACTTCCCATCCACCTACGCCTTCGACGATCACCCAGTCGGCTCGCTTCGCCAAGGCCTGGCTTTGGGCGACTATTGCGTCGACGTTGATGGGCCGTTTCTCCAAATCGGCTGCGATATGGGGGGAGACCGGCGTCTCATACGCAAAAGCGTTGACTGTCTCGTAAGACACTGGAACGCTCGCTGCCGCCATGAGCAGTTCGGCGTCCGCGTGGCGCAGTTCGCCGTTGCGCCGCACAGCACCGGTCGCTACCGGCTTCATCGCCGCCACCCGGAATCCCCGGCGGCGCAGCTCCCCGATCAGCGCAAGGGAAACCAGGGTCTTGCCCACTCCGGTGCCGGTTCCGGTAATGAAAAAGCCTTGCGCCACAGCAGCATCCTCATTTCACGATCAATGCGGTCAACACTTCGAAACTCGCCGTCACGCAGTAAGCCGCTTCCGGCGAGCACGCGTAAGCTGCCGCCACACGCTCCAGCGTGAACCGGCCAAGCAGATGGCGGGGACGATTGCGGGTCAGGTTGCGGGCCCCCAAAGCTTTCAGCTCCCGCATGAGCGCCAGGACTGAAGGGTAGCCGCGCCGGCACATTCTGGCGTCCACTTGAGCGTTTGGAAAGCCCTGGGCGCGCAGGCTATGCTCCACGGATGCGCGGGTTTCGAATGCGTTGACATGGCTGTAACCGTCCACCGCGCGCCAGGCTGCCCGCAGCTCGCTCAAGGTCGGTTCGCCGAAGCTGCTGAAAGCCAGCACGCCGCCGGGGCGCAGCACCCGATGGCATTCGGAAACCGCAAGATCCAGACGCTCGCACCATTGCAGCGCCATATTGGAAAAAATCAGATCGACGGAAGCGTCGGCCAGCGGCAGTGCCTCCGCGTCGCCGCCTACCGCACAGGCGTCCGGCTGGCGGGTGCGCAGGAATCG
>JAQTYA010000183.1 GCA_028688525.1 Methylococcus sp. | reverse complement strand
AAGGAGGCGTTGCGCGACTTGATCGCCCTGCAGGATCGGATGATCAACGTCGAGAACATTCAAAAAACCGTGGCGGAGTATTTCAAGATCCGGCAGGCGGACTTGCTGTCGAACAAGCGTACCCGCTCCCTCACCCGGCCTCGCCAGATTGCCATGGCTTTGTCCAAGGAGCTGACCAGCCACAGCCTGCCGGAAATCGGCCAGATGTTCGGTGGCCGGGACCATACCACAGTGCTGCATGCCTGCCGCAAAGTGCAGGAGCTGAAGGAAAGCGATGCGCGATTCATGGAGGATTTTTCGAATCTCCTGCGCATACTTTCCAACTGAGCAGGGCGAAGCGCCGTTTTTTCAACCCAGGGCTTTTAAGCTATGAAATTCCGAATCTCGCGGGAAGACTTACTGCTGCCTCTACAGCAGGTCATCGGTGTCATCGAACGGCGCCAGACCTTACCGATTCTGGCGAACGTGCTGATCGAAGTGAGCGCCGGTCAGATGGAGCTGACGGGTACCGATCTGGAAGTGCAGCTCGTTGCAAGATCCGTCCTTGAGAGCGAAGAGGCGGGGCGCTTCACCGTCCCCGCTCGCAAATTGATGGATATCTGCCGCCTTTTGCCTGACGGGAGCGAGCTTGCCATCGATGTCAAGCCGGAACGGGTTGTGGTGCAATGCGGCAAAAGCCGTTTTACGCTCGGCGCCCTGCCGGCCGAAAATTATCCTAATTTCGAGCATGGCCAGCCGGAGCTGGAGTTTTCCTGCGATGCCCAGGTGCTGCGGCGGGCCATAGAGAAAACCGCTTTCGCTATGGCTCAGCAGGACGTTCGCTATTACTTGAATGGCCTGCTGCTGGAGGTTCGTCAGGGGCAACTGCGTACCGTCGCGTCGGACGGGCATAGGCTGGCTCTATTCGAGGAGGCTGTCGAAGGGGTATCGGAGGCGTCGCGCCAGATCATCGTACCGCGCAAGGGCGTGCTTGAGCTTGGGCGCCTGCTGGCGCACGCGGAAGAGCCTGCGCGCGTGCAGATATCGCAGAACAATGTCCGCATCGTCTTGGGGGCATTCAGTTTCGCGGCGAAGTTGGTCGAGGGGCGTTATCCTGATTATGAGCGGGTCATTCCCCGTGCGCCCTCCCGGATCGTGCTGGTCGATCGCGCCGAGTTCAAGGGGGCGCTGACGCGTGTCGCGGTGCTGTCGAACGAAAAATTCAAGGGGGTTGGACTGGAGGTGGGGCACAGTGCTGTCGCTCTAAAGGCGCAGAATCCCGAGCATGAAGAGGCTGAGGACGAGGTGGCGGCGGAAGTATCCGGCGATCCGTTTTCGGTCGGCTTCAATGCGGCGTACTTGCTCGATGCGATCAACGCCGTGACATCGGACTCGGTGCGGATGTCCTTCACCGACGCCGGCGGCAGCTGTCTGATCGAGGATATGTCGGATTCTAGGCACCGATTCATCGTGATGCCGATGCGTCTTTGAGCTCGTTTCGCTGGCGTATGGTTCTCTCGGCATGGCGCTGCTGAGACTCGACATCGCCGATGTCCGCAACATCGAATCTGCAAGCCTGAGCCCCGCTTTGGGGCTCAATCTATTGTTCGGCGAGAACGGGAGCGGTAAAACCTCCGTGCTCGAATCGATATATCTGCTCGGTCGCGGCAAGTCGTTCCGGTCCGCTCAGGCCCAGCGTGTCATCCGTTTCGATCAAGCCTGCCTGACTGTGTCCGGGAGAGTCGGCCAGTCCGGCAATCACACCGTGGTTGGTGTGCAATTGGGGCGCAGCGAAAAGCAAATCCGTATCGGCGGCAGGAGCTGCGAATCCAGCGCGGAATTGATTCGGCTGTTGCCAGTGGTTTTGATTCAGCCGGCAAGCGTTTCGTTGCTGGATGGGCCGCCTAGACTGCGGCGGCAGATGTTGGATTGGGGCATGTTCCACGTGGAACATGACTACCTCGATCTGTTGCGGCGCTTCAGCCGGGCGCTCGATCAGCGTAATACCGCGCTTCGTTCTTACGCGCGCAGCTCCGATTTGGAGATATGGTCGGGTGAGGTGGCCCGATGGGGTACAATGATCGCCGAGGCGCGTGCGGCGTACGTCGATCGAATCCGGGGCCATTTCAGAGACATCGCGGTCATGCTGCTTGGCGCCGGGGACGCGGAGCTGATCGTGCGCCAAGGCTGGAAAGCGGGCGGTTCCTATGCCGACGCGCTAGCGTCGTCAGTATCCGCCGATACCCGCCAGGGCTATACGGAGGCGGGTCCGCACAAAGGCGATCTTTCGATTCTGATCGGCGGGCGTCCGGCACGGGACTATCTGTCGCGGGGCCAGCTCAAGCTGCTTACCTATGCCTTGCTGCTGGCGCAGCTTCGCCGGCTGGACGACGACATTCCGGGGCAGGCATGTTTGCTGGCCGACGACATTGCTTCGGAGCTGGATCTACGCAATCAAGAGAAATTACTGGATCTACTGAAGTCAACAGGCATCCAATCCTTCATCACGTTTTCCGGCAAGGCGTATGCGCCAGGCGCAGCCCATGATGCGGCCATGTTCCACGTGGAACATGGCCGCATCCTTGCCCAGGAATGAGTTAACCAGAGACTCGATCGAATGACTATCAACCCGAACGAATATGACAGCTCCAACATCAAGATTCTGAAAGGGCTCGATGCGGTGCGCAAACGTCCCGGCATGTACATCGGAGATACCGACGATGGCACCGGTTTGCACCACATGGTGTTCGAGGTGGTGGACAATTCGATCGACGAAGCCATGGCCGGCCACTGCAAACGCGTCTGCGTCACGGTGAACGAAGACGAGTCAGTCACCGTGTCCGACGATGGGCGCGGCATTCCGGTAGACATCCATCCCGAGGAGGGCCGCTCTGCCGCAGAAGTCATCATGACTGTGCTGCATGCGGGCGGTAAGTTCGACGACAACGCTTATAAGGTCTCCGGCGGTTTGCACGGCGTGGGGGTGTCGGTGGTCAACGCATTGTCGGAGCGGCTCTGGCTGGAGATTTGCCGAGGAGGCAAACGCTATACGCAGGAGTATCGCGAGGGCGAGCCGCAGGCGCCGCTGGTTGAAGTGGGCGTCTCCGATGCTACCGGTACGACTGTCCGCTTTAAGCCCAGCGCCCAGATTTTTTCCAACATCGAATTCCATTACGAAATCCTTGCTAAGCGTCTGCGGGAGTTGTCTTTCCTGAACTCGGGCGTGCGTATCGAGCTGGAGGACAAACGCAACGGGAAGTGCGAGGTATTCGAATTCGAGGGCGGCATCAGAGCTTTCGTCGAACATCTGAACAAAAACAAGACGCCGTTGTTCGACAAGGTGTTTCACTTGCAGGCTGATCGCGACGACATCGCCGTCGAGATTGCCATGCAATGGAACGACTCCTATCAGGAGAATGTCTTCTGCTACACCAATAACATTCCTCAGAGGGACGGCGGCACCCATTTGGCCGGTTTTCGCGCTGCACTGACCCGCACGGTCAACCAGTACATCGAAGAGCAGGGTCTGCTGAAGAAGCAGAAAGTCGCCACCGTGGGCGACGATGCGCGCGAGGGTCTCACTGCCGTGCTGTCGGTGAAGGTGCCGGACCCCAAGTTCTCGTCCCAAACCAAGGAGAAGCTGGTGTCTTCGGAAGTGAAGGCCGCGGTCGAATCGGTCATGGCCGAGAAGCTGAATGATTTCCTGCTAGAAAATCCCTCTATCGCCCGCACCATCGCGAACAAGGTGGTCGACGCGGCTCGCGCGCGCGAGGCGGCTCGTAAGGCTAGAGAAATGACGCGGCGCAAGTCTGCGCTGGATATCGCCGGCTTGCCGGGCAAGCTCGCCGACTGCCAGGAAAAGGATCCTGCGCTTTCTGAATTGTTCATCGTCGAGGGTGACTCCGCCGGCGGTTCGGCCAAGCAGGGGCGCGACCGCCGCAGTCAGGCCATACTCCCGCTCAAGGGTAAGATTTTGAACGTGGAGCGGGCGCGATTCGATAAAATGCTGTCCTCGGAAGAAGTCGGCACCCTCATCACTGCGCTAGGCTGTGGTATAGGCCGGGAAGAGTACAACCCGGACAAGCTGCGTTATCACCGCATCATCATCATGACGGATGCCGACGTCGACGGCTCCCATATCCGCACCCTGCTGCTGACGTTTTTCTATCGCCAGATGCCGGAGTTGGTCGACCGCGGCCATGTGTATATCGCTCAGCCGCCGCTCTATAAGGTTAAGAAAGGACGGCAGGAGCACTACGTCAAGGACGATGCCGAGTT
>JAQTYA010000182.1 GCA_028688525.1 Methylococcus sp. | reverse complement strand
CGTCCGGTTTATCTTCGCGCCTCCACCTGCAGCCGCACCATGGCGACGTGCACCCTACCCGAGGCATCCGGCGGATGACCGGCCAGATAGCGGCTGGCTACGGTTTCGACGAAGCGTTCCCGGAGTTCCGCTGGAACCCGCGAAGTATACGGATGCCAGGCGGTCCGCAGCCAGCCGCAAAACGTTTTCGGATCATCGTGGACCATGTCCTTGTCGAACGTGCGCACCTGCTCGGCATGCAGCCCGGCTTTCACCAGCCAGCGGCGGTAGCTTTCCGCGTCGTGGAAGCCAAAGCTGGATTCGAAACCCGCGAAATGGCCGCGCCATTCGGTATCCTCCGCGACTGCCTCGAATGCGGCGATTACTCCGGAGCCGTTGCATCGGCTGCCGCGGCCGCCCATCTGCAGCAGGCAGCGGCCCCCGGGGCTCAAGGCTCGGGCGATGCCGGCCAAGACCGGGCGGTGGTCTTTGATCCAATGCAAGACGGCATTGGAGAAGACCGCGGTGAATTCCGAGTCGAACGGCAGGGATTGGGCGTCGGCCTGCTGGAATGAGAGATTGGGGCGGTGATGGTGCGCCTGGGCATGGCCGATCATATCGGGTGACAAATCCACGCCGACGACCCGGCCTTTCGGCACATAATCGGCAATGGCGGCGGTGATGTGCCCGTCGCCGCAGCCGATGTCGAGGACAGTTTCGTCCGGCTGCAGCTTCAATACGGTCAACAGCTCGCGCGCCCAGGCCTCTTGGCCGGCGGAGTGGCGGGCGTAGTCTTCGGGGTTCCAGCGGTACATGGATTGCTCCTGTTGTTGAACATTCGGGGTTCAGCATGCCGCAGGCGGAACGCGGGGAAAATTGATCCTTGGCGAAGCCGCCATCGCCGTTCGCGATGGCGGCTCAGACGGAGAGGCCGGTAAGATGGTTCAGCAGCAGCCGCGCAGCGGCGGACAGGCTTTCCGGGGAGCGCAGGCAGATGTGCAGGCGGCGCTGGCTCCAGGCGTCTTTCAGCGCGACCGGCACCAGCCCGAGCGATGCCGTGTACGGCGCGGCGGCGGTCCGCGGCACCACGCCGATGCCTAAGCCAGCCGCCACCATGGCGCACACGGCATCGAAGCTGGTGACCTGGATCTTGAGCTTGAGCGGCCGTCCGGCCTCGGCGGCGGCGCGGAGCATCAGGTAGTGCAGGGCGCTGTCCGTGTGCAGTCCGACGAAGTCCGAATCCAGCGCCTCCCAGAAGGCGGCGCAGCCCCGAGCCGCGAGAGGATGGTCCGGCCGGACCAGCATCACCAGTTCGTCCTCGCGGAAGGGGATCGCCGCCAGCCCGCTGCCGGCGGGCAGTCCGCTCAGGATGCCTAAGTCCGCGCGGTTCTCGGCCACCGCCGCCGCGATTTCGGCGCTCACCCGCTCTTCCAGTTCCACCTCGATTTCCGGATGGGCGGCGAGAAACGAGCTCAGCGCCGCGGGCAGAAATTCCACGATGGCGGACATATTGGCGAACACCCGCACGCGCCCGCGCAGCCCTTTCGAATAGCCGCGCAGCTCGTGCTCCAACTGGCCGGCCTGGTGCAGCACGGCGCGGGCACGGCCGAGCAGGGCGAGACCTGCGGCCGTCGGTACGATGCCCTTGCTGCTGCGCAGCAGCAGCGCCGTGCCATATGCGGCCTCCAGATACGACAGCCTCTTGCTGACGGCAGAGGCCACGGTATGGCAGCGCTCCGCCGCCTTGGCGATGCTGCCGGCTTCGGTCGCGGCTACGAACAGTTCCAGGTCTTTCAGATCGAAATGCACGGCGGGATGATGTCGGGTATGAAAAGGGCTTTTGGGATTCGAGCATACCGGGTCCGCAGGCGGGAGCGAAGATGATGGGAGGGTGCCATGCGACAAAATGAGAGGTTGCTGCTTGTTCTCGCAGGCTTGGCCGTGACCGGCGCCTTATTCGTGCCCGCTATTCCGCAGGATCTAGCTTATCACCGGTTCGCGGACGGTACCGCCCGCTTCGGCATTCCCCATTTCTGGAATGTCGTCAGCAATCTGCCGTTTTTTGTGATCGGCCTCGCCGGGCTGCTGGAAGTGTACCGGGGAAGGCCGGCCATCCTGGCGGAATTCCGCGTCGCCTATCTGATCTTCTTCGCCGGGGTCGCCCTGCTAGGGCCCGGCTCGGCGTACTACCACCTGAATCCGAACAACGCCACCCTGGTCTGGGACCGGCTGCCCATGACCATCGCCTTCATGGCCTTATTCGCCATCGTCGTAGCCGAGTACTTGTCCGTGCCTTTGGGACGGCGCTTGCTATGGCCGCTGCTGGCGATCGGCGTCGTCTCGGTGTTCTACTGGGATTTCACCGAGGCTCGGAGCCGCGGCGACCTACGCCTCTACGGCCTGGTCCAGTTTCTGCCGATGGTACTGATTCCGCCGATCCTCCTCCTGTTCCGGCCGAGGTTCGGCGGCACGGCTTACCTGTGGGCGGTGCTCGGCGCCTATGCTGCCGCCAAGGCCGCGGAACTCCTGGACGAACCCATCTTCCGGATGTTCCATCCTTTGAGCGGACACGCCCTCAAGCATCTGCTCGCGGCTTTTGGGGTGTATATTTTCCTGGCCGCCATCCGGCGGCGAAGCGCGGTTTCACCGTCCCCCGTCAGCCGTCACGAAAAGGAAACCCTATGAGCTTGACCCTGGTCATCGGCAACAAGAACTATTCGTCCTGGTCTCTGCGTCCCTGGCTATACCTGAAGCACCACGGCTTGGCCTTCGAGGAGATCCGGATTCCGTTGTACCGGGAGGACTCGAAGCCGAAGATTCTGGCGTATTCCCCGGCGGGGAAGGTGCCAGCGCTGATCGATGGCGGCCTCGTAGTGTGGGATTCCCTGGCGATCCTGGAATACCTGGCGGAGCGTTTTCCCGAAACTTCCGGTTGGCCGCCGTTGCCTGCGGACAGAGCGCGTGCCCGTTCACTTGCGGCGGAAATGCACTCGGGCTTTCAAGCCCTACGGACGCATTGCGGCATGAACTGCCGCCGGCCCCCCGCCGTCAAGGCGGTGCCGGAGGCCGTGCACCAGGACGTCGCCCGCATCGGGCAGATCTGGCGGGACTGCCGGGAGCGGTTCGCCGGCGAGGGCCCCTGGCTGTTCGGTCGCTTCAGCATCGCCGATGCGATGTACGCGCCCGTCGCGCTGCGGTTCGCGACCTACCGGCTCGAGGCCGGTCCGGCCGCGGCCGAGTATGTGAGCACGGTGCTCGGCCACCCGGCGATGCGGGAATGGATGGAAGCCGGCCGGGCAGAGACCGAGGTGATCCCGGCGTTCGAGGACTGACGAGACGCCGGCTTCGCCTCGCGTATGGCTGAGATAACCGCCTCAGGCTTTTCTAAGGGAATGACGTGTCCGCTATCTACCCATATTTGCTTGGAGCCTGGATAAAGCCGGGCGATGTCTTTGCGTTTTGCGTTGGCATCGTCCGCCAACGGTGATTTTTCTTTCATTGGCTCGGATGCGCTTAGAACGAATACCGGTTTACCCAGCAAGGGCGGGAAGCTGAGGACTTGCTCGCCGGTTTGAGGCAGCAGGTCGAGTTCTTCCTTGGCCGTACCCGTCACTAAAATGCTGAGTAAACCCCGAACCAGGAAGGACTGTCTATCCAAAGAGCCTTCGCCCTCAAATTGTTTAGGGTGAGTGGAGTCGACGAGAATAAGCGCGCTTACCTCGTCTGGGTAGCGTCGGGCAAAAAGCTGCATATATAAACCGCCGAGCGAGTGCCCCACCAGAATATAGGGCGGGTTCATACCTTTTCTTCGGAGCAGCACACGCAGCTCATCCACGATGTGCAACCCGTCGCGGGGCGTCGATACGGGATCGCTATCCCCGTAACCGGGGCGGTTGTATGCGAGTGTCGTGGTATCTTTCGATATCTCAGCGATTACCTTGTTCCACCACTCCATTCTTCCGCCCAGTCCGTTTTCAAAAACAACGGGGATGGTGTCGTGTTGAGTCAGTGCGAACTCGATATGGCGATCATTGATTTTCTCTATGGTTGAATTTTCCAGCGATGCGCAACCGGTAAGCAAGGCTGCCAGCAGGACGGTAATGCCTTTTGAGAGAGGCCTCATTTAACACCGGCCGGCTGCTCTTAATAGGTCGTTGCAACCGGGTGCCGGTTTGGTTTTCGACGCGTTTCCTTCCATTTTCGAGCAAACCGCATCGGAAGTTCCTGACATTCCAAAAGTCACGGCTTTGGCGAGGCCTCCTGAATCCACGATATAACATCTGTAAAAT
>JAQTYA010000181.1 GCA_028688525.1 Methylococcus sp. | reverse complement strand
ATTGAATATGCATCCAACAGCCAAATCTGTTCCCGGCCGAGGTTTGCGGGGCAGGCGTGTGAGCCTGCTGCTCATCGCCGTCATGATCCATTCGGTGGCCGCTGCCGCGGATGGTGCGACGCCTGTATTAACAGAAACCGCCGGGGCCGCTCTTAATCCCTGGGCCTTCAGCCTCAACCTGTATACGTGGCTGGCTGGCGTAGACGGCGATTTCTCGGCGGGGCGTTTGGATAAATCCGTCGATAAGAACTTCATTGACATCGTCGACGCTTCCCATTCCTTTCCCTTGGGCTTCATGGGCCGGTTCGAAGCCAACTACGAGCGATTCGGCCTCTATCTGGACGGCAACTGGTTCCAACTCGACTTCAAGAGCAAGACCGGCCCTCGTGGCCGCTCGAATATGGCCTTGGATACCGGAATCGGCATCATGGACTATGGAGTGATGTACCGGGTAAGCGGCCCGCCAGATCTAGCTAATTGGAACGGTAGCTCCGAGCCCTACCGGCTGGATGTGTATCTCGGTGCGCGCACAATCTGGCTGGATAACACCATTACCCCGCAACGGCTCCGCAGCGCATCAGGCAGCTCGACGCTGACCAGTCCGATGTTAGGCGGACGCATTTTCATCGATTTCAGCCGCGATTGGTTCGTCAAGATCGACGGCAATGTGGGCGGGTTCGGAGTCGACAATGTTCATTTCACTGGCGGCATCCTCGGTTCGCTGGGTTATAACGCCACCGTATTCGATTTGCCTACAACCTTTGAATTGGGCTATAAGGCGCTGAATATGAACGTGAACGGCGATTCCGCCAGCGCTAATGCCACTTTAAACGGGCCGTTCGTAGGGTTAACGGGGTATTGGTGAGGGGCGCCGACAGGCCCTGAGGTACAATGCC
Organism: Methylococcus sp.; assembly: GCA_028688525.1. GTDB lineage: Bacteria > Pseudomonadota > Gammaproteobacteria > Methylococcales > Methylococcaceae > Methylococcus. The sequence goes on along the minus strand of JAQTYA010000181.1, from coordinate 3,377 downwards.
GCTTTGCTTAGATCCCCATGCGCATCCGTCAACTCCCCCCGCAACTGATCAACCAGATCGCCGCCGGCGAGGTCATCGAGCGGCCGGCTTCCGTGGTGAAGGAATTGGTCGAGAACGCCTTCGACGCCGGCGCCCGCCAGATAGAACTGGACGTTGAACAGGGCGGCGCGCGGCTGATCCGCATCCGCGACGACGGCTGCGGCATCGAGCGCGACGACCTTTCTCTCGCGCTATCCCGCCATGCCACCAGCAAGATCGCCTCGCTGGAGGATTTGGAGCGGGTGGCGAGCATGGGGTTCCGCGGCGAGGCTTTGCCCAGCATCAGTTCCGTCGCGCGCTTGACGCTGACCTCGCGCACCGGCGATGCCCAATGCGGCTGGCGGGTGGCCGCCGACGGCAGCGAAACCGATTTCGACATCCAGCCGGCCCAGCACGCGCCGGGGACGACGGTAGAAGTACAGGACCTGTTCTACAACACGCCCGCCCGCCGCAAATTCATGCGGGCGGAGAAGACCGAGTTCGGCCATATCCAGACCGTGGTGCAGCGGATGGCCTTGGCGCGCTTCGACGTCGGCTTCACCCTGCGCCACAATCAGCGCGAAATCCTCCGGCTGCGGCCGGGCGGGGAGGAGGCGAGCTGGGCCGAACGCATCGGCGCGCTGTGCGGCCCGGATTTTCTCGAACAGTCGCTGCGGGTGGATTTCGAAGCCTGCGGCTTGCGCCTGCACGGCTGGGTGGGGCTGCCGACGTTCTCGCGCAGCCAGGCCGATTTGCAGTTCTTCTACGTCAACCGTCGGCTGATCCGCGACAAGCTGGTCGGCCACGCCATCCGCCAGGCCTACCAGGACGTGCTTTACCACGAACGCCAGCCGGTCTACGTGCTGTACCTGGAGATCGACCCGGCCCTGGTCGACGTCAACGCTCACCCAGCCAAGCTGGAGGTGCGGTTCCGCGAGGGCCGGACGGTGCACGATTTCCTGTTCAGCGCGTTGCACCGCTCCATCGCCGGGCACCGGCCGGGGCAGGCGGCGAGCGTGGTCGAGGCGCCCGTCGCCGAAAGCTCGGCGCCGTCTTACCCGCCCCCAGCGCGCCAGCAGCCTTTGTTCCGGGTGGCCGAGACGCCGCGCCAGGCCTATCAAACCGGCGGAGTGGCCGACACGCTGGGCGATCTGCGCAAGCTCTATTCGGCGCCCGGTCCCGAGAGCGTTCCGAATCCGCCGGAAACCGAAACTGAAATCCCGCCGCTAGGCTACGCCCTGGCTCACCTCAAAGGTGTGTACATCCTGGCCGAAAACGCGCAAGGGCTGATCCTGGTCGACGGCCATGCCGCCCACGAGCGGATCACTTACGAAAGGCTCAAGCAGCAATACCAGACGGGACGGATCGCCAGCCAGCCTTTATTGCTGCCGGTGCGGATCAAGCTGAGCCTGGCCGATGGCGAACTGGCCGAAGAGCACGGCGAGCATCTGGCGCGCTTAGGCATCGAGCTGCGCCGCAGCGGCGAGGACAGCGCGCTAGTCCGCGCGGTGCCGGCCCTGCTGGACGGCGGGGACGCCGAGCGCATGGTGCGGGACCTGCTCGCCGATCTGCGCGAGCACGGCGCTTCCGAGCGCTTGCAGGAAACCCTCAACGCCACCCTCGCCACTATGGCCTGCCACGGCTCGGTGCGGGCAGGGCGCAAGCTCACCGTGCCGGAAATGAACGCGCTGCTGCGCGAGATGGAGGCCACCGAGCGCGCCGGGCAATGCAACCACGGCCGGCCGACCTGGGTGCAGCTCGACACCCAGGAACTCGACCGGCTGTTTCTGCGCGGCCGATGAGCGGCACGGCGCCTGTCGTCGCGCTGATGGGGCCCACCGCCTCCGGCAAATCGCGGCTGGCGATCGAACTCGCCGACGCCCTCAATGGCGAAATCGTCAGCGTCGACTCGTCCCTGGTCTACCGGGGCATGGACATCGGCACCGCCAAGCCCACGCCCGCCGAACGCGCCGCCGTGCCGCACCATCTGATCGACATCCTCGACCCTCGCGAAGCCTTCTCCACCGGCAAATTCCGCGACCGGGCCCTCGCACTGATAGCCGACATCGCTGCCCGCGGCCGTTTGCCGGTGCTGGCCGGCGGCACCATGCTCTATTTCAACGCCCTGCTGCGAGGACTGGCGGAACTGCCCGCCGCCGATCCGGAAATCCGCCGCGAGATCGAAGAGCGCGCAGCGCGGGAAGGCTGGCAAGCGCTGCACGCCGAACTGGCCCGCATCGACCCGCCCGCCGCCGCCCGTATCCACCACAACGATCCCCAGCGGATACAGCGCGCCCTGGAAGTGTTCCGCATCACCGGCCAGCCGCTGACCGAACTATGCGAGGGCAGCCGCAATCCCGCAGTGCCGTTCCGGCCGCTGCGCCTGGTGCTGGCCCCCTCGAGCCGGGCAGTGCTGGCGGGGCGGATAGCCCAGCGGTTCCGGAAGATGCTGGATGAAGGATTTCTGGAAGAGGTCGAAGCCCTCTACCTCCGCAGCGACCTCAACGAAAACCTCCCCTCGATCCGAGCCGTAGGCTACCGCCAGGCTTGGGCTTATCTGGCGGGCGAGAGCGATTTCGACAGCTTCGTCGAACGCGCTATTATCGCCACCCGGCAATTTGCCAAGCGGCAATATACTTGGCTGCGGAAAGAGACTGAAGCGACTTGGCTGGAAAGCGACGATACGGGTAGCTTGACTGCGCAAGCCGTGGCGGAAGTAAAAGCTGGGCTATAACTCCGGAGAGTTTATGTTTCCATGCTATACAGAATTTGTATAGTGCTCCAATTTGATATAATTTTTTGTACCAGGTTAGATCTCGCTATGACAAGCAATCGCGTGAAAGAACGAATCGGTATCAACGCTGTGTCGCGGGTTGTTGAGGTTAACTGGGAAAGTGGCTGGCAAGAGTATGCTGCACAAAACGACGACGCGATAGACGGCGTGATCCTCATGCGTCGTGGACACAAAAGGCCAGTTGATACTGGCGGTATTGTCTTTGTTCAAGTCAAATGCGGAGGGGACGGCTACCGCCAAGATCAGAAGCAGTATCCTGATCACATTGGTATCGCCTTGGGATCAGCTTATATCCAAGCTCATCGTGCGCGATGGATGAAAGTTCCTGGCCCCGCAGTGCTAGTTTTCGTAGATGATACATTGAGCAGGGATAACCCACCCGCTTGGTGGGCGGATTTGAAGATAGAGGGAAGTTATTCACCAACTAATACGGGGATGGTGTTACTAAGCTTCTCGAAAGTAGAGTCACCTAATGATGTATTGGCATTCAGGCTGGCGAAAGAATGACTTCACCAGCTCGGGTAATTTCTGAATGCGGCGCAACGCTCCGAGGGCTAATCGCTTC
>JAQTYA010000180.1 GCA_028688525.1 Methylococcus sp. | reverse complement strand
TTACGGCTTCCCGGACGACCAGTTGCAGCCCGATCCTCAAGGCGGCGACGGTTGCACTCTTTCCAAGCTTGCCATGATCCCGACCCAGGCGGCGGCGTCCGCGGAGGCGGCCAAGGCCGAAGCCGGCGGTACCAGCCTGCTGCGCGCCGGCGTTGCCGGAACCTTCAAGATTCCGACCTTGCGGAATGTGGAGCTGACTGCACCCTATTTCCACAACGGATCCGCGCTCAGCCTGTACCACGTCATCGATTTTTATAAACGCGTCGGTAACTATTCGAGCCGCGACAAGGTCGTCGAGATGCCCACACTGACCGACATCATCGGCGACGAACAAAGCCCAAAGGACGACATCGTCGCCTTCCTCAACGCCTTGACCGACGAACGAGTGCGGGATGAAGCCGCGCCTTTCGACCACCCCGCGCTCGAAGTGCCGAACGGCCATGCCGGCGATCACCAAGCCGTAAAAGACGCCGACGGCGACGGCTTGGCCGACGACGAATTTTTGAAAGTACCGGCAGTAGGCAGGAAAGGCCGCGCCGCTCAAGGATTGGGGCCGATCGAGGCCCTGCAGGGAAGCATCAAGGGAGCCCACGGTAATCCGTAAAACTAAACCATTGCACCATCGATACAGACAACGAGCACAACATGAACACATCCTATCGCTACACCCTCCTAGCTGCCGGTATGGCCGCCGCCCTGCCGCAACTAGCCCTGGCCCACAGCGGAACCCATCCGGTGACGGCCGTCGCCCACCTGACGTATGCCGAAGCCTATGCGGAAAAGCTCAAGGGCGGGCAGGAAGTTGGAACCGAGCTTCTGGTTCTGACCGGGCATTACGAATTTAACGAGCATGTCGGCATCGCCGATATTACGGCGGATACCGAGTGGACCGCGGCGGCTCAAGGCAAGGCTCTGGCTTCGGGCACCTTTGGCGAAGCCAGCAAGAAGAAGTTCGGTGCCAAGAACGGCATGGCCACCATTAACCTGAGCGGCGGCGGCACGCTGAAGTTCACCTGGAACGCCAAGGCGATCAACTTCACCCTCAAGTGGAAGGGCGCGCCGGCCTTGGCGGCTGCCTACAAGGACAAGGACGCCAGCATCAATGTTTCGCAGTTCCCGGTCGACATCACGATCGGCAGCCTGCAGGGTTTCTTCAACGTACCGATCACCGGCCAGGCAAGCACCAAGACCAAGAACGGCATCACGCTTTCCAAGGTCGCTTTGAAGGGCAGCGCGAATTCCGCCGGGCTGGATACTTTGGACCGTGACAGCGACAGCTATACCGCCGACGTGGACTGCAACGATTACAATGCCAAGGTCTATCCGGGCGCGACCGAGGCGACGCTGGACGGCGTGGATTCCAACTGCGACGGACGCGACTCCGGCGTGGCGGAAGTCGTCGAGACCTTCAAGAATCCGGGCACCTATTCCAGCCCGGTCACCAACTTCAAGATTGCTTCTCCGCCGGGGCCCGGAACGCCTGTCTACGGGGAGCCGCGCGACTTCTCCGGCTACAACAAGAGCTTCGCGCTGGCGATCGGCAAGACGTCCTATTACGATCCGACCACAGGCATCAAGTGGAACGACGACACCATCACGCCGGTCACCGACGGCCAGGACATCTGGCGCGGCTGGACCCATACCGGCAAATGGTCCTTCTTCAACGGCGCTGCCGGCGACAAGATCACTCTCAACGTGCAACGCGATGCGCAGGAAGCCAGCCTGAAAGGCGCCCACCCGGGCTTCATCCTGTTCTGGCGGCCCGAGGGCGGTCCCCTGTTCTGGGCGGGCACCCAGGATCTCGATGAGGGCCAGACCGCGCTGCCCGCCGACTCCGACACCGTTGTCGGCCACGTGATTGTGCAGCACGCCGACTGGACCGTACAGGGATTGCCGGCCAAGACCGATCACACCGCGCCTTCGGGAGTCGACCCCGAGCTTTACCCCATGAAGGAAGATAGCTACACGATGTACTACGTCGATTCCGGCTACGACGCCGACAAGTACGATGCGGCGAAAAAGCTCATTATGCATCCCACGGCTTTTAAGGGGTTGGCTCTGAGCGACGGCACCGCCGGCGCGTTCAGCAAGCCCATCACCCTGCCCAAGACCGGTTATTACATGCTGTACGTCGGCAATGTTCTGGAAGTGGACGACTGGGGCATCGGCACCGATGGCAAGCTCGCCACCACCGGCCCCGTGTGGGAGGTGCCAGCCAACGGCGCTTGGGTCAACATCACGATCTCCAAGCCGTAAAGCCGCGGCTGCCGACAAATATGAGCCCCCGTAACTCCTACTACGGGGGCTTTATTTTTTAAAAGGCCGCGCCGCTCAAGGATTGGGGCCGATCGAGGCCCTGCAGGGAAGCATCAAGGGAGCCCACGGTAATCCGTAAAACTAAACCATTGCACCATCGATACAGACAACGAGCACAACATGAACACATCCTATCGCTACACCCTCCTAGCTGCCGGTATGGCCGCCGCCCTGCCGCAACTAGCCCTGGCCCACAGCGGAACCCATCCGGTGACGGCCGTCGCCCACCTGACGTATGCCGAAGCCTATGCGGAAAAGCTCAAGGGCGGGCAGGAAGTTGGAACCGAGCTTCTGGTTCTGACCGGGCATTACGAATTTAACGAGCATGTCGGCATCGCCGATATTACGGCGGATACCGAGTGGACCGCGGCGGCTCAAGGCAAGGCTCTGGCTTCGGGCACCTTTGGCGAAGCCAGCAAGAAGAAGTTCGGTGCCAAGAACGGCATGGCCACCATTAACCTGAGCGGCGGCGGCACGCTGAAGTTCACCTGGAACGCCAAGGCGATCAACTTCACCCTCAAGTGGAAGGGCGCGCCGGCCTTGGCGGCTGCCTACAAGGACAAGGACGCCAGCATCAATGTTTCGCAGTTCCCGGTCGACATCACGATCGGCAGCCTGCAGGGTTTCTTCAACGTACCGATCACCGGCCAGGCAAGCACCAAGACCAAGAACGGCATCACGCTTTCCAAGGTCGCTTTGAAGGGCAGCGCGAATTCCGCCGGGCTGGATACTTTGGACCGTGACAGCGACAGCTATACCGCCGACGTGGACTGCAACGATTACAATGCCAAGGTCTATCCGGGCGCGACCGAGGCGACGCTGGACGGCGTGGATTCCAACTGCGACGGACGCGACTCCGGCGTGGCGGAAGTCGTCGAGACCTTCAAGAATCCGGGGATGTATTCCAGTCCTGCGGTTAATTTCAAGAGTATCTCATTGCCTCAGCCCGTTCCGGACAACTCCGGACCGTTGCGCGATTTTTCCGGCTATAACAAGAGCTTCGCGGCACCGGCCGGCAAGACTTCGTTCTACGATCCGAGCACGGGCACCAAGTGGAACGACGACACCATGACGCCGGTCACGGATGGACAGGATATTTGGCGGGGCTGGACCCACACCGGCAAATGGTCCTTCTTCAACGGCGCTGCCGGCGACAAGATCACTCTCAGCCTCCAGCCAGACGCGGCGGACGGCGGATTGAAAGGAGCCCATCCCGGTTTCATCCTGTTCTGGCGGCCCGAGGGCGGTCCAGTCACTTGGGAAGGCACCCAGGATATTGCCGCAGGCCAAACCGTACCCGCCAACTCCGACATCGTCGTCGGTCACGTTTTGGTGCAGCGTGCCGACTGGACCGTACAGGGCTTGCCGGCCAAGACCGACCACACCGCGCCCGCGGGAGTCGATTCCGAGCTTTACCCCATGAAGCCGGACAGCTACACGATGTACTACGTCGATTCCGGCTACGACGCCGACAAGTACGATGCGGCGAAAAAGCTCATCATGCATCCGACCGCTCTCAAAGGGCTGGCGTTGAGCGACGGCATCGCCGGCACGCTCAGCAAGACCATCACCCTGCCTAAGACTGGCTATTACCTGTTGTACACCGGCAATGTTCTGGAAGTGGACGACTGGGGCATCGGCACCGACGGCAAACTTGCCGTGACCGGCCCAGTCTGGGAATTGCCCGGCAAAGCTGCCTGGATCAACATCAAGATCACCAAGCCGTAAAGGGTTCCTTCGAGACGACCGGCTCCCGGTGCGATAGCGCCAGCGAGCCGAGGCGTCCGGGACGCCATACCAAATGACCCTGCCGCTTGCGGCGGGGTTTTTTTATGCCTGAAACCAGCGCCAAATTGCGGTGACGGCGCAAAGATACAATCAGCGTACAAATCTCCTGCGATCGGGACACATTGGGAATACAGCCCGGTGTTTTACTAAGGCCGTTTCTAACGGGTTGTGGAGATAGTCGATGAATTTGCTAGGAAGTTTGTATGCTGCGCTTCCCTTTCGCGGAATAAAGCGCCCTGTATTTATCCTCGGTTGCGGCCGTTCGGG
>JAQTYA010000063.1 GCA_028688525.1 Methylococcus sp. | reverse complement strand
TGAAGCGATTAGCCCTCGGAGCGTTGCGCCGCATTCAGAAATTACCCGAGCTGGTGAAGTCATTCTTTCGCCAGCCTGAATGCCAATACATCATTAGGTGACTCTACTTTCGAGAAGCTTAGTAACATCAATTAGTTGCATGCAATTAAGAATGCAAGCAAAATTCCGTCCTGCTACTCGCTTGCCATCTCTTCACCGGCCAGGCCACACGGCGATCACCGGCCCGCCTTTTATGTTCATCAGCCTGCCCGCTGTCGCCGGTAGCGGGCCCTGTTCGTCCCGCTCTGATTTGCCATCGCCTCGCTCGGCTTCATCGACGCAAATTCCACGGCCAGCGTCATGATGGCCGGCCGGGAGTATTTGGGCAGCGGATCGGGGGTTCTTCAGTTCGGCTGTGCATTTATCGTCAGCAGCTTGGCCGCCGGCCTGACGTGGCTTAGCTTCGGCTCAACACCGACCGAACCGAGAGCCGCAATCGGGGAGAGCCGGCAGAAACGGCGTCGCCCCCCCAAAAAAACCTGCAACTAGCGGAAAACCGAGGAGGCATCGCCCCAAACGCGTCACTGTCGTTGAACAAAGCCGGCCTAGCTTGCCCCGGCTATCGGCGCGCCGACTGCCACGACGTACGAATAGATGGCAGTTCTACAAGAATAATTCGATGCAACGAAACGAGGAGAGTAAAAGATGATGAGGTTAACGAAATACGTCGTAGCCGGCCTTGCGCTCACGGCCGCCAGCGACGCCCTGGCCGACACGCCAGGCGCAAGCCCGACGCCAGCTCCCAGTTTAGTCTTCCAGGATGCGAAAGGCCTGGAAAGCGGCCAACCTTTGATTGAGATCCCGGTGATCCGCAGCCATAACGGCCGCCTGCGCGCCACCGTCGATATGGTCTCCGCCGGGGTCGAGATGAATCCGATCCGCTACGGCGACGTCGATCTGTACAGCGCCAACGCGCCGTTTCCCAACAGCACCCAGCCGGGCGGCCAACAGCCGTTCACCATGGCCAACGCTTATCAGATCGATGCTTACGGCAAACATTACCCCGCGACGTTTCCGGGGCCGATGCTGCAGCTCAAGGTCGGCGAAACCCTGGAACTGAGTCTGCGCAACTCGCTTGCCGGCAACATCGGCCACGCATCGGATTCGCTGTTCCAGACCAACTTCCACGCCCACGGCTTCGAGGGCAGTCCGATGTCTATGAGCGACAACATCTACCAGTCGGTCAACGATCCCGGCACCGCCGCCTCGCCGCAGGACATGCGGGCGCAGCTGACCATCCCCCGCAAGCAGTACCCCGGGCTGGACTGGTATCACGTCCACCTGCACGGCCAAACTTATCCCCAGGTTTATGGCGGCCTCGCCGGCCTGCTGATGCTCGGCGATGCCCTGGACGCCTGGCCGAGATACAAAGCCGACGGCGCCCGCCCCCTGAAGCAGCATTTTCTGACTTTGACTACAGTCAACATCCAGAAAATCGACGCCTCGGGAACCAATTACACGCCCAGCGGGGTCGATCGCCTTTTGAACTTTGGGTTCACGACGGTGGGCACAGGGAATATCGATCCAACCAAGAATTGGCAGAAGCGCGTCAACGGCCAGCTCAATCCAAAAATCCACTTCCGCCCCGGCGAAACCCAGATATGGAATCTGGCGGCTGCCGGACCGACTGGATTTTTCAGCTTGGCGGTAACGGACGGCAATCTCCAGAATCCCTGGAACGCCACCCTGCTGATGCTGGACGGCAACGGCTACAACGTGAAGCCCTTGAAAATGACGTTAGCCGCGGACTCGGCGCGCATGTCGAATGATAATTCGAACACGCTGCTGGCCGCAGGCAACCGCCAGACCCTGGCCGTTACCGCGCCGACTCGATCCGGCACCTATTACCTGGTCGACGGGCGTAATGCAATTGGCATTAACGATAACAGCAAATATTACGTATTGGCGACCATCGAGGTGAGCGGCCGGACGGTGGCTGCGCCGCCCCCGGTGTTTCCGCCCCGTGGCCTCGATTACATCCTGTTCGATACCCCCGCCGAGGTGAAGCGGCGCTTCGAATTTTCAATTAAACCAGACAGTAATGCGGGAGTGTATTTGATCAACGGCCAACCCTTCGGGGAAGCCAATATGCCTCAGCTCCAGGTCGGCACCATCGAAGAATGGACCCTGGTCAATGTCACGACTGTCAACCAGGACGGAACGGAAAACAAAGCGCCGCATCCCTTTCACATCCACCAGGGCAATTTCGCCGTCACCGCCATAAACGGCCAGCCCATCGACCCGAGGCAAGAATCGCCTACCGAATCGCTCAACTATGTCTCGGAGCGCGATACGGTCACCGTCCCGACAGGCGGTACCATGACCGTCAAGTTCAAGGTCTCGGACAATCCCGGCAAGTACGTGTTCCATTGCCATCTGCTTGCCCATGAAGATAAGGGCATGATGTCCTCGGTACTGGCCTTCGGCCCTGCCGAAGGCCTGCGCAACGCCTTCGGTCCGGCCTCACCGGGTCAGGGGGGACCTGTCAACGTCATCGACGGCGCCGGCAAAATCGTCGCCCAGCGCTATCCCTTCGGCCGCCGCTTCAACGGCGGTATCGCTACTAGCGCCACCCTGGGCGCCGCTCGCTTTTATTCGAGCTACGCGCTCGGTCAGGCCAGCGGCGGCAGTAAAGTAGCCGTGTTCTCCGGTCAGGGCGAGAAGCTCGTCGGCAGCTTCACGGCCTTCGCCGGTGACCGCGATCGCAAGAACCAAGGTGTCTCCGTCGCCCTGGGCGACATCGCGGGCGATGGTTCGCCCGAGGTCGTCGTCGGTTCCCGCGCTGGCGGTACGCCGGAAATCCGCATTTTCTCGGCCAAGGGCAAACTGCTGCACCGCTACTCCGGCTTCCTGGCCGGCGAGTTCCCCCATGGCATCAATGTCGCCGCCGGTGACGTGGACGCCGACAACTTCGACGACGTGATCGTCGGCGCCGGCGCCGGCCATGCTCCGGAAGTCATTGCCCTGAGCGGCCGCGACATCGCCAACCACCTGCCGAATCCGCGCGTCCTGTTTAGTTTCACCGCCGGCGGCGGAGATACGGCCGGGGCGCAGGTCGCCGTCGGCTATGTCGCTCCCGCCACCCGCCCCAGCTATCTGGCCAACCTGGTCACTACCCCGGAAACCGGCGACGCCACCGGCACGGTCGAGGTCTGGAACGTCTACGGCCTCATGTCCGCTTCGGCGCACGGCGGCATGGTGATGGAAAGCGAAAGCTTCCCTTCCAGCCTGCAGCGGATGGCAGCCTACCAACCCTTCGCCGGCCAGACCACGCCGCTGCAATTGAATACGGGATACCTGGGGTTGCCCGGAATACCTCAAGTTTTTGCCTGGTCGCAGTCCGGACGGGTCGCCGCCACTTCATTCGATGGCGATAACCAGCCGAGCACGCAATTATTGAATTGGTAATGGATTTATAACGTGCTCATTTCCAGTGCGATATTGAGCGGAGAAAATTATGTCAACACACTGCTATTCCGTAACTTCAATGACGGTTGGCCTTATCTTGTCGGGCCTTATATTTTCAGGACCCGCGCTTGCGGGAGCCAACAGCCAAGTCATTCCATTCAGTAAGATACTGTGTGATTCCGATGTGCCTGGCGCTCTTTGCGACGCCACTCAGCTCGCCTTGCCTAATTCATTTACGGTGGTTTCCAAGATCGGCAAGAAAAAAGTCAATCAGCTCGTGATCGATTTTGTTTCCGGGTATTGCTCGGGTACTGGGCGCGCTAATTTTATGTCAATTACCGCCAGCCCCAATGGCGAAGTCAAGACAAACCCAGATTCCGGAGACAATTTCAGCAGCAATATGTTTTATTTTCCACCAAACCCATATATCGCTTCCGCAGGAAGCAACGGCGTTCAAGTGTTATCGCAACCCTCAAAAATATATCTAACCCCCGGATATACCGTTGCGCTGGAACGCGATTCGGCAGTTGCCGGGGTTCAGCGTTGCATCGCGGAACTGAATGGGCATTACGACCTCCGCTGAATAGCGAGGGTATCCAATCAAGCCTAAGCTTACGGCCCAAGCCGGTGTGGGCCGTAAGCGTTTGACAATAACACCGGAAACTTTAGGAGTATGACGATGGAACCCATGAACCAAAAAACCCGAATCGGCGCCGTAATAGGCGTTCTGATCGCTCTGCCGGCCTCCGCCGGCGCAGCGGAAATCTTTGGCGGCTCCGGCATCGGCTTCGACGATTCGCCCGTGCCCTGGGTCAGCACCATCGTGTTCGACAAGAAGGATGCCAAGGCCGGTGCGGCCGAGTTCCTTGTCCAGACCGGCGACGACGTCACCCCGGCGTCGCAGAAAGAAACCTCCGCCAGGATCTGGGTGCCGTCACTCTCGGCCACCGCCTGGTGCGATTCCTACGCCAACCCGCTGGTCTCCAACAACCAGGACTTCAATCTCTGCTACGGCAATGCCTGGGAGTCCAACTGGTATGTGCTCGACTTGAACGCGCTCCAGAAGAGTGGGCTGAAAGACGTCTGGGTCTCGGTGACCGCCAAGCGCGTTACCGACGGTACCGATACCCCAGTGGATAACCTGCTGATACCGGCGCTGACCGTCTGGCAGGGGCAGCAGAGCATCGGCGGCAACCTGCAATGGTTTCCCCAGACTTTCCAGACAACGCCGACATTCTGGGCCAACCAGTTGAGCCCGTTTACCGGCGGCGATACCCAGAGCATAGGCTGGGCCAGCGCTTACGGCACCGCCGCCCAGGATCAGGCGGAAGTCACCGGCTGGGTCAAACTGCGGCCGGGCGGGCGCAATTTCCTTACCGTGGCCGTGGGCGGCGATGCCCGCAAGAACATCGTGAAACAACACACGACCGACGGCCAATGCAAGTACGCGCTGAGCGTGCGCGTCGGCAAAACCAAGCCGGCGGAAGGAAGTAATGTTCCGGCGACCGCACCGCAAACGCCGCGGGCTGGCGGCACCGGAACCGGGGAGGGCGGCTACTCGGCCAGTGTGCTCAAGGTGGCGGTGACCAATAGCCTCAACGAGACGGTCCAGATGAGTACCCGCGAGTCAGGACCTTGGACCGATGTCAAACCCACCGAAAGCTTTGCGGCGCAGGGCACCGGCAATGTCGAAGTCAATCACGCCTACGTGTACATCAGGAGCAGCCACGGCGATGATCGGTTCTTGGTGCAGAACGGCGATATCGGCTACCCGGCGGTATTCACGCGGATTGCCGGCCACGGCCAATGGAACCCTGGGATATTCGACGTTGGGGACACCGCCGCCCTCAGCGTCGACGGCTGGTCATACACGGTGACCCGGCACAGCGACGAAAGCGAAGGCGCGGCGCTCAGAGGCGCCAAGAGCTTCGAACTGATCTTGAAAACTGCCCCGTAAGTGCACCAGACCTCCGCAGGAGCATTCAGCATGAACATGAAAACGATCAACACCCCAAACCTGGTCCGCGCTGTCGCGGGCGCCTTGGTTTGTCTTTCCGGCCCGGCCGGCGCGGCTGCCATCTTCGGCGGCGATGGCATGGGCTTCGACGATTCGCCCGTTCCCTGGATCAGCACGGTCGTGTTCGACAAGCAGGACGCGAAGCCCGGCGCGCCCGTATTCATCGTGCGGTCCGGCGATGACGTGACCCCGCCGCCGCAGAAGTTGACGAAGGCCCAGATTCTGGTGCCGCCACTCTCGGCCAGCACCTGGTGCGATTCCTACGCCAACCCGCTAATTCCCAATAACCCGGACTTCGGCACCTGCTACGGCAACGCCTCCAAATCCAACTGGTACGTGCTCGATCTGAACGCGCTTCAGAAGGCCGGCCTGAACGGGGTGTGGGTGTCCGCTACAGCCAGGCGCGTCGACTCTTCCGCGGACAATCCGCTGATTCCCGCACTCACGGTATTTCAGGGCAGACAGGACGTCGGCAGCAATTTGGGCTGGTTTCCCCAAGTATTCCAGGCCGCGCCGGCGTTCTGGGCCAGTCGGCTGACGCCCTTCACCGGCGGCAATACCCGTAGCGCTGGCTGGGCCACGGCCTATGATAGCGCCGGCCAGGACATGGCCCAGGTCACCGGCTGGGTCAAGCTGAAGCCCGGCATGCAAAACTTCCTGACCGTGGCCGTGGGCGGCGACGCCCGCAAGCATATAGTCAAGCAAACCACCTCTCCCGATCTCCGGTATGCCCTGGCGTTGAGCGTGAGCAAGAAGAAACCGGAACTGGCAAGCCCAGGCCTGTTCGCTGCCGAAACTCAAGCTGCCGGAGACGTACCGCCCACGGAAAAGCCCATTGCCGCCCAGCCAAGATTCGTTTCTAACGGAGTAGACATCACTCTCACGAATAATCTTAACGAAACGATTCAGTACAGAAAGGACGACGACGGCGCCGAGTGGACGGACCTGAAGTCCTCCGAAAGTGCTACCAATACCGGGGCATCCACCGCTCTGAATAGCAGCATTACCACAACAAGCTTTAAGACCAGTCACGGCTCAGGATATGTCGAATGTTTGAACTACTACATCGGCTGGCCGAGTTGCAACGTCACTCTTCCCAACTATGGCGACTGGAGCGATGCCGGTTATTTCTCGGAAGGCGAATCTGTCTCCATTACCCTCGAAGGCTGGTCCTACACGCTGACCCGGCATAACGATGCGGAGGGTTTTACAGGTTCCAAGCAATTCGAGTTAATCATCAAAGACACCAATCCCGCGCCTACGCCTACCCCGACTCCGTCGCCAACCCCGGTGCCTACACCGGTCCCCACCTACACCGTGACCGTGACCGGTGCCGATGGCGGCAAGATCGAGCATGGCGTGATCGCCAGCGATACCGGCGGCATTTACTGCGGATCGGACTCCAGCGGCGAATTCACTCAATGCAGTGAAACTTTCCAGAGCGGCAGCCTCGTCTTTTTGCAGGCGACGCCGGCGACCGGGTATTCAGGCCCGAGCTGGACCGGCTGTACACCGGATGGTGACAATACTTGCTGGATCAAGAATATCAGCGGAAACGCTACGATTACCGCTACATTCAGCGCAAAGTAAGGGGGTTTTCCTCTGAAGCCTCGATGGCCGGTGCGTGCTCGTCTGCCGTTCACATGGACGTGAACGGATTTCGTTATCCACGGTTTCCTGATTCCGGCGCTCCGTTCCGGAATGGCGAAAACGTTTTTCCTCGGGTAACCCGACTTATTTTCTAAGCGGTCATAAAAATCCACCGGTTCAAAACTAAAATCCGGTGGAATTTAAGAACAAACGCGTGGGGAGAGTCAGATGAATACCAAAATTGCGTTCCAGTCTCGGCATATTGCAGGGTTGATCGCCGCAGTATGCCTCCAAGTCCTTAGCCTGTCGGCCTGTGCCGCCGTCCAATCCGCTGATCCCGCTGGCCTGCAAGCCACTATCAGCCAGAACTTGCGCACCCTGGAGGCGGGGCACAACGGCGGCTATGCCGCGCAGAATCCCGAGCAGCATCTGGCTGTCGGTTTCGACGGCAAAGGCCTGCAACTGGCCCCTGCCGCGAAGCAGCCGGCTTGGCATTGGGGTATGAAGCTTCAAGGTTACGGTGTCCCCGGCCAAGTCACGCTCGTGCAAGCGGCCCAAGTGAGCGCACAGGGCCAGCGGCTGGAATACCGCCGCGGCGGCATTACCGAGTGGTACGAGAACCGGCCCGAAGGACTGGAACAGGGCTTCACCCTGGCAAAACCGCCCCAGCCGAATGCCCGCGAAATCGAGCTGCGGCTCGGCGCCGATGGCGACTTGGGCCTCAAGCTCGACGCCGACGGCCACGGCGCCACGCTCGCCGACCGGGCTGGCCGCGACACACTGGCCTACCGCAAGCTCGACGTGGTCGATGCGCGCGGCAAGCATCTGCCGGCCAGGCTCACCCTGGCAGGGAACGCCCTTGCCATCCGGGTCGATGTCCAGGGCGCGGCATGGCCCGTCGTGGTCGATCCGCTGATCTACGATATCCGGCAAAAGTTCACGGCGCAGACCCGCGCGGGCACCGACGATGCAGAAGCGGGGGCCAATTTCGGCCGGTCGATTGCGCTGTCGGCCGATGGCAGCCTCGCTTTGGTGGGAGCGCCGGGTGCCGAAGTTTCCGGGCAGGCCGGTGCCGGCGCTGCCTATATCTATGCGCGCGGCGCTTCCGGCTGGACGGTTCAGCAAAAGCTGACGGCCCAGACCGGGGAAGGGACGAGCGACGCGGCTAAAGACGCGGAGTTTGGCTACGCGGTCGCACTCTCTACGGACGGGAGCGTTGCCCTGGTCGGCGCTATGGCTGCGACAGCCGGAGGCAAAGTCTACTCCGGCGCAGCGTACCTCTATGTCCACGGATCAGAAGGCTGGACGATCCAGCAGAAATTGACGGCCCAGACCGGCGACGGCACCGACGACACCAGGGCAGGCGGCCGCTTCGGCATGGCGGTGGCGCTGACAGGAAGCGGCGACACCGCCGCAATCGGCGCGAACGGCGCCAACGCCGGCTCGGTTGAAGGCGCCGGCGCGGTTTACCTCTTCGATCGCGCGGGGGAGGGTTGGCAAATTAAGCAGAAACTCTACGCACAAAACACAGACGGCTTCGACGATGCCGAGCCAGGTGCGGCTTTCGGCACTGCGGTGGCTTTGTCCTCGGACAGCGGCGCTTTGCTGGTCGGGGCCTATTCCGCCCACGCGGACGCAGGTGCCGCCTATGTGTATAAGCCCTGGACCGACGGCTGGCGCATCTGGCAGAAGCTGACGGCGCAAAAGGCCAACGGCAAGGACGATTCCGAGCCGGGCGCGATGTTCGGAGCCTCGGTGGCGCTTAACAGCAATGGCACGAAAGCGCTGGTTTCCGCCTTCATGGCGACTGTGGCTGGCCAGCCTGAAGCGGGCGCGGCCTATGTCTACCGGACGGTCGAGGACAAGCACGGCGTCGAAACCTGGAAGATTCGGCAGAAACTGGTTGCTCAGACCGCAAACGGCAAGAACGACGCATCGGCTCATGCCCAGTTCGGCAAATGCGCCTTGGCGGGAACCACGATGTTGATCGGCGCCGAACACACGGAAGTAGATGGACTTGCCCAAGCCGGGTCGGCCTACGTTTACCAAGAAATGGACAAGCGCTGGCGCATCCGCCAGAAACTCACGGCGCAGACGGAAGCCGGCACCAGCGACGCCGAGGCCGAAGCGTATTTTGGCGTCACCGCCCTCTCTGCCAGCGGCGCCACCGCCCTGACCGGCGCATTCGGGGCCACGGTCTCCGGCAAAGCGAAGGCCGGGGCGGTCTATGCCTTTGAATCGCCCTACCTGCTGACTGTGGCGGCGACCGCCGGCGGCACGGTAACCAGCAACCCCTCGGGCATCGACTGCGGCACAACCTGCCAGAGCAGCTTCGTGAAAGGCTTCGGCGTCACTCTGACGGCAACGCCGGATGAAGGCTACCGCTTCAAAGGCTGGAGCGGCGGCGGCTGTTCGGGCAAGAAGCCGTGTACCCTGAAGATCAACAAGTCCAAGACCGTGAAGGCCACGTTCGTGCCTCAGCGGTAAAAGCCGTGCTTGTTGCACTACATAAGGACTTAGGAGAAACCCACATGCAAAACAAAAAACCACGCCGTCCGCGGCACCTTATCTGCTTGCTCCTTCTGGGGCTTTGGGGAATGCCCGCCCTGGCCACGGCCGAAACCAGCATTCCGGCGGATCTGCAGACGGCAATCAGCCAAAGCCGGAATGCCTACGAGATCCAACAGAAGCTTACGGCCCAGACCAACGAAAGCGACGATGCACAGAAGTCCGCCGAATTCGGGTTCCGCATCGCGCTTTCGGCCGACGGCAACACTGCCCTGGTGGGCGCGGGTGGTACCGAGGTCGCCGGCCTGCAATCGGCCGGAGCAGTGTACGTCTACACCCGCACGAGCACCGGCTGGACCATCCAGCAGAAGCTGACGGCGCAGAATAGCGACGGCAGCGACGATGTTCAGGAGTATGCGGTTTTCGCCAACTCGGTTGCACTGAGCGCGGACGGTTTAACCGCCGTGATCGGCGCGGATAACGTAGCAGTTTCCGCCCATGCCTTCGCCGGCGCCGCCTATGTGTACCGCCGCAACGGCTCGCTTTGGCAGATTCAGCAAAAGATCACCGCCCAGAAAACCGACGGCACGCCCGACGCTTCGGCCAATGCAGCCTTCGGTTCGGCGGTCGCCTTGAGCGGGGACGGTCATACCGCCGCCATCGGCGCTCGCCAGGCCCTGGGCGAAGGCGTGCTCACCCAGTCGGATCCCGGCGCGGTTTACGTCTATCGGAGCACCGATACGGGCTGGCAGATTCAGCAAAAAGTAATGGCGCAGAACACCGACGGCACCAGCGATGCCACGCCCGGCGCCGGGTTCGGCGATGCCGTCGCGCTCGCCGAGGATGGCGGCACCTTGCTGGCCGGTGCCGACCTTGCGGGGGACTTCGCCGGTGCAGGCTATGTCTATAGCGCCACCGACAGCGGCTGGATCATCCAGCAGAAGCTGACCGCACAGACCAGCCGCGGCAAGGACGACAGCGAGCCGGGCGCCCGTTTCGGCGGCGCAGTGGTGCTGTCTGCCGACGGCAGGACGGCCTTGATCGCCGCCTTCCAGGCCAGCGTATCCGGCCTGCAGCACGCTGGCGCCGCTTATGTCTACCAGAGGAAGGGCGCCCGATGGAGTATCCAACAAAAGCTGATCGCCCAGAGCCTAAATGGCAAGAGCGATGCGGCGGCGGAGGCCTGGTTCGGCGCCTGCGCCCTGACAGGCGACGGCGATACGGCGCTGATCGGTGCGCCTTACGCCGATGCGGACGGGCTGTCCCACGCAGGGGCCGCCTACCTCTATCACCGGGCGGGCAAGCGTTGGAACATCCAGCAGAAGCTTACGGCGAAGACTGAATCGGGAACGAGCGACGCCGAGGCGAATGCCCATTTCGGCAAAACCGCTCTGTCCGCAAACGGCGGCATCGCCTTCATCGGCGCCTACGACGCGACGGTTTCCAGCCTGTCGAATGCCGGCGCCGTCTATGCCTACGACTCTGCCTACCGGCTGACGGTAACCGCCAACGCCGGTGGTATGGTGACAAGTGATCCGGTGGGCATCGACTGCGGCGCTACCTGCGAGGCCAAATTCGCCAAAGGCAGCGTCGTCACCCTGACTGCGATCCCGGCCGAAGGCTACCGCTTCAAGGGTTGGAGCGGTAGCGGTTGCTCCGGCAAGAAGCCATGCACGGTGAAGCTGAACAAGTCGAAGACCGTAAAGGCGATGTTCGCACCATTCCCAGGCCTCGCCCAAGGCTGGGTGGTGGGCACCGCGCCGGTGGACGGCTACGGAGTCATTCTGCACACCGCCAGCGGCGGCCTGCGCTGGGATCGCCAGGGCTCGACCGGCGACGTTCCCAGCGTGCGGCTCAACAACGTGAAGGCAGTAAGCCGCGAAGTCGCCTGGGTCGTGGGCAACCACGACAGCGGCTACGGCGTAATCCTGCAATCCCGTGACGGCGGCCAGACCTGGGGTCGCCAGGGACAAACGGACACGATCCCGGACGTCAATCTGTTCGGGGTCGGCGCCAGCGACTTGAAGAATGCCTGGGTGGTCGGCGGCCAAGGCACGATCCTGCGAACCCGCGACGGCGGCAAAACTTGGGCAACGCAGGCCAGCGGAACCACCGTCGATCTCTACGAAGTGGCTGTGGTGAATTCCAAGGTCGCCTGGATCGTCGGCAACGAAGAGGACGGCTACGCGGTCGTCCTCCACACCGATGACGGCGGCCGGACCTGGGAACGGCAGGGCACCGCCGCCACGCTGAACGCTCATATCTTCATCGATGTCGCCGCCGCGACCCGGTGGACAGCCTGGGCGGTGGGCACGGACAGCACCGTGTCGAAAACCACGGACGGTGGCAAGACCTGGGAAGTTCAGATGGGCCACGGCCTCAGCCACAACAACGGCGTTGCCGCGGTGGACAGCGAGACCGCTTGGATTGCCGCGGACTACAACGTCGCCTACCGAACCACCGATGGTGGAGCGGACTGGGCAAGGCAACGGATTAACGTGCCCGGCAACTATTACCTCCTGGGCGTGAGCGCAGCCACTCAGGATACGGCGTGGATGGTCGGCATGGGCATCGGCGTCGAGGCTGGCCACGGCATCATTCTGCAAACCACCGACGGCGGGGCAACCTGGCAGATCCAAACGCCGCCGGTCGATGCGCCGTTCCGCCGAGTGTCCTTCGTCGGCGCCCGGTGAGTGAAGTCCATGAACGCCGGTCAGGCCGAATGTCGGCATGCCGCTAAAAGATGGCAGATAACACGAGCACATAACATAGGAGAACTGAATGGAAACCTTGCAATCGACCAAAGCCAAAAATTTCTTGAGACTCACCCGACGCAGCTTCCTGGGCGTTGGCGCAGCCTTTGCCGGCGAAGCCTTGTCTGGGCGCGCTTTTTCGGCTTCGTTCGGAACGGCCAAAGCGGCGACCGGAGTACCGGAAATCAGTCCACATACCTGGAAGAAACTGAAAAACAATCTCAGTGGACAGCTCGTACGCTATGGACAATTCGGATATACCCGCCTTTCCGCACCGAACAATGCCCGCTACCGTGGGATCAAGCCGGCGGGTATCGCGGTATGCGCGAATGCAGATGACGTCGCCGCCTGCCTGCAATGGTGCCGCCAGGAAAACATACCTTTGGCCACTCGCAGCGGGGGACATTCCTATGCCGGTTACTCCTGCACCCACGGACTCTTAATAAATCTCTCTTCGCTCGATGCGTGGAGCTACGATGAAACCAGCGGACGTGTCACTGTCGGGGGAGGCATCCTCAACAGCGCGGTTTATACGGCATTGGGAAGCGTGGACCGCTCCATCACACATGGACGGTGTTCGACGGTGGGCGCGGCAGGCTTCCTGCTCGGAGGGGGTATAGGTTTCGAAATGCGCGCTCGCGGTATGGGGAGCGATAAACTCGTATCTACCGAAGTCGTGACCGCAGACGGTTCGATATTGACGGCGAATGCTTCCGATTATTCCGACCTGTTCTGGGCTTGCCGCGGTGGAGCCGGTGGCAATTTCGGCGTCAATACGGAATTCACTCTGGAAACTTTTCCTGTCGATCGGATCGCGGTATTCGATTTAACCTGGACGGGAGCATCCGATGAGCTGATTATTTCTGTGATACGCGCCCTGGAGGCTGCGCCAAACACACTGGGCTCGAAAGTTTACATGGAACCCACTACGAGCACGAAATTTGGCTCACCCCCAGAGATTATGTTGAGAATATACGGCCAGTATCATGGGACTAAAACTGAGTTGATGGAAATCCTCTCGCCTATGACAGCGGCGGCGAAGCCTGCGTCGGAGACTGTCGAATCCCTGCCCTACTGGGAAGGTCAGTATTTCCTCGCAGAGGATGGTACGCCCGCTTGTTATCAATCACGCTCCCGCTTCGTTAATAGCAGCCTCCCTGAGTCTTTTATCGAAGAAGTCCGGCTATGGATGAGCCGCTGGGAGAAGTCGCAGGGCGGCGCATATCTTTCCCTATTCCAGACCGGCGGCGCCATAAACGACTATGCTGCCGATGCCACCGCATTCGTCCATCGGAGTAGCCAGTGGCTATTCGACCTGGGGATAGGCTGGGATCCAAGCCAATCCCTTCAATCCAAGCACCGTGCCCACCGTTGGCAAAACGGATTCTACGCCGCCCTCGTTCCCATTGCCGGCGGCGGGGCTTTTCAAAACTTCCCCGATCCATCGCTGACGGATTGGGAGGATGCGTATTACGGCAGTAACCTACCCCGGCTGAGGACGATTAAAACCAAATATGATCCAGGCAACTTATTCCGATTTCACCAATCAATACGGCCTTTATAGGCGGTGAAATATTGAGTCAATGTAATGTATGACAACAGTTAGACAATATAATTATCAATTACGTGAAGCGGAACACAATAAGATTTTAGGCTCGGGCTGCAGCTAAAAGTTAGAGCATCATGATTTTTCAGCGTAAGTAATAAGATGCATCGGGAGAGGCTAAATGAAGTGAGTCTCACGGCGTTCCCGACGCCGCACGACCGCGCTTGCGAGACAGTGATTGCCTTCGGCGCCTGGGCCGTCCTGCGTTCACTCGCTCGGCGACAACAAGGTCGCCTCACCTCATTCCACAATGACTTTATGGCCTTTCGGGATACCTTGCAGTCCGCCTCCGGACAACGCTAACGCGTTACCCTGCGGCGGACCGCCCGGCCCTGGGCCTACCCAGGGGCTCGTCGGACTCGCTCGCTTTCGCATCGCTCCCTGTCCTCCGCTGCGGACAGCTACAAGGGCACGAGCCCGGTGCGCTCCTTTCCGCCCAACGGCTACGGCCTGTACGACATGACGGGGAATGTCTGGGAATGGGCGCAGGACTGGTACCGTTTCGATGCCTACGCCCGGCGCGCCTCGAAGTCGGTGCTGGCTAATCCCCAAGGCCCCGCAGACAGCTTCGACCCCGAGGAGCCCTACATTCAAAAACGCGTCCAGCGCGGCGGCTCGTTCCTGTGCGACGACGGCTACTGCGCCAGCTACCGCCCCAGCGCTCGCATGAAGGCAAGCCCCGATACGGGGATCAGCCATACCGGCTTCCGCTGCGCCATGTCGCCCCGCGGCGAATAGAAGCAAATGGGACGTCCGATAAAGATTTCTTACAAACCGAAATAGAGAATGGATATGCACTCGAACACCAGAAAACTCCTAACTGTCGCGATAGTCACTGCGATCTGGACTCCATGCGCAACCCGCGCCGAAACAACGCCAGCCATACCTGCCGTCGATACGGCGGCAGGCCTCAAAGCCGCCCAATGGGGCAAGAACGTCGCGATTACCTTCGGCAAGGACTCGTATACCCTGGTATCCGACGGGGTTCCCAACCACTCCCGCCCGGCCCAGTATCTGCTGCCGAAACCCGGCGTCCTGGTGCCGGAATCGGCGGCGGACCTGATCGCGGGCGACGATCCGACCCGGCCGCAGAATTATTCGTTTACCCTCCCGCTCCACCCCAAGAAGAAAGCCACCGCCACGCCGACCCCGCTCGGTCCTATCGGGATATTGGTCAGCGGCGCAGCGTTGTTCAATCCTTATGAAGCCGACGATCACACGATCGCGCTGCAGCACAACATCACGGTTAACGGCGTATCCTTCGTCGATGCCTGCAACGGCCATGCAACCCCCACGGGATTCATACCTGAGGGAACCTACCACTACCATGGGGTGCCGCATTGCATTACGGATACTCTCGACAAGCCCAAACAGCACTCGAAGCTCATCGGCGTCGCCCTGGACGGCTTCCCTATCTACGGCCCGCAGGACAAAAATGGCGAGAAACCCGCGCAGCTCGATGAGTGCAACGGCCACACCGAACCGACGGATGATTTTCCCCAAGGGATTTATCACTATCACCTGACCGAAGGCTCCCCCTACAGCATCCGCTGCCTGGCAGGCGATGCGCCATCCCTCCTGTCTCGACCGCCTGAGGCAGCACCATGACATAGCGTGGAAGAGGGCTTCATCATTTCATGCCCAAAACCAGCGCTGCCGATACGTTGTCCTTGTGCAGCGCTTCGTTAGCAGGCATAATGCGCGTTCTCTATGAGCACCCGGCTCACCGATTCTATGGCAAGCCGCATCGGTCCCCTCGCAATGATACGCTGTGAACCCCGCCAGGCCCGGAAGGGAGCAACGGTAACAGCGGACTCGTGTGCCGGGGTGTGGCTGGTGCGGTGAGCCACCCATTCCCTACCCTTCCGTCGCAACCCCATGCTCTACCAAGCACTTGCGCGTAAGTGGCGACCCCACAACTTCACCGAAGTCGTCGGTCAGGAGCATGTCGTCAAGGCGCTTACGCATGCGCTCGAAGCCGACCGCATGCACCATGCCTATTTGTTCACCGGTACCCGCGGCGTGGGCAAGACCACGCTGGCCCGGATCCTGGCCAAGGCGCTGAACTGCGAAGACCGGCAAGGGGCAAACCCTTGCGGCCAATGCCTGATCTGCAGGGAAGTGGACGAAGGCCGCTTCATCGATCTGATCGAAGTCGACGCTGCCTCCCGCACCAAGGTCGAGGACACCCGCGACCTTCTGGACAACGTCCAGTACGCCCCCAACCAGGGGCGCTACAAGATCTACCTGATCGACGAAGTCCACATGCTCTCCGGGCACAGCTTCAACGCCCTGCTGAAGACCCTGGAAGAGCCGCCGCCGCATGTGAAATTCTTGCTGGCGACCACCGATCCGCAGAAGATCCCGGTCACCGTGCTGTCGCGCTGCCTGCAGTTCAATCTCAAGCGGCTGACGCCGGAGCAGATCCGCGCCCAGATGGCCCAGATTCTGGCGTTCGAGAACCTGGACTTCGAACCCGGCGCCGCCAAAGCCCTGGCACGCGCCGCCCAGGGCAGCATGCGCGACGGCCTCAGCCTGCTGGACCAGGCCATCGCCCACTGCGGCGGCCGGCTCACCGACGCCGGGGTCAGCGCCATGCTCGGCACCGTGTCGCGCGAACCGGTCTATGGCTTGGTCGAAGCGCTGGCCGAAGGCTCTGCCGACGCCCTGCTCGGCGTGTCCGCCGCGCTGGCCGAATTCTCTCCGGACTACCAGGACGTGGTGCAGCAACTGTTGGCGATCCTGCATCAGGTCGCTATCGCCCAATGGGCCCCGGACGCCGTGCGCCGCGACGACGAAGCCGAACGGACCCTGGAACTCACCCGCCGCCTATCCCCGGAAGATACCCAGCTCTATTACCAGATCGCGCTGCAAGGGCAGAAAGACCTGGCGCTGGCGCCGGACCCTCGCGACGGCTTCGAGATGCTGCTGCTGCGGATGCTGGCTTTCCGCCCGCAGTCTGCCGAAGCCGCACCGAGGATTGCCGCTCCGGCAGCCGCACAGGCGGCTCGCGCGCCCGCCGATGACGGCATCCGGGAGCCGCGCCGCGCGCCGGAGCTTAGACCCGCTGCCGAAGCCGCCCCGGCTGCGGCAAAGCCGATAGCGGCAGGCGGCGCCGCAGACTGGCCGCGGATGCTGGGTGCCATGAACCTCGCCGGCATGACGCGGCAACTCGCCAGCCATTGCGTGTTGCGCACCTTAACCGAACACTCGTGCGAACTGGCGCTGGACCCCCGGCAGGCGCAGATCCATACGCCCAATGTGGCGAACAATCTCGAAAACGCCTTGCAAAAACTCCTGGGCCGCCCCATCAAACTGAGCATCCGCAGCGAAACGGTGCGCGAGGAAACCCCCGCCGCCGCCGAGCAGCGGGCACAGGCGGAACGGCAGCGCGATGCCGAGCTCGAAATCGAAAACGATGCGACCGTCCATGCGTTGAAGGAGACCTTCGGCGCGCAGATCCTGCCCGGTTCGACCCGGCCGCTAGACAACACTGAACCTTGAGGTAATCCCATGAAAAATCCATTGGCCAACCTGATGCAGCAGGCCCAGCGCTTCCAGGAAAGCTTCCAGCAGACCCAGGAAGAGATCGCCGCGACCGAGGTCCACGCCGAATCCGGCGGCGGCTTGGTCAAGATACGCATGACCGGCAAGCGCGAGGTCTTGAAAATCGACATCGATCCCAGCCTGCTGCAGGAAGACCGTGCGGTACTGGAAGACCTGATCGCCGCCGCTTTCAACGACGGCGTGCGCCGGGTCGCCAAGCTCAAGCAGGAGAAGATGGCGAACCTGACCGGGGGCTTAGGCATCCCGCCCGGATTCAACCTGCCGTTCTAACCCCTAATGCGGCACTCCGGCGCGATTTCCGAACTGATCGACGCGCTGCGCTGTCTGCCGGGGGTAGGCCCCAAGACTGCGCAGCGCATGACGCTGCACCTCTTGCAGCGCGATAGGGACGCCGCCCGCAGGCTGAGCGAAGCCCTGCATCAGGCCCTGACGAAAGTCGGCCTGTGCGGCCAGTGTCGCACCCTGACCGAAAACGCCCTGTGCGAGCATTGCGCCAGCCCGGCCCGGGACCGGTCGCTGCTCTGCATCGTGGAGTCGCCGGCCGAAGTCTTCGCAATCAGCCGCTCCACCGGCTACAAGGGGTTGTTCTTCGTCCTGAACGGCCGGCTTTCGCCGCTCGACGGCATCGGCCCTGCAGAATTGGGACTGGACGTGCTGGAACGAAGGCTGCGGGAGGACGGTGTCGCGGAGCTGATCCTGGCGACCAATACCACGGTCGAGGGCGAAGCCACCGCGCATTACCTCAGCGAAATGGCCCGGCGCCACG
Source organism: Methylococcus sp. (assembly GCA_028688525.1). Lineage (GTDB taxonomy): Bacteria > Pseudomonadota > Gammaproteobacteria > Methylococcales > Methylococcaceae > Methylococcus. The sequence goes on along the minus strand of JAQTYA010000063.1, from coordinate 759 downwards.
GCGTCCGCACCACCCGGATCGCCCACGGCATCCCCTTCGGCGGCGAACTGGAATACGTCGACGGCACCACGCTTTCGCACGCCTTCGACGGCCGCAAGGATTTCTGACCCTCCATAAACCCTAAGGAGCCGCGCTATGCCGCAGTGTATTTTTTGCCAGATGGTCGCCGGGGCAATCAAACCCGACGTGGTTTACGAAGACGAGCTGACGCTGGCGTTCCGGGACATCAATCCACAGGCGCCGGTGCATGTGCTGGTCATTCCTAAGGCGCATATCGCCAACCTCAACGACTTGCCGGCGGATGCTCCTGGGCTGGCCGCAGCGCTGTTCGAAACGGCGAAGCGGGTCGCCGCCATGGAAGGGATCGCGGAAACGGGCTACCGCACGGTAATCAACTGCCTGGGCGATGCCGGCCAGGCGGTCGACCATCTGCATCTGCACGTGCTCGGCGGCCGCCGCCTGCATTGGCCGCCGGGCTGACACGCATCACTAGAATGCGGCCTGCGTTAAAGGATATGCGCATCTCCAGGCCTTGATCTTTGCGCGTCGCTCAGGTTGTAAAGTTGCTGAAGGATCAGCACCCAAACCATCAGTTTGACGGGGTACGGAGTACATACGCCCCGCTACCCGCAGGCGTAAGCTTCCCCATTAGGAAGACACCCGATAAGTAGAACTTTCTGGCATGTTTAGCCCAACCAGGAGGTTCCATGAAGAAGTCGCGTTTCACCGAGACCCAGATTGTCTCGATTCTCAAGCAAG
>JAQTYA010000003.1 GCA_028688525.1 Methylococcus sp. | reverse complement strand
GGACGGCTATTTGCGATCCGCGTTTACTGTCGAAACTGACGCCTTATGCGAGCGATTATTGGAATCGCCACCACCTCAACCGGAAGTTTTAGAAAAGTCGAGAATGGTATTATTGAAGGACGGTCTTTCGTCATTATTTTGAGTGACCGTCAGGCAACGCCACCGCAAACCAGCGGCAACCATATTGCGTCCGATCTATGTTTAACCGGTCAAGAGGGCACCTACCGTGACACATAATGATGATATGCCGTCGGTTCTTAACGTAGGCGGCTTCAGCAAGGCCATTCCCATACCTGGCCATTATTCGGGGTGGGACCACCTTCTTCTTGACATCGAGCCCGAAGGCAACCCCGATATCGTCTGCGACGCCAGAGAGCTCGATTTACTGCCGGCCGGCCAATTCGATGCCATTTATTGTTCGCACAACTTAGAACATTACTATCGCCACGACATTTCCAAAGTACTAGCAGGATTTCTTCATGTTCTCAAACCTGACGGCTTTGCCGAAATCCGTGTACCCGATTTGCCTAGCGTTTTCCGTAAAATGATCGAGGCTGGCCTCGATCTTGAGGACGAGGCTTATGTCTCCCCTTCAGGCCCGATATCCTTCCGCGACATCATTTATGGCTCAGCCCAGAGGATCGAAAAGCAGAACAACGACTTTATGGCCCACAAGACCGGCTTTAGCCAGAAATCCCTGGGCGAAATATTGCTAGCCGCTGGATTTTCTGAGCTTTGGCTTATGCCAGCACCGGCGTATGAAATACGGATGATTGCCTTCCGTCAGGCACCGACGCAAAGACAGAAACTGATGCTTAACATCAAGGGATAAACTAAAGTTGCTATTGCCTTATGAGCCTTACCGGAACTCTGTTGCGCCACATTCAGTCGTCTTTTTTCATGAGATTCACCGAAGACCTTCGGATCAATCAAGCGGCTACGCTCATCGAATCGGGTCGCTTCGATGAAGCTATGAGGTTAATTCAGGCCGTGCTCGATTGCGCGCCTGGAGACGCGGAAGCGTTGCACTTGGCTGGATTCATAGCGCATAGCCAAGGCGAGCATCATCGTGCCATCGATCTTATTAACCAAGCCATAGCCCATAAGCCGGATAAGGCATTGTTCTATTTCAATCTCGGCTATGCCTTGCTGGCCATAGAAGACAAGGAACGGGGCGTAGAGATATTGAGGAAGGGCTTGGCGCTTGACTCGAAACATCCTACGCCTTGGACCAATCTCGGACTGGCGCTGATCGAACTTAAACGTTTTCCCGAAGCTGTTGGCACGCTGGAGCATGTTTTGACCATCGAGCCGGAGGCGGACGTCGACGTTGCGTTAGCCTCGGCCTTGGTGAGCGCGGGCGAGGAAGGCAACAAACCTTCGCTCATCCAACAGGCTATCTCGCTGCTCCAGTCGAAACCTCGGGACGGACAGGACAGCTTTGCTGCGGGCGTTATTCTGGCCAGGGCGTTCGAACAGCAAAATAGAATTTGCGATGCAATAGAACAACATCAGAATCTGCTGGAAAATCACCCGGAACACGTCGGTATACGTAATAATCTTGCACGCTGTCTAGTTCATGCAGGGCGCGCCAACGAAGCCAGAGTGCATTACAGAAAATGCGTTGAGATCGAACCAAATAATTTTCATGCCTATTCAGCCTTGCTGTCCGGATTAAATTATGAGCCTACCCTGACCGCAGAGGTCCACGAAGCGGAAATACGGCGGTGGGAATATCGGCTAGCCATGCCTCTTTATCCGGAAAATCCGCAATACGGCAACGTACTTGATAAAGATCGCGCGCTCAGAATTGGCTATTTGTCTCCTGATTTGCGGCAACACGTAGTTGGTCACATGTTTCTTCCTATATTGAAACATACGGACCGAAGCCAGCTCCTCGTTTTTTGTTATCATGTTGGAAAACATGTGGACGAACTGAGCAAGCAGATAGCCGCTCGATCCGATGGCTGGCGCCACCTTCACAATGCCTCAGACGAAGAAATTGCCGAAATCATCCGCCAGGATAAGATCGATATACTCGTAGATCTTTCAGGACATACCGCCCACACCCGGCCACTGGTATTTGCTCGCAAGCCGGCACCTATTCAAGTAAGCTGGCTTGGTTATTTCGACACCACAGGACTAGCCACGATGGATTGGTTCATCACGGACCCCTATTCATCACCGAGCCATAGTGACCAATTTTTTTCAGAAAAACTCTATCGATTGCCGCATACGCGACTATGCTATCAGCCGTATCAAGATATGCCCGATATTGATGACTTACCCGCAAAGCGCAACGGGTATATCACTTTTGGTTGCCTAAATAACTTGTCAAAGCTGAATAATGAAGTACTTGAAACGTGGTCGCGCCTGCTCGACGCGGTGCCTTCCAGTCGGCTGCTCATTCAAACCATGGCGCTGCGTGACAAATCCAATTTAGCGCGATTTCGAGACATTTGCACCGAACATAGTATAGACTCCTCGCGGCTTGACCTCCGGCCGGCGGCTTCGGTTAAGAACTTTGCCGTTACTTATCAGGAAATAGATATTGCGCTGGATCCCTTTCCCTATTGCGGAGGAGTTACCAGCTTCGATGCCCTATGGATGGGAGTACCTGTAATCACCTTAGAGCAACCACGCCTTGCTGGACGCCAGACGCTAAGCATGCTGACGAATATAGACCTACCCGATCTCATCGCCAAGACGAAAACCGAATATATATCATTAGCCAACACTATTAGCCAGGATTTGACTCAATTGGAGCAATGGAGATTTGAGCTTCGGGACCGTTTCAGGAGTTCGCCACTGGCAAATCATAAGGAGTTTGCCAATGAATTGGAAAGAGCCTATCGTTTCTTTTGGACTAGCTGGTGTGAGTCTAACCCATAAAATGCTTGATCTAGTTTATTCAAAAAAGCGCCCCTAACCGGGGCGCTTCTCAAAATATTGTCACCTATCACTTACTTACAAGAACCCGGGACATATTTCGCGGGAGCTCCGGTGCACGACCAAACAGCCGTTCCCAAGGTGGAGTTCCAACTGGGTGTAAGGGATATGCTCACGGCTGCGCCTACGCTAGCGGTCGTCGTGTCCCCAAATATTTTTATACTACCGGTATCATCAACTCTACCCCCGGTGATTTTCCCCCCAAGAACTACAGTGGCTCCTACACCGCCATTTGTACATGCGCTGTCGATCTGGCATCTTTCAGTCACATCCGTTTTGAATTTGCTTGCCGCTAAAATAAGCTCGGAAACTTTAGCCCGAATCGTATAGTCCTGGTAAGCCGGCAAAGCGACCGCGGCCAGAATGCCGATGATGGCCACCACGATCATGAGTTCGATTAATGTAAAACCCTTCTGTACCGCTTTCATGCTCATCTCCTTATCGTCTTGTTGGGTGAAGGCTAGTGGCTGATACCACTAGCATAAACATAGCAGACACCGGCATCTGCCGAAAGAGCAGGTCGTCCACCTCTGGTGTTATCCGTGCATTACCGTTTCCATTTCGGCGCGGCGCAGCCGGCAACGCACTCTTTCGAGCACGGCCGGCCAGTCCTCGGCCCTGCCTTGACGGAATAGCCGCACCGATGGGTACCAAGGCATCGTATCGCCCGATGCGAGATAGCGCCACTCCGGAATCCGCGGAGCCAGTACCCATGCTGGGCGGCCCAAGGCGCCGGTCAGGTGAACGATGGCCGTGCAGACTGTGACCACTCGATCCAGGGCTGCCACGAGCGCGGCTGTTTCGTCATAGTCGTCGATCGCCTCCTGCCAATGGTGAATCCCGACGCCATACTCGCTAGAGACAGCTTCCAATTCATCGCGGCAGTCCGTGTATTGCAGGCTGACGAAATGCGCACCCTCGGTCGCTAGGATGGGGAACCATTCGCGGAGCGGAATCGAACGCGCCTCCCGCCTGGTTTTGCCCTGCCCTCCGCGCCAGGAGATGCCGATCTTCGGGCCTGCGCCCAGCGCAGCCAACCGTTGACTCCAGAATGCCACACGCTCCGGTTCGGGTTTGAGATACCCCTGATGCTGGGGAAAACTGGCCTCTTCGGTGCGAAAGAAGGCAGGCAGGTCTCCTATGGGAAGCTGAAAATCGATAGGCCCAGCCTCGGTCAAGTCTTCGAGGCCGGCTTGCGCTCTAGCCGCGCCGATTACCGTGACTTCCGGAAACGAACGCCGAAACAGCTTTTCGAGACGAATATTGCATTCCAATACCACCCGTGCCGCCGATTGCTCTTGTATATCTTTGATACAGGAAGCAAACATGATTTCATCCCCCAAGCCTTGCTCGCCGTATACCAGCAAGGTTTGTCCGGCGCAGGGCCGGCCTGTCCATTGGGGAAACGGGAAATGGCGGGGCTGAGTGGCGCGATAGCGCCAGCGGAAATGATAGTCTCGCCATCCCTCCCCGAAGCGCCGGTTTTTCAGCAGCACGACGGAGCGGTGAAACCTCACTTCGTCCTGGGACGCTTCTGCAAGCAAAGATTCGAATCCGGCGAGGGCTTCTTCCACTTCCCCGGCATCTGCCCTGGCTTGGCACAGGTTGAAGCGGGCTTCCGCCAGCCCCGGATTCCATTCCAACGCCCGGCTGAAACTGGCTATGGCCTTGTCGACATCGCCCTTTCCGTAATGCCACTGCAGCCCCAGATTGTTATGAGCCGATGCGTCCTGGGGATTCAATGCGATCACCTTTTCCCAGATGCCGATCGCCGGCTCGATTTCATCCAAATGGTCGTAGATCAGTGCAAGCTGAGACAAGAATGCGCCCGAATCCAAATGGCGGTCCTCGGCCTGCTTTAGGATGGCCAGCGCCTCCGGCCTGTTTCCCAGAGCCACACAATGCCGGACCAACTTGTGCAGAATTTCGGCTGAATCGGGGCAGCAGCGCAAGGCCATCCGCAAACAGTAATCCGCCTCGGTCCAGTCGTTTCTTTGCTGATAGATTTCCCCCAGCGCGGCATAGGCTTGGGCGTGTTCCGGATCATGGCCGATCGCCTGCTCCAGCCAGGCCAAAGCGGATTCGAGATCGTTCGCGGCCTTTTCTGCCATTCCTTGCCGATAACAGACATCGGCTTCGCTCTGTACTCCCTCGGGTACCGTTGCCATCATCGAGCCACCTCTATGTCGCCTGAGTGTATGAATGAAGGGGCATGCGTCAGCGTATCGAGTTCCGCGCCGATCCTCTCAATGACGGGTTCCCAACGTAGGGCGCTCGCCTGCCGGAATAGACGAGCCGATGGGTACCAAGGGAGGCGTTCTCCTTCCCGCAGGTATCGCCAGCCCGGCGAACTCGGCACCATGACCCAGACCGGCACGCCCAACGCGCCGGCCAGATGCACGACGGCGGTGCACACGCTTATGACCAAGTCCAGATTGGCGACCAAAGCCGCCGTTTCCTCGTAGTCGCTTTCTATCTCGCGCCAAGCATGAACTCGGATACCGTACCGCGCATGCAGCGACTCAAGCTCGTCTCGGCAATCGGTGTACTGAAGATTCACGTAATGCACATTCGGCCGGCCGAGCAGCGGCAAGCAGGTCTCTAAAGGTAAGGAGCGTAGGTACGCGTTGGTCCTGCTGGTCCCGCCTCGCCACGACAGTCCGACTCTCAGACCCGAACCTAAGGCATTAAGCCGTTCCTTCCAACGTGTGATGCGCTTTGGATCGGCCAGTAGGTATCCCGAGTGGCGGGGAAAATCCGCCTCTTCGTTCCGGAAAAACCGGGGAAGACTGCCTACGGGGATTTGCAGGTCGATAGGCTGGTAGGCATCCAGCCAGGTTTCCGGGCTTTTGAATCTTTTCCCGGCAAATTCGGCCTGCGGAAAAGAACGCCGATACAGGGTTTCAAGCCGGGGATCGCATTCGACGACACAGCGGCCTCCCTTGGCGAACAAATCGGGAAAACATCCGGCCAGCATGATTTCATCGCCTATCCCCTGCTCGGCATAAATCAAGAGATTTTTCCCGGCGAGTTCCTCGCCCTCCCATTCGGGAAACGGGAACCGGCCAAGCGGAAATTCCGGAGCCAGACGCCGGTATTCCTGTTCCTCCCAGCCTTGGCGGAACCGTCCGGCCGAAAGCAACAAATGGGCTTTCGTGAGGTGAATATCCCCGGATTCGGGTTCGAGCTGCAACGCCCGATCGAAGGAGGCAAACGCTTCGCCGATATCGCCGAGGTCTTGGTGCACTACACCGATATTGGCATGGGCCAGTGCGAACTCCGGCTTCAGCGCCACGGCGTCTTCGAACATCCCCAAGGCCTCGTCCGACCTGCCTAAATCTCTCAGCAAGAGCCCGCAATTATGCATGGCTTCGGCAAAATCAGGCTTCAGTTCCAAGGCATGCCGGAAACAGGCCAAGGATTCTTCGAGTTGGCCTTTCCGTTGCAACACGATGCCCAGATTGCACCAGGCATAGGCGTGCCTGTCGTCCTTGGCCAGTGCGGTACGGAAACACGATTCAGCCTTAGCGCCATCGTCGAGATCCAGCCAGACCACACCGATGCGGTTATGGGTTTTGGCATCGAGCCCCGGTACGCTTTCGGCTCGGCGCAGACAATCGGCGGCTTCCAAGCCCCGCCTTTGAGCCAGTCTCACCCTGGCGAGATTGGCGTGCGCCAGAGCCGCATCGGGCCGCAGGTCCAGCACGCTTCGGCAACACGTTTCCGCCATTGCAAGGTCGCCTTCGGCCAAGCCTCTCTCGAACTGCCGGTAAAACGAGTCGATTGCCGCGCCGTCGGATTCATCGTCCGCTTCTCCACCGGTCCGAGAAGAAGGAAGTTCAGATAGAGAAGATGCGGCCTTTTCATCCTTGCGTGAATTCTCCGCTCCGGCGGATGAGCAGATATCCTTTAATAGCCTTAGTAACATGGACGCATCCTTCGCCGAACCGCAAATGGGATTAGCGAGCCTGCCGCTGATCGACCCGCAGCACATCCGCGAGTTCCGAGCGCCATTCTTCGGAATACTCGCAGTCTCGGTATTCCTCGAAATAGGGCCCACCGATGGTGTAGTGCACGAGAGATACGTCGATGGAGGGAGAGTCGTATCCCACGAGGTGATTCCAGCGAGGCGGTATTTCCCCTATCAAATTGTCGTCATCGAGCCATTTGAACTGGTGCAATTCGAGTCCGGAAGCGGTATTGACGTAATCAGGTGTCAAGGCGCGGCATCTTGCATTATTGAAGAGCATGACGCTGGACCAGTTCTTTTTCTCATATTTGGTCTGCGCTGCATCGAGAAACTTGATCTCCTCCTGAGGCACATGGTTGTGCATGACCACTTGAACGGCGTAGCGCTCGTCTCGCAAAGCCCAAAGCTCTGCGATATCGTCCAGGACCAGCATGTCGCAATCCATGAAGAGGGACCATCCTGAAAATTCAGACAGATACGGCACGAGGAAACGGCTGAAAGAAAAGTCCGTGGACTGTAACGGATTGCGCTCCCTCCTGTAGACTCCGCGCAACTGGGACAGCATCAAGGGCGCGATGGAAACCGGTTGCGAGGCTCTGACGTGGATGCTATGAGCCAGAACGCTGAACGCCAAGGCTTCGCGCGGATCGTAACCGATGAAAACCCGAATGGTTTGAGTTTCTTGCGCACTATTTTCTGCAATAGTCCAGATATTATTATTTGAATCTGCCATTATATTCCTCTCGACGAATGACTGAGGCCCCGAAAATCAATGCTGTTCATGGCTCATCCGAGAGGGATGGCGCCGTCAGGCAGTTCGCTTCGGTTCCGTTCAGCGAATGCCTGGATACAGCGGAGTAGGTATCCCTATCTCTGCAACGCTAGGCCCGGCAGCATCAGGAAGAATGAGGCTTCATGCCGACCACCCGCATATCCCTAGGCTCTCTTAACTTGAATTGGGCAGGCTCCTGACGAACGTGAGTTAACCCAGATTGCCGCATCAGGTCCGCTAGGCTCTCTGGCGTGTAGCCCCAGCGATGAACCATCAGCGGATCGTGCCAGGAAGGATCTCCATATAGAACCCACATCGATCTCCGGCACTCCATCCCCTCCCCTTTGACGCTTTCGGGATGCCTGATGATTTCCTGACACGCAGCCATCAGATTCGGGCATTCCACGATCATCGTGCCTCCAGGCTTCAAAACCCTAATCCATTCCCGCAATACATCTTGGACCTCCCACCGCCAAAAATGCTCGACGACATGAACGGAAAGGACTTCGTCCGCTGAGTCGTCCTCAATCGGCAAGGTACGAAGGTCACAAATAATGTCTGGTTTCTTCCCGTCACGGCTAGCTGCAACATCAAAATTCAGGTACCCCGTAAGTACTTTGTCCCCGCAGCCGAGATTCAACCGGGTCGGATCGGCGACCGTTAAGATGCCGACCGGTATCTCGTTGCGCTGCGTACCTTGGTTTACTTCGGAGATAGCCTCCGCCCAGCGTGCGCCAATGTTTTCGGGCGAGAAGTGATCTTCTATGAACGACTGTGCTTGCGCCACTTGGGCGGACGCCATATCCGGATGCGTCAACGCCCATTTGATTCCCGCAATCAGATCCTCGCTGATCCATGCCCAGTCGATGAAATCCTGGTAGGCCGGCAGCGGATGAGCAACGACATATTTACCCGCCCAAAGCGCCTCAGCCAGCCTGTTGTGGCTTTTAACGGACTCCCTAGTCCCCTCGATGTCGCTGGGGATAATTACCAAATCGCAACGATCCAGAGCATTTTCCATTGCCTGGGGGGACCATTCGGAAAACGAGAGGCGAAAGTCTTTCCCTCCCTCCATCGCCTGCTTCCACAGCACTCCTTCTAGCAAGGCATTCCTGGAGGTGACGATGTCCAGCGCTATCGGATATTCCTTCGCCAAGGCCATAAGAGAACGCATTATTTCCAGTAAGGCGGGCAGGTTGGACGGATGCCCGAACCAGAGCAGACGCACGGCTTGTCTACGTGCAGGAAACAGCCCGAAGCGCCGTTTGCCGTATTCGATGGCGGCAGGCAACTTTCTCTGTCCCTCAACCGGATCGGGGATGATGGCGGGAGCGATACCGGTGTGCTCGGAAACGGCTTTGCCCATCGCTGCAGTCGGCACGGTCACCTGATTCGCCATGACAGCCATGGCGTGGTAATGGCCGCTTAACTCAGGGTTTCTGAAATGGTTGTCGCTGACGTCGAAAATGACTTTGGCACCGTTCGCTCTGGCGAAAGATGCCGCCTCCTCGTTCGCTCTGTTGAAACTCTTCGAAAAGATGACGACATCGGCATCCAGCGAATCGCGGGGATAGGATTCCCAGCACACATCCAAGCCGATGCTGTGAAATGCTATCTCGTGTCCCTGACCTCGAAGATACTCGCCCGGCAGGAGCATGCGATAGCGCGCGCTTGCCATATCCGATGCGATTTTGCCGTTTTCCGCTCGGAGACTGGCAAAAGTGATCCAGCTAATTTTCATCGAGACACGCGATCAATTCATTCCTCACGCGAAAAACGACGTCTTCCCAAGCTAATGGCGCAGACTGCCTGAAAACGCGGCAGCTCGGATGCCAGGGCATCGGGCACTCGACGATCCCGAACGGCCACTCGGGCCCGGCCGGCGCCAGCACCCAGACCGGCCTGCCCAGCGCTCCGGCCAGTTGAACCGCCGCCGTGCAGACGCTGATGACCAGATCCAGCGCGGTTACCAAGGCAGCGGTTTCATCGTAATCGGCGATGGCCTCCGGGAAATCATGTACGGTCAAGTCTTGTGCCGCCTGGAGCTTTGCAATCTCCTGTCGGCATTCGCCGTACTGCAGATTGACGAAATGCGTACCGTCGACTTCAAGGATCGGCGCTAGCGATTCCAAGGGAAGGGAGCGGTAGCTCTGCCGGGTTTGGCATGTGCCGCCTCTCCAGGAAATGCCTACCTTCAATCCTGGGCCTAGCGATTCCAACACCTGGCGCCAATGTGCCACGCGCTCTTCATCGGCCTTGAGATATCCATCGTGCGAGGGGAAGTCGGCGAGGCGGTTGCGGAAGTAAAGCGGCAGGCTGCCTATAGGAGTGCAACAGTCAATCGGAGACATCTGGGATAGCCACGCCTGGTCGTCGTGCTGGCTGCCGCCGTGCACCGTAGCGGTCGGGAACGAACGCCGGAAAATCGGCGCCAATTTCTCGTTGCACTCGATCACGCAATGCCCGGCCCGGGCGACGACGTCGGGCAGGCAGGAGGCGAACATGATTTCGTCGCCCAAGCCCTGTTCGGCGTAAACCAGAATAGTCTTGCCGCTCAGGCCGGAGCCGTCCCAGCGCGGATAGGGAAATGCACGCCGAGGGTGGTCCTCGCTGAGCAGGCGAAGTTCGTAGTCGGCCCAGGCGTTTTCGAAATCGTGAACCAGTAGCCGCGCGAGGGCCCGGTGGAAACGCACGGATCGGTTCTCGGGTTCCAGCGCCAGGGCCGTTTCATAAGCAGCCAGCGCGTCGTCGATACGGCCGAGATCCTGGAGGGCGATACCTCGATTGCCGTGCAATTCGGCCCCCGTAGCGCCCAGTGCTAGTGCTCGGTCGAAATGCGCGACCGCCTCGGCCGGACGAAAGCCATGCTTGAGCAGCATGAATCCTAGGGCGGCTTGAATTTCGCCATCGTCCGGCGCCGCGCGAGCCCTTCGTTCCAGGAGGTCGTGAGCGTCCTTCGGCCAAGCCAGCATTTCCTGGAGACTCACCCAATGCCGCAAAGCCAACCCGAAACGTGGATTCAGCTCCAGTGCCCGGCGGAAGCTGCTGGAGGCCTCGGCCAACTCCGTGCGCTTCTGCTGGCATATGCCGAGATTGCACCAGGCCAAGGCGTTGGTGTCGTCCGCCGTCAAGGCTCGCCGATACGCTGCCATGGCATCTTCCAAGCTGCCGGACATTTGGTGAACATTGCCCAGATCGACCCAGGCCTCGGCAAACTCGGGCCTGAGCTGGACGGCCTTGGCCAGGTTTTGCCCCGCAAGAGCCCATTCGCCGCGCATGCCCTGCAATCGTCCCAAGCCGTGCAAAGCCTCGGCCGAGGCCGGCGACTGCCGAAGAATGGCGGCAAAGGCCGCTTCAGCCGCCGAGGAATCGCCTGCGGCGGCTAGTGCGCAGGCGTTTTCCAGGAGACTGGCGAGGTCGGCGGATCGACGGCTGCCGCGTTCGGTTAGAGCGCTCACAGCGTGCTTAAAGACCTGGACGAGCATGCCCTCTGACGGCCCCGTCTACTTCCTGCTCATGTAGACGATCAGTCCTTCCGTCGCCACCTCGATGAATTCCTTGCTGTAACCCAGCTCTTTCAACTCCCAGCGGAAGGTGTTGCCGAACTTGGCTTTCTTATACGTCCCGAGCCGCTTCTCCTGGTTGAACTGCTTGGCCTTGGCATAAGCATCTTCCAGTATCTTGGTCAGTCGGTTGGCGGATACCCGCTTTTCCTGAGCGGTATCCATGGACGGCGGATAACGCTTAGCGATGTCCTGGGCCAACGTCTTGGCAAACAGATCGACTTCCTTATTGGCGGAAAACCAGGCGAACAATCCCATGTGCTGCATTCCTCGGCTGTACTTTTGAATTCGTTTCAATGTCCTGCTGAGCGCCCAGAACACCTCTCCCGGAGGGAGAAAGCTAGCAGATTTCAGCCGTTCCGCAAGACGTGTCATACAATGCGTTTCGAGCAACACGGGCTTGACGGATGCCACCGCGCGCCCGACAGTGGTGGCGGAAAGCGGCGAAAACTTCCGCTCTTTGTACCCGAATCCGAACCCCTCATGCCCGAACACCTCTATCCCAGTTTCTTCAGCGAGCTCCTGGTCCTGCTGATCGCATCACTGGCCAGCGTCCTGCTGTTCCAGCGCTTGCGGCTGCCGGACATTCTGGCCTATTTGTTCGCCGGCGCCTTGGTGGGGCGATTCGGGCTCGGCATGGTGACTAGCGGCGAAAACATCCATTTTCTATCCGAGCTGGGGCTGGTGTTTCTGATGTTCGAGTTGGGTCTGGAGTTCTCGGTCCGGCAGTTGCTGCACCTCAGCCGGGCGGTGTTCGGACTCGGTTCGCTGCAGATGCTGCTGACGCTGTCGGCCTTCGCCGCAGTGCTTCATTACGGCTTGGCCTGGCCGCTGGGCGCCACGCTGGTCGTGGCCGGCTCCATGGCGTTGTCGTCGACGGCGCTGGTCATCCGCGAACTGCGCACGCTGAAGTTGATCAACCGCCACCACGCCCAGCTCGCGGTAGGCGTGCTGATTTTCCAGGATCTGGCGGCGCTGCTGGGTCTGATCCTGGTGCCAGCGCTGGCCGGGAGCGGAGAGCCTTCCGTCCATGAGCAGCTGCTGCAAGTCGTTGAAAAAGGGGCCGTGTTGGTCATGATCCTGATCGGCGCCGGCAAATGGCTGCTGCCGCCCATCTTTCACGAAGTGGCCCGCGGGCGCTCGGACGAGGTGTTCGTGCTGACCGTGCTCGCCATCATCCTGCTTTCCGCCTGGCTGACTCAGGCCTTCGGGCTTTCCATGGCACTGGGCGCGTTCCTGACGGGGGTGATGCTGGGCGAGGGCGAATTCAAACACCAGGTGGAAGCGGATATCCGGCCCTTCAAAGACATCCTGATGGGCGTGTTCTTCGCCAGCGTCGGCATGCAGATCGATTTCGACATACTTGCCGAAGACGGCCGCATCGTCCTGCTCGGCATCGCCCTGTTGATTCTCGCTAAATCGGCCATCATCACCCTTGCCGGCCGCCTGATGGGCGAATCCGTCACGACCGCTTCCAAGACCGGGGTTATCCTGGCGCAGGCCAGCGAATTCGGCCTGGCGCTCATCACGCTGGGCGCGCAGCTCAATGTGTTGCCACCCCGCATCTCATCCCTGGCGCTGGCCATCATCGTCGGCAGCCTGATCCTGTCGCCCTGGCTGATCCGTTACAGCTTCGAGATTAGCCAATGGGTGGCGCGCCTGGCCGGCCAGCGAGTCTCGGGCCGCGACCGCGAGCTGAGCAGGATTCCGCCGCATTTGTCCGATCACATCATCCTGGCGGGCTATGGACGGGTTGGCCAGATGATCGGCAAGTTTCTCAAAAATAACGGCGTCCCCTACATCGCACTGGATCCCGACAGCAAACGGATCAAGGAAGGGCGCGCGGCCGGCGACCCGGTGATCTACGGCTCCTGCGCGCGGCTGGATCTGCTGCGCCGCTGCCACATGGAACGCGCCCGGCTCGCCATCCTCACCTTCAAATCCTTAAACGAAGCACAGCGGATCATCACTCAGATCAGGCGGCAGGGCTACACCCTGCCGATCGTGGTTCGGACCCAGAACGAGACCGACCACGCCGAGCTGATCGCGGCCGGCGCCGATTACGTCATTCCGGAAATGCTGGAATCGAGCCTGGTAATCGCGGCTGAGGTTTTGAACCTCCTCGGTTATTCCAAAACCGTGGTGCAGCCTCAGGTCGACGCCGAGCGCGCGCTGCATGTGCAGATCAAGGAATCCGCCGTGCCGGATCTAGAGGATGGGTAGACGCAACCCGCCTTCGGGCTCAGGGTTACGTGCGGCTACCGCGCATTCGCCTGGTCCCGTCCCTGAGCCTGAATCGCCGTAATCACGACGGTATTGACGATGTCTCCGACGGTGCAGCCGCGGCTGAGGTCGTTCACGGGTTTGGCCAAACCTTGCAGGATGGGACCGATCGCCAGCGAGCCGGTTTCCCGCTGAACGGCTTTGTAGGTGTTGTTGCCGGTGTTCAGATCGGGAAAGACGAACACGGTGGCGCAGCCGGCCACTGGCGAACCCGGCATTTTCTGGGCAGCGACGCCGGCATCGACGGCGGCATCGTACTGGATCGGCCCTTCTAGCAGCAGATCGGACCGGCGTTCCCGGGCGATGCGGGTCGCTTCCCGCACCCGTTCGACGTCTGCCCCCGTCCCTGACGTACCCGAGGAGTAGGACAGCAGGGCGATCCTGGGTTCGATGCCGAACATCCGCGCGGTATCGGCGGAACTGATGGCGATTTCCGCTAGCTGTTCCGCGCTGGGATTGGGGTTGACGGCGCAATCGCCGTATACCACCACGCCGTCGTCCAGACACATGAAAAACACCGAAGACACGATCGAGCAGCCCGGCCGGGTCTTAATGATCTGCAGCGCCGGCAGCACGGTGTGTTGGGTAGTGTGGATGGCGCCGGACACCATGCCGTCGGCATCGCCCCGATAAACCATCATGGTGCCGAAATAAGATACGTCCAGCATGCAGTCGAGCGCCGAGTCCGGGGTCATGCCCTTGTGCCGCCGCAGCTCGAAGAAAGTTTCCGCGTAGGTTTCGCGCCTGGCATCGGTGGCCGGATCGGCGATGTCCAAGGCCTCCGGGTCCAAGCGGATGGCGTGGCGCTTGACCACCTTTTCCACCTCCTGCCTGGAGCCCAGCAAGGTGAGGCGGACGGCCTCGCGCTCGGTGAGCAGGGCCGCGGCCCGCAGAATCCGGGGATCGGTGGGTTCGGGCAGGACGATGTGGCGCTTGTCCGCCTTGGCGCGCTGCATCAGGTTGTAGGTGAACATCCGGGGCGTGACACCCTTGAAGCTGACGTTGCTGAGCTGGGACTCGAGCCGCTCTACATCCAGATGATCGTTGAATGCGGTGATGCTGCGCTCGATTTTTCCGCGGTCGCCCACGCTCAGCTTGCTCTTGACCTGGCGTGCCTGGGTCGCCGTGTTGTAGGTATCGGCAGGCACGGCGATGATGGGCAATGAATCCGGCAAGCCTTCGATCAGGCTCAAGATCGAAGGCTCGGGGCGCTGGCCGCCCGACAGCAGCAGCCCGGCCAGCGAAGGGTAACGGGCCGAGCGGTCGGCCTGCATCATGCCAATTATGATGTCCCCACGGTCGCCGGGGGTGATGACCAGCTGCCCCTCCTGCAGCCAGGTGAGCGCATGCTGCAGCTGCATGGCCGCCACCAGGTAGCCGGACACCAGGCCGTCCAGGCGGTCGTGGCCCCCCAAGACCTCGGCACCCAGTTGCCCGGAGATTTCCCGGACGGTCGGACTGCCGAGTTTGGCGTCGAAAGGGATCACGGCCTGCAGGCCGACCCTGTCGCCCAACTGCCCGGACAAGGCTTCGCGGTATCGGTCCAGATCCTGCGGATCGGCCTTGTTCAGGATCACGCCGGCCACTTGGCCGCCCCGGTCGCGGCAAGCGTCCGCGGCGATGACCAGGGGATTGACCGCATCCTCCAAGGTCTTGCCCAAGGCGCTGCCCACCAGCAGCATGGGGGCGCCGAGATTGCGCGCGATTTCGCAATTCAGCTCGAATTCCAGCGCGGCCATTTCGCCGAGCAGATCGGTGCCCAGGCAGACGATGAAATCGCAGTTTTGCTCCAGCCTCTTGTAGGCCGCGATGACGCGTTCCAGCATCTCGTCGGTCCGGTTCTGGCTAAGCAGCGCATGTACCTCCCGGTACGGCAGCGCGTAGGACTCTTCGTGGCGTTGCCCAAGGCGGAAATTGCCTAGCACTAAGGCAATGTCGTTGTCGGCCCCGGCCTCTTGCACGATGGGCCGGAAGAATCCGACCTTCGGTGTCTTTCTCAATGCAAGTTCAGTAAGGCCCAGCGCCACCAGCGCTTTGCCGCAGTCGGCTTCGGTAGCCGCGATGTAAAGCGATTTCGTCATGCTGCGATCCAACATTCAAAGAAAATTGCCGGCGCCGGCAAGCATGGCTTGCTCGACCTCTGCGGCATCGGCAGCCGTCAGCCCGCCGTCGGCCAGAGCAATCCAGGCCGATCGAGCCGCCGGGGGGAGATGCCACAGTTCGGCCAGCGCCGCCAGGCGCTCGGACACAGAGGCCCGGCCCGTGCCGGACAAATGCTCGTCCATCCGCTTGCCCTCCTGCCGCAACTGCCTTTCGATCAAGATAGCGCGCAAATATTGAAGGCTGTGGACGATGTGGGTATTCATGTCGCTCACCAGATAATCGAAACGCGCCGAGAATTCCGCGTCGGCCAGGCAGTCGGCAAAGCAACCCCGATCGAGCGCTGCCGAGATGGCGGCAAAGAACCCGCGCTGTCCGGCATGCATCAACGGGTCGCCGAAAAATTTGTAGGCATGTTCCAAATCGTGCAGGAAAAAATCGAAACCGTTGGCCTTGGACAGCACCGGACCCAGCATCCTGGGATACTCGGCCAGCATCGTCACCGGCCGCTCGCCTCCGACCTGCATGGCCAGAACGTCCCGCGGTGCGGGAATCCTCTCGGTCAGACGCAGTGCCCAGCGGCCCTGAAGCCAGGCCCGCAAAGCCACGGGCACCGCCGGAGTCACGCAGCGGAACTGATAGCGCAACAGACGATCGTCCAAGGCGGCGCTCAAGTTTTCTCCCGCCAAGCCTTCCAATTGCGCCAGCCAGTCTTCTAGCCCCGGTCTGGCGTCGAAGCGGCTCCTGCGCGAAGCGAACCGGCTACCGTGCAGCGCGATCTGCCAGATTAGAAAATAGCCGGCAGCGCATTGTGCATCGGCGAGCGCTCCTTGGCGCCAGCGTGCCGTCCACCCGCCGATGCGGTCGCGCAGCAAGCCAGGAGCGAGTGAGGGAAGATTCAAGGCTTAGCGCGGCATATGGAAATGGAACTCGCGCACAAATATCAGGATCGTGACCAGCGACACCGTCGCGGTCGCAGCTATCCAGTACGCGGGGGTGATCGGATCGCCGGTCGAATCGATCAGCCAGGCGGCAATCAGCGGCGTGCTGCCGCCGAAACAACCCACCGCCGCGTTGTAGGCGAAAGCAAGGCCGGTACAGCGGACCTCCGGCGGGATCAGCTCGACATTCGTGGCGACGATGCCGCCGCTGATCAAGCCAACGATCAGCGCAAACCCGGCTTCGCCTATGAAAATAGTGAAAGGGTCGGAGGAATGGATGAGCTGGAACAAGGGGATGGCGCCGAATACCAGCAGTCCGAAACCTGCGATCAGCACCGGCCTGCGCCCAAGCCGGTCGGAGGCCCAAGCGGCGGCGGGCAGCAGCACCAGCAGCAAGGCCATGGCCCAGGTGTTGAGGTTGAATACCGTGCCTGCGGGTAGATGGTCGATCTCCTTGATATAGCTCACGGCATAGATGAAGGCGGTGTAGAAGCCGACACCGAAACCCAGGTTCAGCATCGCGACTCGCAGCATCGCCCGCTTGTGTTGGCTAAAGGCCTCCTGTACCGGGCTCGCCGGTTCGGCGCCGGGCGCTTGCGGATGCAAGCCCTGCCGGACAAGATAACCGGTCAGCGCCACAAAACCACCCGCGACAAACGGCAGGCGCCAGCCCCAGCTCAGGATTTGCGCATCGCTCAAGAGATGCGTCAGGACATCGCCGACGCCTGAACCCAGCAGGATACCGGCGGAAGCGCCCCAGCTTCCCCATACCGCGGTGAATGCCCGGCGATCGCGCGGCGCATGTTCGACCAGGAACACCAGCGAGTTGGTGAATTCACCGCCCACCGACAGACCTTGCACGATACGGAGAAGCACGATGGCGATCGGCGCCGCCACGCCTATGCTCCCGTAGGTTGGCAGGAAAGCCATGAGCACCGTAGGCACGGCCATGGCGATGACCGACCAGGTCAGTGCCTGCTGGCGACCAACCCGGTCGCCGATCCGGCCGAACAGCAAGCCGCCGATCGGCCGGACCAGGAAGCCGGCGGCGAATGCGCCGAACGAGGCGATCAGAGAAACCGCTGGATCGTCCGCCGGGAAAAACAGCTTGCCGATCGCGCCGGCGAAATAGCCGTAAACGGCGAAGTCGTACCATTCCATCACGTTGCCGATCAGGCCGGCGAGGATGATACGGGAATGCAGGGAAGGCGACTTAGCGTCGGTCATCATGGACAGGTCCGTGGATCGAGGGGAGTATCCTCCGGATTACGGCAACGCTAAACAAGCTCGCCTTTTATCTCGCCCCGAAATACAATGGTATCGGCTGAACCCGCCGGACGCATACCGGCATCTTTGCGGTTCGCTCCCCCTCTTGAGGTTCCATCCATCGCGATCCTGCATGCTGAGACCGTCAAGGGGATCGCTCTTGAAAAACCCCTGTGGGAGTGCGGTTGAAACGGCTCGCAATTCTATCGGTTTCAATGTGGTTCGGAGCGATACCGCTCCCTGCGCGGGCTGCCGAAAGCCAGCGGCCGGCGGACTTTGTCTTGACTCTCGGCAGCGACGTCAGCTATCCGCCTTACCAGTTCGTCGACGGCTACGGCGAGCCTGCCGGCTTCGACGTGGAGGTGGCGCAGGCTGCTACCGAACTCATGGGCTTGAAGGTGCGCATCCACACGGGCCTTTGGGAAGCCTTGCGCACCGAACTGGACCAGCAGCGAATCGACGGTGTGGTCGGCATGTTCCGTTCCGTCGACCGAGCCCGCCGAGTGGATTTCTCCCATCCCTACCTGCAAGTGCACCACCGCTTGTTCGTGCGCAAGGATTCAGGGCTCCAGAGCCTGGAACAGGCCGCCGGAAAACGCATCGTCGTGCAAAGCAGCGATCTGATGCACGATTTCCTAAGCAAGCGGCACATTCCCGTACTGGCCGCCGCCACCCCGGACGCCGCCTTGCGGGGACTCAGTGCCGGCCGATACGACGCCGCGCTCCTGGCTTATCTCCAAGGCCTTTACCTCCTTCGCGAATACCGCATCGACGACCTCGACGCAGTCGGAGAACCGCTGTTCCCGACCCGGAAATGCTTGGCCCTTGCCAAAGGCCACGAGCCCATCCTCGCCCTGATCAACGAGGGCCTTGCGGCGCTGCAAAACAGCGGGCACTACGACGAAATCTACGACAAATGGTTCGGCGTCGGCAATGCCATCGCTTCGGCCGAAAAACGCACGCTATGGCTCGTGGCCATCCTGACGGGAGTGTCAGCTCTCTCCCTGATTTTCTTACTCGTCACGGGCTTGCGCTCGCGCCGGATAGAACGCCGCCTCGCCCGAGAAATCGAGCATCACCGTAGCATCGCGATGTCCGATCCGCTGACGGGCCTAGGAAATCGCCACCTGGTACGCGAGCGCTATGCTCACGCGCGGGAAGGCACCCGTCACGGCCAGGGTGATATCGCACTCCTGCTGATTGATCTGGACGGTTTCAAAGCCGTGAACGACACCTTCGGACATCAAGCCGGTGACGAAGCGCTACGCGCCGTAGCCCGCTTCATAAGCAGCAGCGTCCGCAGTTCGGATACCGTGGCCCGGCTGGGCGGGGACGAATTCATCATCATTCTGCACAACGCAGCGGCGGCGGAGGCCGCAACGCTGGCCGAGGCGGTCATCTCCGGCATCGCCGCCCTAGCTTTGCCCGCCGGCAACCAGATCCGGCTCGGTGCCAGCATCGGCATAGAAATCGTACCTGCCGACGGCACGGACGACCTCGATGAGCTGATTCGCAAGGCGGACAAAGCCATGTACCGCGCCAAAAACCGGGGCCGCAACAGTTACGGCTTCTACGAGCCCGAACCGTGCTGACCCGCCAGCCTTCCCCAGCGGACCTTGGCCGGAACGAAGTCCATATTTGGCAGGGGGCCGTGGAACAAACCCTGCCGTCGCAGCGGAGCTGGCTTTCCGCCGAAGAAACGGCACGCATGGAGCGCCTCGGCACGCCCGCCGCTAGAGCTCAATTCCTAACCGGACGAGTCATCCTGCGCGGCGTGCTGAGCCGGTATCTCGGCCGCGACCCCGCTTCCCTAGAATTCAGCTTCGGCGACTACGGCAAACCCTCGCTCGAGGGTTCCACCGGTCTGGAGTTCAATCTCAGCCATTCCGGCGACGAAATCACTCTCGCTTTGGCGCAGAGCGCGCCGGTGGGCGCCGACGTCGAGGCCTGGCGCCGGCTGGATCGCCTGGATGCCTTGGCGCAGCGATGCCTCGCGCCTTGCGAGTACGCTGAACTCGAGCGACTCTCCAGCGCCGAAAAGGCGCACGGCTTCTTCCGTTTCTGGGTGCGCAAGGAGGCGCTGGGCAAGGCCTCTGGGCGCGGCATCGTGCTAGGGCTGCAGCATTGCGTATCCAGCCTCGAAGGCCCGCCGCTCTGGCTAGACGTCCCGGCCGATCTGGGCACTGCCGAAGACTGGTCGCTCGCCGAACTTCCGCTACGGGAAGGCTTCAGCGCAGCGGTCACCGTCCGGGCGGCCAACGCGCGGTTTTACTGGGGCCGAGCCCGCATCGAAAGCGGCGGTATAGGGTTTGAAAAGCTGAAATCGCTTCGGTATTCTACCCCCGACTGCGTATTGGGAAACGCGGCAGTGGATTCAGCGCGGTACCCTTCCCGGTAAAGCCTCATGCTCCATCGCTCTCCTGCTACCCAGTTCACCCGGTCGTCGCCTACGGCGGCGGAAAACCTGAGCCCGGTACTGGGCTCGCGATCCACACTGAGAGATGAGAGATGAGTCAAGTTCAGCAGGGAACCGTTAAATGGTTCAATGAAACGAAAGGATACGGCTTCATTCAGCGTGAAAGCGGCGCCGATTTGTTCGTCCACTTCCGTTCCATCCAGGGCGAAGGCTTCAAGACCTTGAAGGAAGGCCAGCGGGTCAGTTTCGTCGAAGTCCAGGGCGCTAAAGGACCGCAGGCCGATCAAGTCAGCCTGGTCTGATTTTTCGAACCGACCGTTTTCGGAAACAGGCCCTGCGGGGCCTGTTTTTTTCCATCTGAATTTCGAGCCGCGCAGCGGACGAGGCGCCGGGGAAATCGGGCTGTGCTAAAATGCCGCGCATTTTGAGGTTGTGTCCCACTCCCGGCGCGCGCTGCCATTGCGATCCGCGTTCCGGCAACCGGAGCACACGCGGCAGAGGCTTTTAATTAGAAAAACCCGGGAAGGGCAAAATATATGAAAATCAACCTGATATTGGCTTATGTATTCAAGTTCGTCACTTTCGTGTTCTTCAGCTTCATCATTCTGGTCTATGCCGGGCTGCTGATCCTGCTGCCGCTGGACATCCTATTCCAGGTCATCCGCATCTTCGCGGGCATCGGCTTTCCCACGGCCATCGCCGCGCTGGTTGGCATCGGCGCCTTGGGCTTCGTCGGCTACAAGGTCTACCTCGCCCCTGCCCTGTACAAGCTTGTCTTCGACGTGGGTTACCAGTTGATAGAATTCACCCGTTACCAGCTGAAGCGTTTCGACGACCTCATCGCTGCCGAACAGAAGAGCTGAGGGCTCCGGTTCGCCCTAACGATACTCCGATGCCCGGTGCCGCCGGGCATCGCTCGTTTTGAGACCCTGTACTTTCCGGATTCGCCATGTCCGCTGATCTGAAACACACCCAACTCGCCGACTGGCGCCAGCGTGCGCTGAGCTTCGAGCACGAAGTCGGAAAGGCCGTGATCGGGCTGGACCAGCCGATCCGCCACATTCTTATCGCCGTGTTCGCCCGCGGCCACGTGATGCTCGAAGGCGACGTCGGCGTCGGCAAGACCACTTTGCTGCGCGCCGTAGCGCGCTGCCTAGGAGGCGCCTACGAGCGCGTCGAGGGCACCATCGACCTGATGCCGAACGACCTGGTCTACCACACTTACATCAACGAGCTCGGCAAGCCGCAGGTCGATCCCGGCCCGGTGCTCAAGCACGGCGAGGAGCTCTCGGTCTTCTTCTTCAACGAGGTCAACCGCGCCCGCCCGCAGGTGCATTCGCTGCTGCTGCGGATCATGGCCGAGCACGCCGTGAGCGCCTTCAACCGCGAGCATTTCTTCCCCTACCTGCAGGTCTTCGCCGACCGCAACCGGGTGGAGAAGGAGGAAACCTTCGAGATCCCCTCGGCGGCGCGCGACCGCTTCATGATGGAACTGCACATCGAAACCCCGGCCGACCCGGCTTTGCGCCGCGCCCTGATGTTCGATCCTAAGTTCCACGACGCCGACCGATTGCTCGACGGCCTGACGCCGGGCCTCCTGCCCTACCGCGAAATCCCGCAGATCGCGCCCGTCATCCAGCAATCGGTTACGGCCAGCGAGACCTTGCAGCAGTACGCGCTGGACCTGTGGGAGGCCACCCGCCGCCCGGCCGACTACGGGGTCAAGCTGGATGGCATCGACATGGACCGGCTGATCCTGGCCGGAGCCAGTGCCCGCGGCGTGAGCATGATGATGCGCGCCGCCAGGGTCGCCGCCTGGCTGGACGGCCGCGAGTACGTCGTGCCGGAAGACATTCACGGCATCTTCCGCGAGACCATCGCCCACCGCGTGTTCTTCAACCCGGTGTACGAACTGCGGCGGACGGCGCTGATCGACGAACTCCTGGACGGCATCCGCCAGAAGGTCGCGGCGCCGTGATCCCGGAGTTCCACTACCGGGTCCGCTGGCGCGCCAGCGGGGCGCATCCCGGCCGCCACGCCAGCCACCAAACCGGGGGCGGCTACGAATTCGCAGGCCACGTGCCGCTCGCGACCTTCCCGGACCCGCGCAACATCGACGCCCACGCCACTCTGAACGATCCCTTCGGACAGCTCATGGTGAAGACCTTCCGCCAGCGCAGTGCGATCCCGGTGTTCGTTCTCGCAGACCTGTCGGCCTCGATGAACTTCGCGGGCAAGCCGCAGATGCTGGCCGAACTCGCCGCGGCCGCGGCCTATTCCGCCTACCGTAGCGGCGATCCTTTCGGCCTCATCGTCTGCGGCGAGGCCATCCGTTGGGACCTCAGCCTGCCGCTGCGCTGGCACAAGGGCGGATTGCCCTCCGATACGGCCGAAAGCCTCGCCAAGATCCGGCCATCTAGCCGCAACGCCTCCGCCTTGGGCGAGGCGATTCCGCACCTCGGCCGCGGCAAAGCCTTGGTGCTCCTGGTTTCGGATTTCCACCTGGACGATTCTTTCCTCGAAATCCTGCTCGATGCGCTGCGGCCTCACGACGTGGTGCCGGTCGCCGTCTGGAGCCCCGCTGAGTACGAGTCGCTGCCGGATTGGGGGCTGATCCATCTGCGGGATCCGGAAACCGGCCGGCAACGGCGGTTGTTCATGCGGCCCAGCCTCAAACTGCGGTTCCGGGAAACCTTCCGGGCACGGCGGGAGCGATTGATCGAACTGGCGGCCCGCCACGGCGCCCGCGAGCCCTTCTTTCTCGAAGGGCGCTTCGATGCGGAGGCGCTGACCCGGTATTTTTACGAGACCTGATCCGGCACCATGCGCAAGTTCGCCCTACCGCTGGCCATCATTCTCTCCACCGCCGCGGCCTTCGCGCTGCTGATGAACGCCAACGACGCGGCCGCACCGGCCAGGTTCGAAAGCCAGGACGATCACGCCGCCACCCACACCATGGGCGATCTGATCGTGCGCGACGTTCTCGTGTCTACCGGCCCCGGCGTCCGCATCGATCCCGCCTCGCTCCCCGCGCCCGGCGCACTCAGCGACTGGGCGGAAATCCGCAAGGTGGAAACGGATTCGAACGAGGAGCAAACCCGCATCCGCTTCACCTATCAAGTGTTCTACGGCTTGCGCGGACCGGAAACCGCCGAGCTTCCGCCGCTGCGGCTGCGCTTCGAAGGCGCCGGCGGCGCGCCGGACGTCGAGGCGCCGGCGCTGCCGGTCAGCTTCATGCCCTTGATCCCGCCCGGCATTCCCGACGAAAAAGTAGCTGTCCGTCCCCTGCGTCCGGCAGAGACCCTACCGATCTCCCCGTACGGGAAATGGCTTGCCCTGAGCCTAATCGCGGCCGGCGCCGGGCTGCTCTACCTGCTGTGGATGCGGGGACTGCTGCCGATGTTCGCCGGACCGCTGCCTTTCCGCCGCGCCTGCCGCGATCTGCAACGGGCGGCGAGCCAGCCCTCCCCCGGCCAAGCGGCCTGTCTGATCCTGCATCGGGCGCTGAACGAAACCGCCGGTGAGGCCATATTCGGCAACGGTTTGGAAAGCTTCCTCGGCCGCCATCCCCAATTCGCCGGCATCCGCGGCGAACTGGACGAATTCTTCGCCTTGTCGCGCCGGGTGTTTTTCGCCGAAGATGCGGACGGCGACGCATACGCCCATTGCCTGAAGCTCGCCCGCCGGGCCCGGCTGCTGGAGCGCCGGCCGTCATGAGCTTCGGGTTCGCCTCGCCCTGGTGGCTGCTGCTGGCCGCCGGCGCGCTATTGCCCTGGCTCCGCTCCGGCCAGCCGACGGCGGATTATTCCAGTGCAACGATGATTCCGGAAGACCGGCTGTCCGCCGCCCTCGACCGCGGGCTACGCGCGTTCGCCTCTCTGGCTCTGCTGGCGCTCGCCGCAGGCGTCGCCCGGCCCTACGCCCTCGAGCAATGGGAGGAGCGGCTGGGCACCGGGGCCCACATCGTCCTGCTCATGGACCGCAGCAGCAGCATGAACGAGAACTTCTCCGGACGTTACCTCGGCGGCACCTCCGGGGAATCCAAGAACGCCGTCGCCCGCCGGTTGCTCGCGGATTTCGTGCAGCGGCGCAGCGACGACCTGTTCGCCATGGTCGGCTTCAGCGCCGCGCCGCGCTATGTCATGCCTCTGACTCAGGACCGCGAGGCGGTGCTGGCCGCCATCGACAGTATCGGCGACCGCGGCCATGGCATCACCAACATCGCCCCCGGTCTCGCCATGGCGCTGGATTTCTTCAACGGCAAGCCGGTCACGGGCGCCCGCATCGTCCTGCTGGTATCCGACGGCGCCACCCGCATCGAAGACGAGTCGCAAGACCTGCTCCGGCAATGGTTCCAGGACAACCAAGCCCGGCTGCACTGGATTTACCTGCGCAGCAAGAACAGTGCGGCGCTGGGCCGGGCGCCGACGGGAAGCAGCGAAAACGCCTCGTCCGAGTATCTGCTGCACCAGTATTTCCAAAGCCTAGGCGTGCCTTACACGGCCTACGAGGCTGAAAATCCGCAGGCGGTCGAAGACGCCATTGCCGATGTCGAGCGGCTGGCCAATCAGCCCTTGCGCTATTTCGAAAAAATACCGAAGCAGGATTTGTCCGGCGTGTTCTACGCCTTGGCCCTGACCTTGCTCTTCCCGCTATTGGCCGCAAAATCCCTGGAGGTGCGCAGATGGTGAATCCAGCCAAACTCCGCGAAACCATCGCTGCCGGCATCCTGATTCTGGGCAGCGCCGCCGCCGCATATTCAGGATACCGCCTGATCGGCGTGCTGAGCGTCAACGCCGCCATCCAAGACCCTAGCGAGGCGAGCCTGGAGGAGGATACGGCGCCGGAAGCGGTCTTCGCCAAGGCCCTGGCTTTCGACCGCGAGGGGGACTACCAGGAAGCGCTACGGCTTTATCACACCCTGCAGAACCAAGCCGATCCGGCTTTCCGCGAACGGGTAAGGTACAACATGGGCACGATCTACCTGCGCGAAGCGGCCAGCCTGTGGAATGCCCGTGGCGTGCTGGAATACACCCGCGTCAATGCCTTGGTCGCGATGGCCAAGGAGAATCTGAAGGAAGCGTTGCGGCTGAACCCCGCCGACCAGGACGCGCGCTTCAATCTGGAATACGCCTTCCGCATCACTCCGCCGCCCAAGGAAAAAGAAAAAGCCAACTGGCAGGGCACCAAATCCTCCGTATTCTCCACCCTGCCCGGCATACCCGGAGGGGGCCCGTGAAGCCGCGCTTCGGCTGGCCCTTCGCCGGACTAGCGGCAGCCGCAGTCCTCACCCTGCTGGCCTGGGCCGACCCGCGGATTCCAATAGAGCAGCCGGTGTTCCGCTACCTGTTTGTGCTCGACATCACCCAGAGCATGAACACCCGCGACTACCATCTGGAAAACCTGCCCGCCGACCGACTCAGCTTCGCCAAGGCCGCCGTCCGCCGCGCCATTGCCGACCTGCCCTGCGGCTCGGAAGCGGGGCTGGGACTGTTCACCACCCAGAACGTGGAGCTGCTGTTCGAGCCCCTGGAAGTCTGCCGCCATGCCGGCGTGATCGAGGACGTGCTGGAGCACATCGACTGGCGTATGGCCTGGGCCGCCGACAGTTTCATCGCCCAGGGCCTCAACTCCGCGCTGCGCATTCTGAAAAAGCGGGATTCCGGGCTCAGGCTGGTCTTCCTCAGCGACGGCCAGCAGACGCCGGACGATCCGGTCCGGCCGGAAATCCAGGCCAAGCCGGGCGAATTTCAAGGCCTTATCGTCGGCGTAGGCGACGTCAAGCCGGTACCGGTACCGAAACTGGACCGCGAAAACCGCCCGCAGGGATTCTGGGAAACCGCCGACACCCTTGCCCCCGTTACCACCACGGCCTATCTCGATGCGTCTACCGACACGACTCACCGGCACAAGAACGACGGCACCTTGTATCTGACCTGGCTGCACGAACCGGAACTGAAGGAATTCGCCAACATGAGCGGGCTGGGATACCTGCGGCTGGATTCGCCCTCAGCCTTGAGTCGGGCCCTACGCAACCCCGAATTGGGCGAACTGCGCCGCGTACCCGCCGGTATCGGCTGGCTGCTCGCACTGGCGGCCTGGGCTTTAATCCTGTGGCCCCATCTCGCGCCGAACCGGAGCTTGCGTCGCGTCTCCGGCTAAGCAACCCCACCGTATTTCCGCCATTGACCGCCTCATGAACGATTCGGAAGTTTTCGCCCTACCCCGCCGTATCCGCAGCTTCGTGCTTCGCCAAGGCCGTATCACCGACTCGCAGAGAAACGCCCTGGAGAACCTATGGCCTCGCTACGGCCTGGACCCGGATGCGGCATTCGATCCGGTTGCGGTATTCGGTCGCCAGGCGCCGCTGACCCTGGAAATCGGATTCGGCAACGGAGAAAGTTTGGCGGCGATGGCCGAGTGCCTGCCCGAGGAGGACTTCGTCGGCGCGGAAGTCCATCCGCCTGGTGTCGGCCATCTGCTGATCGAATTGGAGCGGCGCGGGCTGGAAAACGTCCGCGTGTTCCGTACCGACGCCGTCGAACTATTGGAAACGCGCATCCCGGAAGCCAGCCTGGCGCGCATCCTGGTGTTCTTCCCCGATCCCTGGCACAAGAAGCGCCACCACAAGCGCCGCTTGATCTCGCCGGAATTCGCCCGGCTGGCGGCGTCACGGCTGGCTCCGGGCGGCGTGTTCCATGCAGCGACAGACTGGGAAGACTATGCGATGCAGATGCTGGAAGTCTTGGACGGCTGTGAGGGGCTGATCAACCAAGCCCCCGGCACGGGATTCAGCGAGCGCCCTGCCTACCGCTCGCTGACCAAGTTCGAAAACCGGGGCCAGCGGCTGGGGCACGGGGTTTGGGATCTGGTTTACCGGCGGGCCTAGGCTAGGGGTGATCCGTCCTCTCGCCCGACAACCACGGCAGGATCTCATCCGCGGGAACAGGGCGGCTGAAATAATACCCCTGTACCTCGTCGCAGCCCGCTTCCCGCAGGAACCGCAACTGTTCCTCAGTTTCCACCCCTTCGGCTAGCACCTTCAGATCGAGTTGCTTGGCCAATGCGATGATGGCGCGGGTTATCGTGGCATTGTCCTCGGTCTCGCAGACGTTCCGGACGAACGACTGGTCGATCTTGAGCTTATCGACCTGAAAACGGCGCAAGCGGCCGAGCGAACTGTAACCGGTGCCGAAGTCGTCGATGGCAAGCCGGATGCCCAGCGCCTTGAGCTTCCGCAGCATATCTTCCATCTTACCGGCGTCGCGCATGACCGCAGTTTCGGTCAGCTCCAGTTCAAGGAAGGAAGGTTCGAGCCCAGCGGCCGCGAGCAGGCTTTTGATACGTTCCGGAAAATCGCTTTTGTACAATTGCAGCGGCGACAGGTTGACCGCGACCGGCACCAGGTTCAATCCCCTATCCGCCCATGCCGTCTGTTGCCGGCAGGCCTCTTCCAGAACCCACCAGCCTATCTGGCCGATAACCCCGTTGTCTTCGGCGACGGGGATGAATCGCAGCGGCGCTACCCAACCCATGCCGGGGTGCCGCCAACGGATCAAAGCCTCGAGTCCGACGACTCGGCCGGAACGCAAATCGATCTGCGGCTGGTAGTGAAGCGCGAACTCCCGGTTCGGCAGCGCCTGATGCAAGGCGTTTTCCAGGGTAAGCCGTTCCGCAGCCAGGGCGCTCATCTCTGCGGAATAGAACTGGTGCGTGTTTCGGCCTAGGGATTTTGCTTTGTACATAGCAGAGTCGGCGCTCTTGATCAGCGTTTCCGCATCTCTCCCATCATGCGGATAGAGGCTGATGCCGAGGCTGGGCGTTACGACGAGCGTATGGCTACCGATGGCATAAGGCCGGGACAGCGCGGAGCCTATGTCCCCGGCAACATGCGCTGCTTGCGTCGCCTCGCAGTCGGCCAACGCGATGACGAACTCGTCTCCGCCCTGGCGCGCCAAAGTATCGGCCATATCTACATTCGCCTTGAGGCGCTCGGACACCTGACGCAACAATTCATCGCCTACGCTGTGGCCCAGAGAGTCGTTGACGGTCTTGAAATGGTCGAGGTCGAGCACCAGCAAGGCAATCCGGTTTTGATCCCGCTCGGCCTCGGCGATGAGCTGATCCAGCCGCATTTGGAAAAACGCCCGGTTTGGCAAACCGGTCAAGTCGTCGTGATAGGACAGGTATTGGATCCGCGCTTCGGCGTCCTTGTACTCCGTAATGTCGGTGAAGATGCCGACATAGTGGCTAATCCGGCCTTCGCTATCCTTCACCGCCGAAATCGACTGCCAGACAGGAAACACGTGCCCGTTGCGATGGCGGTTCCAGATTTCTCCGCTCCAATAACCTTCGGTTTGCAGCTCTTGCCAGAAACGTGCATAGAAATCGATTTCGTGCCGGCCCGATTTCATCAGACTCGGATTGTGCCCGAGCACTTCAGCGGCGCTATACCCCGTGATGTTTTCGAAAGCTTGATTGACCGACAGGATCAAGCCCTCGGCGTCGGTGATCAAAACGGCGTCGCGGGTGTGGTTGAACGCCACGCCGGCCAGGCGCAGCTGTTCCTCCGCCTGCTTGCCCGCCGTGATGTCGCGGGAAATCTCCGCGATCCCCGCCGTCCCGCCTTCGAAATCCTTGAACAGAAACACGGTCTGAGACACGGGAAACGGCGTGCCGCCCTTTTTCAAGCGCACGGTTTCGAACTGAACGACATGCTCGCCCCGCAGGAGACGGTCGAAGACCTCCCGAATTTCCGCAGATCTTTCCGGAGGGCAGAGGCAAAACAAGGGCTGACCGACGATTTCCGCCGCAGCGTAGCCATAGATCCGCTCCGCCGCCCGGTTCCAATTGAGGACGATCCCGTCCAGATTGGCGCCGATGATGGCATCGTCGCTGGACTCGACGATGGAGGCGAGCTGGCGGGAGTCGTTTTCCAGCCTGCGCTGCTCGCTGATGTCCTGCACCGTACCCATTGAGCGCAAGGGCTGGCCGTCTTCGCCATAGTAGGTTTCGCCGCGTTCGCAGACATGCTTGACCCGTCCATCCGGCATCAGCAGGCGGTGTACGATCGAGTAGGGCAGCCGATCCGCAACCGATTGGGTATAAGCGTGATTCACCGCCTCGCGGTCTTCCGGATGCACCAGGGCGATAAATGCCGCGTAGGAAGTGCCGAACTGCTGCGGATCGATTTCGAAGATGCGGAACACCTGCTCCGACCATTCCAACCGGCCGCTAAGCAAGTCCAGTTCCCAACTGCCGAGGTTCGCCAAACGCTGGGCTTCGCGCAGATGGAGTTCTCCCCGCCGCCAAGCCTCCTCGGCCCGTTTGCGCAGCGTGATGTCGCGGTTGCTGACCCGCAGCCCCAGAAATTCACCGTGCTCGCCGTAAATCGGGCGGCTGACATGCCCGATCCAGCGAATCTCGCCGTCGGCTCTGACGATGCGGAAATCGGCTTCCACCTCGGCTGCCGGCCCGGCGGATGGGCACGGACGACCATGAAGCGGGTACCGGTCCTCGGGGTGGATCATGCGCTCCAGCAACGCGGGTTCGTTCAGGAGGGCGTCCGCGCTATAGCCGGTAATCCTTTCGCAGGAGGGAGATACGTAGCGCAGGGCCCCGTCCGGCACCTGCCAGTATTCCCAGTCGTAATTGAAATCGGCGACGATACGGTAGCGCCGCTCGCTGCGGGAAATGCTCAGCGCAGCGTCCCACAGCCGCTGTCGGCTCGCAGCGACGCCAAGCATCAGGAGCACCGCCAATAGGGTCGCTCCCATGGCCGTCAGGCGGTGTTCGGCGATATGGCGTTTCGACGCTTCCGCATCGCCGTGTAGGCCCAGCAATCCCAGGAGGCGTCCGCTCCGCAAATCATGGATAGGCGCAAAGGCGGCGAACTCGTAGCCGCTGTTTTCGACATTGCGGGCGGCAACCAACCGGTTACCTCCGGGCGGCAGATCGAGCTTCGCGACGGACACCGGACCCGGCAAAATGAGGCTCAGCCGCTGCAGGCGCGGATCGGCTTGCAACAAGGCGGCAAGTTGGCCCGGCAAAGACTCTCCATTGCCGGCCGAATTGGCGGACGACAAGCCGTGTAGCCGCTCGGGTGTGATCAGCGTAGCCAGCGCAAGTGCCCTGCCGCGCAATTCGTCGCGTATCTCGGACTCCGCGAACCGTTGGCTCACGCCCGCGACGCCCCATCCGCCCGCAAGCAAAACCAGGGCCGTCAAAGCCGGTTTCCAGCCGTGGGGAGCCCACGATGCCCTCGGCTCCGGATCGCACGAAAGCGCGGCGAGCCGACACCCGTGCAGCGCCATGGCAGCCAGGAAGGCTATGGCGCAGAAGCCCTCCGCCAACGAAACGGGAAATCCTGTCGACGCCCGGAACGAGGCTTCATTGAAAACCGATGCCGGAAAAAACGGCGCAGGCGAAACCGCAAAGCCGATTATGATGCCGAAAACCGCCATGACGGCGGCGGCAAGGTCCAGCCACCGGTTAATGGATCGGTCTCGCCCCGCGGCGGTGTGCAGTGTCCACGCGGCCCACGCGCCGGCCGGGCAACCCAAGAAATAATGGATCGAAGGATTCAGCCAGGCAGGCGACGCGAAGCTGGCGATCGCCACCCCGAGCAGCAGCACCCCGTAACACCATGCCCCCGGTTTGTTTTGCCCGCCCAGGCGGATGCCGCCGTCCCTGCCAAATTCCAGCAAGCACAGATAGGCCCACAGCCAGCAGGGCGAGGCGAAGGTCCGCCACCGGCGCTGAGCGACCGAAGCTGAGCAGAATCAAATCGAGCCAGCGTCCGAGGCCATAAAACAGGCCGAAGCCCAACAGCCAAATCCAAGGCCGATAGCTGGTACGGCCGCGGCCCAGAAAGGCGCAGGCCAATGCCGGAAGCACGAATGCAATACCGGAACAGAATATCAGGTAGTCCATTTGCCGCTGCAAGCTCGACGCCGGCACTGCTCACCCTGATCTGGGGCATGCGCGCAAACGTCATGGATTTCAACCCGCCCTTAGTTTTGGAAACTAAGGAAGCGACCAAATTATCGGGATTCGACCGGCGGCTTCCGCCTTAGTTCAATACTGCGGCAAGCTGCTGCAGCGGCGGCAGGATCAGCATCCTGGCCAGCTGTATGCCGATCAGCGGCAGCATGGGCGATAGGTCGAGTCCTCCTGCCGATGGCAGCAGGCGGCGGCTGAAGCGCAGCAGGGGTTCGGTCAGGCCGGTCAAAAGCGCGGCGGCGGGGTTGTAGGACATCCGCCCGAACCAGCTCAACAGCGCCCGGGCGATGATGCAGAAGAAGAAGATATTGAACACCAAGTCCAGCAGATCGTGGATGGACCAAACCGCCAGCGAGGCGATCGACACGCCGGCCACGCCTTGGAGCACGAACACCAGATAGGTCGCCAGCATTTGCAGCGCAAGCATCAATATCAGCGATGCGGTATCGATCCGGCCAATCGGGGGAATGAAGCGCCGCAACAGCCGGAGCGGCGGATGGGTGACTTTGACGATGAATTGCGACAGAGGGTTATAGTAGTCGGCGCCCATCCATTGCAGCAGGAAGCGCAGCACGACCAGGAGAATGTAGAAGCCGGCCAGCGTTTCGATCAGAAACACCGCAGGATTGACTAGATAGCCCAAGTCCATCACTCGCCTCCCAGTTCTTGCGAAAGCCGTATCGCCCGCTCATGCGCCGCCGCTACCGCCTCGGCTACCATCTCCCGCAAGCCTTTCGCCTCGAATACGCCGATGGCGCGCTCGGTCGTGCCGTTAGGAGAAGTCACCCGCCGCCGCAGCTCCGCCGGCCCTTCTTCCGACTCCATGGCAATGCGAGCCGCACCCAGCGCGGTTTGCTGGACCAATAAGCGCGCAGTCTCCGCATCCAGCCCTAGGCCGGCGGCGGCACCCTCCATCGCTTCCATGAGCAGGAAAAAATAGGCCGGGCCGCTGCCGGAAATCGCCGTGACCGCATCGAGCTGCGCTTCGCGCTCCACCCAGACGGTCAAGCCGACCGCTCGCAGGATGCTTTCTGCCTCGCTGCGCTGGGCCGCGGTGGTCTTATCATTGGCGTGCAGACCGGTGGCAGAGGTTTTCACCAGAGCCGGCGTGTTTGGCATGCAGCGGACGATGGCCTGGCCGCCGCCCAGCCAGCGGTCGATAGCGGCTTCCTCGATCCCGGCGGCGACCGACAACACCAAGGGGCGGGTGCCGGCAACGGACTCCGCCACGTCTTCGGCGATCTCGCGCAGCATCTGCGGTTTCACCGCCAGCACCAGGATTTCCGAGAGGCTCGCCAGCCGCCGGTTGTCGCCGGTGACGTTGACGCCGAATTTCAGCGAAAGCGCATCCAGCTTGGTTTCATCCACGTCCGAAACCCAGATGTTGCGGGCCGGATAGCCGTCCGCCACCAAGCCGCCCACTAGGCTGGAAGCCATGTTGCCGGCTCCTATGAATCCCAGAATCTTGTGCTTCATTCCGCCGTCCTCTCCGTGTAAAAGCTGAATCGTTATAATTTTATCGGGGTAGTTTACCTTAGACCTAAGGCCTCAGGGACGGCTCCGGACGCGAGCGGCGCCCGAAAATCGCCGTGCCGATACGCACGATCGTCGCCCCTTCCGCCACCGCCGCCTCCAGGTCGTCCGACATGCCCATGGACAGCGTGTCGAGCTCCGCCATAGCCAGGCCTTCCAGCAGCTCCCGCAGCCGGCGGCAGGCCTCGCGCTGGCGCATCGGGTCGCCGCTCGGCGCGGGAATCGCCATGAGTCCCCTCAGACGAAGCCGGGGCAAGAGAGCAACCGCATGCGCCAGCCCGGCCAGATCGGCGGGCGCCACCCCCGATTTGCTCGCCTCTCCGCCGATGTTGACCTGGATACAGACGTTCAGCGGCGCCATGCCTTCCGGACGCTGGTCGTTGAGACGCTGCGCAATTTTCAAACGATCGACCCCATGCACCCAGTCGAAGCGCTCGGCGAGCGGACGGGTCTTGTTGGACTGGATCGGACCGATGAAATGCCAGACGATGTCGAGATCGGCTAGGCCGTCCTGCTTTTCCATCGCCTCCTGTAGATAATTCTCGCCGAATTCGCGCTGGCCGAATCCGTAAGCGGCCCGCAGGGTATCCGCCGGATAGGTCTTCGATACCGCGAGCAGCCGCACCGATCCTTCCGGACGCGCCGCCGCCCCCTCGGCGGCGCGGATCCGCTGCCGCACCGCCTGCAAATTTCCCTCAAGCTCCTGCATTACGTATACCCTTGGCTATACTGTCTCCAGCTCCGAATTCTACCCGACCGTGCCTCATGGATATTGCCGAACTTCTCGCCTTTTCCGTCAAGAACAAATCCTCCGATTTGCATCTGTCGTCTGGGTTGCCGCCGATGATTCGGGTCGACGGCGACATCCGCCGCATCAATGTGCCTGCGCTGGAACACAAGGAAGTCCATGCCCTGATCTACGACATCATGAACGACAAACAGCGGCGCGATTTCGAGGAGTTCCTGGAAACCGACTTTTCGTTCGAATTGCCCGGCGTCGCCCGCTTCCGCGTCAACGCCTTCAACCAGGACCGGGGCGCCGCGGCGGTGTTCCGCACCATCCCGTCCAAGGTCATTACGCTGGAGGAACTCGGCTGCCCCAAATTCTTCCAGGACGTCACACGCCAGCCGCGCGGACTGATCGTGGTCACCGGGCCTACCGGCTCGGGCAAGTCGACCACCATGGCCGCAATGATCGATTACATCAACGCCAACGACTACTCCCACATCCTGACCATCGAAGACCCGATCGAGTTCGTGCACCAGAGCAAGAAATGCCTGATCAACCAGCGCGAGGTGCACCGCAACACGCTGGGCTTCAACGAAGCCTTGCGCTCCGCCCTGCGCGAAGATCCGGACGTGATTCTCGTGGGCGAAATGCGCGACCTGGAGACCATCCGCCTGGCGCTCACCGCGGCGGAAACCGGACACTTGGTATTCGGCACCCTACACACCAGTTCCGCCGCCAAGACCATCGACCGTATCGTCGACGTGTTCCCGGCCGCGGAGAAGGACATGATCCGCTCCATGCTGTCGGAATCGCTACAGGCCGTGATTTCGCAGGCGCTCGTCAAGAAAGTAAGCGGCGGCCGCACCGCGGCTTGGGAGATCATGGTCGGCACCCCCGCCATCCGCAACCTGATCCGCGAGAGCAAGATCGCCCAGATGTACTCCGCCATCCAAACCGGGCGCAAGGACGGCATGCAAACCCTCGACCAGCACCTGCAGGAACTGGTGGAAAAATCCC
Source organism: Methylococcus sp. (assembly GCA_028688525.1). Lineage (GTDB taxonomy): Bacteria > Pseudomonadota > Gammaproteobacteria > Methylococcales > Methylococcaceae > Methylococcus. The sequence continues at coordinate 50,446 of JAQTYA010000003.1, read as the reverse complement.
TCATCACCCGTCAAGTCGCCCGCGAAATCGCGGTCAACAAGACGGCGTTTTGATCCGGGAGAAACCATGGAATTCGAATCCCTGCTCAAACTGATGGTGCTGAAGAAAGCATCGGACCTGTTCATCACCGCAGGCAAGGAGCCCTGCATGAAGGTCGAAGGCACTCTAATGCCGCTCACCAATACCAAGCTTGGGGTAGAGCAAGCGCGGGAGATTGTTCTCGGCGTCATGAACCAGCGCCAGAGGGACGAGTTCGAGAACACCCACGAGTGCAACTTCGCCCTCTCCACGACCGGGCTGGGGCGATTCCGAGTCAGCGCATTCATCCAGCGCAACAGTCCCGGCATGGTGCTGCGGCGGATTCAGAGCGACATCCCCACCGTCGAGCAGCTCAACCTGCCGCCCATTCTCAACGATCTGGTGATGACCAAGCGCGGCCTGATCCTGTTCGTGGGCGGCACAGGCACGGGCAAGTCCACCTCGCTCGCGGCGATGATCAAATACCGCAACGAGCATTCCAGCGGCCATATCATCACCATCGAGGACCCGCTGGAATTCGTTCATCCGCACGTCGGCTGCATCGTCACCCAGCGCGAAGTAGGCATCGATACCGAATCCTACGAAGTGGCGCTGAAAAATACCTTGCGGCAAGCGCCGGACGTGATCCTCATCGGCGAGATCCGCACCCGCGAAACCATGCAGCAGGCCATCGCCTTCGCCGAGACGGGGCATCTTTGCGTCAGCACCCTGCACGCCAACAACGCCAACCAGGCACTGGACCGCATCCTTCATTTCTTCCCGGAAGACATGCACCCCCAGCTGTTCTTGGATTTGTCGCTGAACCTGCGTGCCATCGTCGCCCAGCAACTCGTCAAACGGGCCGACGGCCAGGGACGCTATCCGGCGGTGGAAATACTGATCAATACACCGCTGGTTTCCGACTTGATCCGCCAGGGCGAGGTACACAAACTCAAGGAGGTTATGAAACGCTCGCGCGAGCAAGGCATACAGACCTTCGACCAGGCTTTGTTCGAGCTGTTCAAGGCCGGAAAGATCGACTACGAAGACGCGCTCTACGCCGCCGACTCCAAAAACGAAGTGCGCCTGATGATCAAGCTGAGCGAAGAAGGCGGCCTCGACCAATATGCGCCGAAAGACGATTCCATCCGAATTGTCGAGGATTGAATTTCCATCTCCGCGCGTTAACGGACGGTAACACTGCGCGATAAACCATTGAAAGTGTGAGTTAACTCACCCGCGAGCGGAGCCGGTTACTCCGGCCGCCACCCCATCCCTTTGAATACCCTAGAAATATCGGCGTTGGCGCAAGGTTTGCCCTGTTCTGGGCGCCGCAGCCTAGCGAAGCGACGAAGCGATGGAGGCTTCCGCGCGGCTCCGCTTGGCTCCGGCATGAAAAAACCTTCCACCTATTGCATGGAGACCTTCATGAAACTTGGGATCAGCTCATTTCCGAAAGCTCAAATCATGGTTTGCGCCGCTCTCGCCATTGCCCAGACAGCCGACGCCAAGCCGTTTTTCACCGGCATCGGATTCTTGCCGGGAGGCCAGCAATCCATTGCCGCTTCCGTAAGCCGCGACGGAGCCTTAGTCGGCGGTACCGCAGCATCCGCATCGGGCGACAGCTATGCGATCCGCTGGAGTACCAAGAGCAAAAAATTAAAAAATTTCGGCATCCCAAAAAACTACACGGGCTCCACCATCGCAGCGATCTCCGGCGGGGGGAAAGTCATGGTAGGCTCAGCCTACGACATGAGCGCAGGAACAATGCAAGCGGTGAAATGGAACGGCGGCAAGAGCAAAGCCATGGGCTATCTGTCCGGCGGCTTCTTCAGCCGGGCCGACGCGGTGTCCGAAAACGGTTCGGTCATCGTCGGAACCTCTACTACACCCGACGGCTTCCGTGCTTACCGCTGGACGAAAAAGCTAGGCATGGTCGACCTCGGCGATCTCGGAGGCAGCCATGCCAGCGTAGGCTGGGGAGTATCCGCCGACGGTAAAGTCGCCGTCGGCTTTACCAGCACTCCGGAAACGGACAACAACGCGTTCCGTTGGACCCAGGACGGCGGGATGGTTGCCTTGGGAAATGCGCCAGGCAGCGACGGTAGCGGAGCCAACCGGATATCGGCAGACGGCAATGTCACCGTAGGCTATTGCACCTCCGGCAATCTGCAACAGGCCTGCCGCTGGATAGGCCTGCAGGCTGCGCAGGGTTTGAGTACGCTCTCAGGCTACGATAACACCATCCTGACCTCGACTTCGGGAGACGGTTCTATCGCGACCGGCATGGCCCATGGCCTATTCAATCGACCCGGTCACCCACGGGATAAAGATTCAAACCGCAGTGATCTGGGACGAAGCCCATGGTTTGCGTGCTATGAAGGACGCGCTAGCCGCGGATTACAGCCTGGATACTGCCGGATGGGAATTGAAAATGGCCAATGACATCTCTTCCGGCGGAAACGTGATCGCTGGCTATGGAAAGAACCCTGAAGGATTGACGGAAGGCTGGGTCGCCCAGCTTAAATAGCATACCCGCGGAGGCTCGGACCCGCCGGGCCTCCGCATACATTAGTTATTTGCAATGCGCCGGCTTCTCGGCGTCCTTCGCCGCCTGTCGCACCATCTGGTCCAGGCTCATGCCCGACTGCGGCGTCAGCACATCGCCGCCCGTAGCTCGTGCGATACAGCCCACGGCGCCGTCGCCGACGATATCCACCACGTTGATCTTGAGCTTGGGCCTGGCGGCTTTGACGGCCGCCGCGATGGCGCAAGGATCGGCGTTACAGCTGTCTTTGCCGTCAGATACGACGACCATGACCGCTGGCGCCCGTACGCCGTCCACCTTGTTCGCCGCCTGAACGATGCCGTTGCCCAAGGGTGTGCCCTTGCGTGGAATGAGGCCGTTGACCCTCTGCAAGAGCTGTCCCCGGTGGGCGCCGTCGTACATGCCGTAGTCGGAAGCCTGCGGACAGTCTTCCAGCACCACCATTCCGACATCGACGTCGGCCGGCAGCCCGCCGACCACATTGTTAACCGCCCTCTGGGCCGCCATCAGCCGGGTGGGGCCGCGGCCGGCCTGGGTGATCGATTCGTAGGCGCCGATCAGGTCGGCGCAGATTACGGGGGCGAGCAGCCCGCTGCTCTGCATGCAACTCTCGAAACGGCTGATGAGCTGAGCGGCGTTGCCGTCCAGTACGGAAGGAATGCGCATGCTGCCGGACGCGTCGAGCACGATGGCAACGTCGGGAGCATCCTCGGGGGGGCGTTCGCCGGGACAAGGCGGCAAACCTTCGGCTGCCTTGACCGGTTTGGGCGAGGACTCCGGAACCGGCGGAGCCGCGGGCGGCGGGGTCGCTTCGGCAGTCTTGGCCAGCGGCGGTTTCTTGCCGCAACGAGCCAGCTTGTCGGCGAGCTTCGATTGCAAAGACGCCAGTTTTCCGCGCAGCTTGGCCGCCTCGGCCACCGCGGCACTCAGCTTTCCGTCGCCGCATTTTTCCAGCTTCGCGGCTAACTCATTCTGCAAACCGCCGATCCGGGCATTCAAGGCATCGCTTTCCTTTCGCAAGGTATCCAAACCCTCCCGGGCGCGGCAGATCTCGATAGCGTTTGCCAACTCGGTTTCCGAAGCCCCCAGTTCCGCCGCCAAGCGGCTCTGCTCTTCACGCAGCATATCCAAGCGCGCTTGTAAGGCGCATTGGCCTAGCGAACGCGCCAGATCCGATTGCCTGTCCACTAGGATTCCGCGCAGCCTTTCGGCTTCCGCCCGCTCCCCCGCCAGCATCGCCGCGTAGTCCGGCCCCCACGGCGGCCAACGCCACAAGGAAAAATGGGTTGCGGCCCAGCCCAAACCGCCGGCAACGAAAAGTCCGGCCAGCAATGCCCAAGGCCAGCGGGCTCGCCGGCTGGACGCCGGCGAAGCCGCAGTCCTCGCCGACCCGTGCTTGGGTAGTATTCCGTAGCCCCAGAATGTCAGCACCGGCTGACCGTCGATGACGTAAACCGCTGTTTCGTCTGGGTACGTAGCCGCCTGACGCAGCGCCTGGGCCAGGGCCGGATCGGCCGGGTTCAATCTATCGGCCAGCGCCCGTAGAGCTTGAAGGCGGTCCTCGAGCAAATTGCGTATGCGCCTCAGCTCGCCGGCTGGAAGCGACAGCAGCGGAACGGGCTGGCCTGCCAGTCCGGAGTACCAGTCGATCCATAGGCCGTCGGGGCTGGCAACCGGCTCAGCCAGGATGCTCGCCGCGGACGGTGAGAGATGGCGGCGCACCGCCTCGCTCAACCGGCCGTAAATGCCGGATTCCGGAGCGCCGCCCGGAGGCGGCGGATAGGCATCGGCGGGGGTGTGGCACAGGCGGAGGCGGCTCATCGCGGCTCCGTGGGAAGCGGTCTGGGATATCCGGTCCGGGAGCAAGCCAAATGGACGCAGAGACTGCGATAAGTCTCGGCGTCGACACTGTCCTTGAACACCGGCAGGGCAATCCGCCCTTGCTCCGTCGCAAAATGCAGCACGACGCAGACCGGGGAGACGAAACTCGATTCCAATAGTTCGGCGGCAAGCGAGCGGTCGCCGGGAAGAATCACGCGCCATGCCCCAGCGGCTTCAAGTCGGGCGGCGAGTCTGCCTCCGCCCCGCAAGAAGAGACCGTAAACCGCCAGGAGGAAGCTCAGAACCAGCTTCGCCCATAGCGGAAGTTCGGCGATCCAGAGGGCTACGCAAGCCAGTGAGGCCAAAATGCCTAGGGCAGATTCATACAACCTTGAGCGCTCCGGCGCCAGGATTAACATGCTCTTGCCCCTACCCTTTCGACACTGTAATCGATCCTGCCGATTTTCTTGGCCAGTGCCGCCAACGCCGGGTCTTCGGGTTCAGACCGCCCGCTCAGGCAAAGCCAAAGCTCACCATCCTGCAGTTCCAAAAGCCGCTCGAACGCGCGCCGCTCGTCCGCACCGGCAAGCCGATAGGGGCCATCCAGATATTGCCCTAATAACCGGTCCAATTCCGCCATGCCCCGGCGGCAACGCCAAACCAAATGGCCCGGTACGTTCATTCCCGGCGCTCGATTAGAAGCTTCTTGATTTGGCCGATGGCCTGCGCCGGATTCAATCCTTTCGGACAAGCCTGGGTGCAGTTCATGATGGTATGGCAACGGAATAGTTTGAAGGGATCTTCCAGGGCGTCCAGGCGCTCGCCGGTAGCCTCGTCGCGGCTGTCGGCGATCCAGCGGTAGGCTTGCAGCAGCGCTGCCGGACCGAGAAAGCGGTCGCCGTTCCACCAGTAGCTCGGGCAGGACGTGGAGCAGCAGGCGCACAGGATGCACTCCTGCAGCCCGTCCAGCTCGGCCCGTTCCGCCGTGCTCTGCAGGCGCTCGCGGTCGGCGGGCGGAGGCGTCTGAGTCTCGATCCAGGGCTTGATGGAGGCGTATTGCGCGTAAAAATGGGTCAAGTCCGGCACCAAATCCTTGACCACCGGCTGATGCGGCAGCGGATGGATCGTCACCACTTCGCCGCAATCGCTCAAAGGCTTGGTGCAGGCCAGCGCATTGCCTCCGTCGATGTTCATGGCGCAGGAGCCGCATACGCCCTCGCGGCAGGAGCGCCGGAACGCCAGGGTGCTGTCGATCTCGTTCTTGATCTTGATCAGGGCGTCCAGCACCATCGGCCCGCACTGGTCCAGGTCGATGGGGTAGGTGTCGAGCCTGGGGTTTCCGCCAACCTCCGGATCCCAGCGGTAAACCCGGACGATCTTGACGCGCTGAGCGTCCTCCGGCGCCGGGAACGTCTTGCCCGGCTGGACAACAGAGTTCTTAGGCAGATTGAACAGTCCCATGGCGCGGCTCATTTCTGAAGTTGTGGGAAAGCCTAGCCGGCCCCGCCCGCCGGCGCGCCGTGGATGCCGCCGGTCGTCAAAGCCGCCGGATCGAGCAGGCGCTCCAGTTCCTCCCGCGCCATGCCGGTCAGTTCCATGGCCACGTCCAGCACCGGCCGGCCAGTCTTGTAAGCCATCTTGGCAATTTCCGCCGCCTTCATATAGCCGATGACCGGATTGAGCGCGGTGACCAGGATGGGATTCACCGCCAGAGCCCGCCGGAGATTGTCCTCGCGCACCCGGAAGTCGGCAATAGCCTTGTCGGCTAGCAGCCGGGCGGCGTTGGCCAGCAGCTCGATGCTTTGCAACAGGTTGTAGGCGATCACCGGCAGCATCACGTTGAGCTGGAACGAACCCGACTGCCCCGCCACCGTGATCGCCACATCGTTGCCGATCACCTGCGCCGCTACCATGCAAGCGGCTTCGGGAATTACTGGATTGACCTTGCCCGGCATGATGGAGCTGCCGGGCTGGAGCGCGGGCAGTTCGATCTCGCCCAGGCCGGCCAGGGGCCCGGAATTCATCCAGCGCAGGTCGTTGGCGATTTTCATGATCCCGACGGCGACGGTCTTGAGCTGGCCCGACAGTTCGACCGCCGTATCCTGACAACTCAGGCTCTCGAAGAACGAATCGTTCGGCCGGAACGGCAGGCCGGTGGCATCGGCCAGGGCTTCGGCGAAACCGGAAGCGAAAGCCGGGTCGGCGTTGATGCCGGTACCCACCGCCGTGCCGCCCTGCCCCAGCTTGTACAGCCGCGGCAGGCTCGCCCGCAGCCGGTCTACTCCGCTGGTCATTTGCAGCGCCCAGCCGGAAAGCTCCTGCTCCAGCCGCACCGGCATGGCGTCCATCAGATGCGTCCGCCCGGTCTTGACCACGTCCGGGTGCGCCGCGCCCTTGTAGCGGATCGTCGCCGCCAGGTGCTCGAGCGCCGGGATCAGCTGCGCGTTGACCGCCAGGGCGGCGCTGACATGGATCGCCGTGGGGATGACGTCGTTGCTGCTCTGGCCCATGTTGACGTCGTCGTTGGCGCTCACCGGCTTTCCCAGACGCCGGGAAGCCAGTGTCGCCAGCACCTCGTTGAGGTTCATATTGGTGCTGGTGCCGGAGCCGGTCTGGAACACGTCGATCGGAAACTGCTCGGCATGGGCGCCGCCGACGATGTCTTCCGCCGCTGCGACGATCGCCTCGCCCTTGGCGGCATCCAGATGCCCCAGGGCCATGTTGACCTTGGCGGCGCACTGCTTGATCCGGGCGATGGCGCGGATGAACGCGGGCGGCAGAACCAGGCCGCTCACCGGAAAGTTGTCGATGGCGCGCTGGGTCTGGGCAGCGTAGAGCGCAGCCGCCGGCACCTTCAGCTCGCCCATGCTGTCTTTTTCGATGCGATAGTCGTTTTGGCTCATAGCCTGCACCCCCTTCGAGTCATTCGTGTTCAAGAAAACGCCACACCGCCGCGGCATCGAACGGCCAGCTCAGCTCTCTTCCCGTGCCGTCCCGCAATACGGGAATGCGGGTTCCGTAATGTGCCAGCAAGGCATCGTCCCCCGCGATGTCCACCGCCGTCGCCCCGACCTCCAGACTCGCCAGCACCGACTCGGCCTCCTCGCACAGATGGCAGCCGGCGGTGCCGTAGAGGCTCAGGCCTGACTCAGTCGGCATCGTAAGCCAGACTCGACGCTAGCCAGCGTTCGGCATCCCGAAGCTCCATGCCTTTGCGCCGGGCATAGTCCTCGGTCTGATCTCGGCCGATCTTGCCGACGTTGAAGTATTTCGCCGCAGCATGCGAGAAATACCAGCCGCTGACGGAAGATGCCGGGTACATCGCGTAGCTCTCGGTCAGCGCGATCCCGGTATTGGCCTCGGCGTCCAGCAGGCGGAACAGCGTAGCCTTCTCGGTATGGTCGGGACACGCGGGGTAGCCAGGCGCGGGCCTTATGCCGCGGTAATCTTCGGCGATCAGCGCATCGTTGCCTAGCGCTTCGTCCGGCGCATAGCCCCAGAACTCCCGCCGCACCCGCTTATGCATCAGCTCCGCGAAGGCCTCCGCCAGCCGGTCGGCCAGCGCCTTGAGCATGATGCTGCTGTAATCGTCGTGGGCTTCGGCGAAGCGATTCAAATGCTCTTCTATACCCTGGCCGGCGGTGACCGCAAAGCCGCCGAGATAATCGGCAATTCCGCTCCCGACCGGCGCAACGAAATCGGCCAGGCAGTAATTGGGCTGGCCGCCCGGTTTTTCCTGCTGCTGGCGCAGCTGGTGCAGCACGGCCAGACGTTCGGTACGGCTGTCGTCGGTCCACAGCACAATGTCGTCCCCTTCCGAGTTGGCGGGGAAGAAACCGATCACGCTGCGAGCCGTCAGCCAGCGCTGCTCGACCAGCAACGCCAACATGGCGCGGGCGTCCTGCAACAGGGTACGAGCATGCGGGCCCACCACCTCGTCGTCCAGGATCTTCGGATAGCTACCGGCCAGCTCCCAGGTATGGAAGAACGGCGACCAGTCGATGTATTCGGCGATTTCTTCGAGTGGGTACTGGTCGAAGCTCTCTAGCCCCAGAACACGGGGCTTCGGCGGGGTGTAATGAGCCCAATCGGTATGGAAAGCCTTGGCCCTAGCCTGTTCCAGCCCCACCGAGATGCCCTGGGCGCGGCGCCCGGCGTGATGGCGCCGCACGTCCTCGTATTCCTTGCGTATCTTGGCCTGATAGTCGTCCCGGAGATCGGCGCTCAACAGGCTGCTCGCCACGCCTACGCTGCGCGAAGCGTCGGTGACGTAGACCGTCGGCCCCCGGTAATTGGGCTCGATCTTGACCGCCGTGTGTGCCCTCGACGTCGTGGCGCCGCCGATCATGAGCGGAATCTCGAAACCCAGCCGCTCCATTTCCTTGGCGACGTGGACCATCTCGTCCAGCGAAGGCGTGATCAGGCCCGACAGGCCGATGATGTCGACGTTCTCCTCGCGGGCGGTCTGCAGAATCTTGTCGCAGGCCACCATCACGCCCAGATCGACTACCTCGAAGCCGTTGCATTGCAGCACCACGCCGACGATGTTTTTGCCGATGTCGTGCACATCGCCCTTCACCGTCGCCATCAGGATCTTGCCGTTGGAGCTGGCGACGCCGCCGTCCCGCTCGGCGTCCATGTACGGCATCAGATAGGCCACGGCCTTCTTCATCACCCGCGCCGACTTGACCACCTGGGGCAGAAACATCTTGCCGGCGCCGAACAAATCGCCGACCACGTTCATCCCGGCCATCAGCGGCCCCTCGATGACGTGCAGCGGGCGCTCGAATTGCTGGCGGGCCTCTTCGGTATCGGCCTCGATGAATTCGTCGATGCCCTTGACCAACGCATGCTCCAAGCGCTTGTCCACCGGCAGCGCGCGCCAAGCCAGATCGGCCTTGCGCTCGGCCACGGCACCCTCCTCGCCCCGGTAGTTGTCGGCGATGGCCAGCAGGCGCTCCGTCCCATCCTCGCGCCGCGCCAGGATGACGTCCTCCACCGCATCGCGCAAATCCGCCGGCACGTCTTCGTAAATCGCCAACTGGCCGGCATTGACGATGCCCATATCCATCCCGGCGCGGATGGCGTGGTACAGGAATACCGCGTGGATCGATTCGCGCACCGGGTTGTTGCCGCGGAACGAGAACGACACATTGGAGACGCCGCCGGAAATCAAAGCATGCGGCAGCCGGGCCTTGATCTCGGCGACGGCTTCGATGAAATCGAGCCCATAGCGGTTGTGCTCGTCGATGCCGGTCGCCACCGCGAAGATGTTGGGGTCGAAGATGATGTCTTCGGCCGGGAAGCCGACCTGCTCGGTCAGCAGCCGGTAGGCCCGCTCGCAGATCTCGATTTTGCGCTCGCGGGTGTCGGCCTGACCCTGCTCGTCGAACGCCATGACGATGACTGCAGCCCCATAGCGCCGTACCAGCCGCGCATGGTAGAGAAAGGCCTCCTCCCCTTCCTTGAGCGAGATCGAATTGACGATGCCCTTGCCCTGGATGCACTTGAGCCCGGCCTCCAGGATGTCCCACTTGGACGAATCGATCATCACCGGCACCCGCGCGATGTCCGGCTCCGAAGCGATGAGGTTCAGGAACTGCACCATCGCGGCACGCGAATCGAGCATGCCTTCGTCCATGTTGACGTCGATGACCTGGGCGCCACTCTCGACCTGTTGGCGGGCGACGTCCAGGGCTTCGTCGTATTTCTCGTCGCGGATCAGGCGCCGGAACGCCGCCGAGCCGGTGACGTTGGTGCGCTCGCCGATATTGACGAACAGCGAGTCCGTCGTGATGTTCTGGGGTTCCAGCCCGGCCAGCCGGCAGGCCGGGGGAATTTCGGGAATCCGGCGCGGCGGGTAATGCTCTACCGCATCGTGGATCGCCTTGATATGCGGCGGCGTGGTGCCGCAACAGCCGCCGATGATGTTAAGGAAGCCTTGTTCGGCCCAGTCGGCGATCTCGCGCGCCATGGCCTCGGGCGATTCGTCGTATTCGCCGAACTCGTTGGGCAGCCCGGCATTGGGATGCGCCGAGACATGGGTATCGGCGATGCGCGACAGTTCCTCGACGTACTGCCGCAGCTGCTTGGCGCCGAGCGCGCAGTTCAGGCCGATCGAAATCGGCCGGGCATGGCGCAGCGAGTTCCAGAAGGCTTCCTCGGTCTGCCCCGAAAGCGTGCGTCCCGAAGCGTCAGTGATGGTGCCTGAAATCATCACCGGCAGGCTGAAGCCTTGCCGCTCGAAAAACTGGTCCACCGCGAAAATCGCCGCCTTGGCGTTGAGGGTGTCGAAGATCGTCTCGATCAGAATGATATCGGCGCCGCCGTCGACCAGACCCTGCACGGCCTCGGTATAGGACTCCACCAGTTCGTCGAAGCTGATATTGCGGAAGCCGGGATCGTTCACCGAAGGCGAAATCGACGCGGTCCGGCTGGTCGGCCCCAACACCCCCGCGACGAAGCGCGGCCGGTCCGGGGTCTGCTCGCTCATGCGGTCCGCCGCGCTGCGAGCCAGACGGGCCGAGGCCACATTGATCTCGTACACCAGTTCTTCCATGCCGTAGTCTCCCATGCTGATGCGGGTGGCATTGAAGGTGTTGGTTTCTACGATATCGGCCCCGGCATCCAGATAGGCCCAATGAATGGCTTCGATCACATCCGGCCGGGTCAGCGAGAGCAAATCGTTGTTGCCTTTGACGTCGCTCGGCCATTCCGCGAACCGCTTTCCGCGGTAATCGCTCTCTTCCAGCTTGTAGCGCTGAATCATGGTGCCCATAGCACCGTCGAGGAACAGGATGCGCTCGTTGAGCAGCCGCGCGAGGAGAGAGGATCGCTCGGCGGAAGTGGCGGGAATGGTCATGGTCTAGAGCTGCGGCGAAAAAAGCGCTCCATTGTATTCGCTCAGGAGCCGTGGATAAACTTGGCGGGTTCCTTGCCAGACACGAGTCAACCGGGCGACAATTGGAAGGAACCCTTAGGGTTCCATAAGCACTTCCTCCGTTTTTCAAGCCTAGCGGCGACGGAAGGCAAGGCACTATCCCACGACGGGCACTTTCAGGAGGAGTAGGAATGAAGCGTTTTTCAACCCTTGCCGGCATTGCGCTGTTTGCAGGACTGTCAGCCGGCTCGGCATTCGCCGACATCACTCTGAAGGACGCGAGCGAAATCGTCGGAAGCTGGCAGCTCGAAACCGTGTCCTCGTCCATTAAAGGGCCCCGCATCGAAGAAAATCGCACCTGGGAGTTCCGTGCCGACGGCGTCATCGTGACCTCAGGCTATAACCGCCACCTGAAGATGAACGATGTTCACGAGTGGAAATACCAGATCGTGAACGGCAAGATCTCCGCCGACGATCCCGGCCGCCCCGGCAGGACGATCGACTATTCGGTCTACGAAAAAACCGGCGATAGCATGATTTTGAAAGGCGGAATAGAAGGTTTCTATTTCTTCAAGAAACGCTAGGAGAACAACAATGAAAATGAGCGACTTCCTTGATTTCAGCAATGCGGACAAGAAACTTTGGATCGGCATTGCCGCTGTCAGCGGCATCATGATCGTACTGATGTCGATGTTTACCACGACCTCGCTTTTCTACTTGCTCGAGCGTTTCGTGATCGCCATCATGGAGATGTTCGTACCGGGCTATCTCATCACCAAGCTCTTCTTCGACAAAGTTGTGTTTTCCGAGCACTCGATCTCCCTTAAGTTCATCGTCATCGAACCAGCGATAATCGACAAAGCTATCGTATCCGTCACCCTTTCCATCGCCACCGTTCAGACTTTGTATTTTCTGGCTACCTATCTGCGCACCTACGGCTTAAACGTGGACGAAGACGTCATCAGCAGCAACACACTTGCGGTAGGACTGGTCGTGCTGGTCATCGGAGCCGCTTTCGGCGTCAAGTACTATCTGCTCAAGAAAAACGCGTCCGCGCCCAGTGCCTGACAGGACATCCGAACAAGGACGTTCTCCATTCAATTTGACCGCCAGCATGTCCGATATCCCAAACAAACCCAATTTGATCCAAGTGCTCATCAGCACGCTGGCGGCAGCCTTCGGCGTACAGAGCGAAAAAAACCGCCAGCGCGACTTCCAGCATGGGTCGGCCAAGGCTTACATCATCACCGGCGTCATCGGAACAGTCATTTTCGTCCTCTCGGTCTACGGCGTGGTCAGACTGATCCTGAGCACCGTTGGGAAATGACGCCGCCATCATGAGCTTCCGGCTGAGCGGCGAGCGTAGCTCCAGCAACATCGGCTCATAACCACTAGGAGCCGCGCGCTGCCATGGAGAGAACCAATCCCGCGCCATCCCGCCCGCTCTCGCCTCATCTGCAGGCGTACCGCCTGCCGCTTACCGCGCTGCTCTCCATCACTCACAGGATCACCGGTGTTGTGCTTAGCCTGGGACTGGTCGGACTGGTGCTAGCGCTCTTCGCCATCGCGCAGGGACCGGCAGCCTATGGTGCCGTTCACGCGTCACTCTCCTCCCCTTGGGGCGGCGTGGTTCTCTGGGCCTGGATCGCGGCCCTGATTTTCCATCTGGTCCACGGTGTCCGGCACCTCTTCTGGGACACGGGACGCGGCTATTCTCTGACGTCCCTAAACCGCTACGCGCTGGGAGAGCTGGCAGCGGCACTCGTATTGTTTTCGGCGGTAGCCTTGTCCGCCACCTTGCTGAGCTGAGCCCCATGCCGCGCTACCGGAGCCCGATCGCCCGAGCACGCGGACTCGGCCCCGCCCGCACCGGGCTGCATGATTGGTGGAGGCAGCGGCTGACTGCGGTAGCACTGATCCCGCTGGGACTCTGGTTCACCTTCAGCCTAGCTATGCTGCCCACCGCCAGCTACCCTGCGGTTGTGGCTTGGCTCCAGGCACCTTGGAACAGCTTGCTGCTGCTGTCCTTCATCGTCTCCGTCTGCTGCCACAGCATGCTGGGGTTGCAGACCGTCGTCGAGGACTACGTCCACGGCAGCGAACTCAAGCTGGCCTGTCTCCTGGGCATCAAGCTGGGCTTCTCGTTCCTGGCTCTTACGGCGATTTACGCCACTCTACGCATCGCATTGGCCGGATAACATGAGCAAGGCGTATCCCATTGTCCGCCACACCTACGATGCCGTTGTGATAGGGGCCGGCGGCGCCGGATTGCGCGCCACCCTGGGCCTGGCCGAGAAAGGCTTGAAGACAGCCTGCATCAGTAAGGTCTTTCCCACCCGCAGCCATACCGTGGCGGCTCAAGGCGGCATCAGCGCGGCGCTGGGCAACATGGGGGAGGACGATTGGCGCTGGCACATGTACGACACGATCAAGGGATCCGACTGGCTGGGCGACCAAGATGCCATCGAATACATGTGCCGCGAGGCCGCATCCGCCGTCATTGAGCTGGAACACTACGGCGTACCCTTCTCGCGTACCCAGAGCGGGCTGATCTATCAACGCCCCTTCGGCGGTATGACGACGCATTTTGGCGATGGCGTCGCCCAGCGCACTTGTGCCGCCGCCGACCGCACCGGCCACGCCATTCTGCAGACTCTGTACCAGCAATCGCTGAAGCACCAAGCCGAGTTCTTTGTCGAGTATTTTGCGCTCGACCTCATCATGGACGAGGGCGAATGCCGAGGCGTCCTGGCCTGGCGGCTGGAAGACGGCAGCCTGCACCTGTTCCAAGCCCATACCACCCTGCTCGCCACGGGCGGTTACGGGCGGACCTATTTCTCATCAACCTCGGCCCATACCTGCACCGGCGACGGCAACGCGATGGCACTGCGTGCGGGACTCCCGCTGCAGGACATGGAGTTCGTCCAGTTCCATCCTACCGGCATCTACGGCGCCGGCTGCCTCATCACCGAAGGCGTGCGGGGCGAGGGAGGCTATCTCACCAACTCCGAAGGCGAACGCTTCATGCAGCGCTACGCCCCCCATGCCAAAGATCTCGCCTCGCGCGATGTAGTCAGCCGCGCCATGACGATCGAGATTCGGGAAGGGCGGGGGCTCGGGCCGGAACAGGATTATCTGCATCTGCATTTGGAACATCTCGACCCTACGGTCATCCACGAGCGCCTGCCCGGTGTCGCCGAGACCGCTCGAATCTTCGGTGGCATCGACGTGACCCGAATGCCGATCCCCGTACTCCCGACCGTCCACTACAACATGGGGGGCGTACCGACCAACTACCGTGCCGAGGTCTTGACGCTGAAGGACGGCAACCCGGAATCCGTGGTTCCCGGCCTGATGGCAATCGGCGAAGGCGCCTGCGTTTCCGTGCATGGTGCCAACCGGCTGGGTTCGAACTCCCTGCTCGACCTGGTCGTATTCGGACGCGCCGCGGCCCTACGCTGCGCCGAATTGGTCCGACCGAACCAAGCGCACAAACCCCTAAGGGAAGGCGCCTGCGACGCCATACTGGCCCGATTCGACCGGCTGCGCCATGCCGATGGCGGCCTCAGCACCGCGGAAATCCGGCTGGACATGCAACGCGCGATGCAGAGCCACGCCAGCGTATTCCGGACCGGCGAGGTATTGCGGGAAGGCGCGGAGGCGCTGAAGCGGATCATGGAATCCTTCAGCGACGTGCGCATACGGGACCGCTCATTGATCTGGAACACCGATCTGCTCGAAACCCTGGAGCTGGAAAATCTTCTTCAGCAGGCCATGGTGACCGTCGCCGCCGCGCTCAAGCGCGAGGAAAGCCGCGGCAGCCATGCCCGCGAAGACTATCCCGAGAGGGACGACATCAATTGGCTCAAACACTCCCTGCTCTGGCTCGACGCCCGGCACGAAGTGACGATCCGCTACCGGCCGGTACATCTCCATACCCTGTCGTCCGAGATCGAGCCGATCCCGCCGCAAAAGCGGGTGTATTGACTACCATTCGCTCCTTCGAAAGACTCTGCTTCTCTATCTCGCGGGCAATCCCGCCACCGCTCTGGTATCGTTACGCGTTCGGTCAACTTCCACCCTGGTTTCCTGTCCGCGACCCCATGAACTGGCTTTGGTATATCTATGGCGCAGCCGGCTTGCTGCTGCTCTGGCTGCTGATACGCATCCTGCCCCGCCGCAAGCTCAAGCGCGCCCGTACGCTTCCCTGTCAAATCAAGCGAATCCTGTTTTCTCCGGAAGAACAAGCCTTGTTTGCCGTGTTGAAAAACGCCGTCGCAGACGAATTCGAAGTTTTCGCTAAAATCCGCGCCAGCGACGTCCTCGCGCCTCATCGCAGCGTAGGCCGCAAAGAGGCCGGCGAGCTATATCAGACCATGGCCGGCCGGCGCTTCGCTTTCGTGCTCTGCCACAAGGCCGATCTTTCCGTCGCCTGCGTCGTGGAGCTGGCGGAACATGGTGCAGGGCGTAAGACGCAAGATGCGGACGATCCGGTAGCGCTGCTGTGCTATGCGGCTGGTCTGCCGTTGATCCGCATCCCTGCCAGCCCCTATTACGACGCTATCGAAATCGCACAGATGGTTTCCGACGAAGTCCGCCGGGAACCGGCCATCATCCACGGCGATAGCGAGGGCGGCCGGATCGAGCCTCGAATTTCGAACCTCGAAGACCTCAAGTTCTGAGCATGAGTACTCTCATCGTCTATGGCATCGCCAGTTGCGACGCCTGCCGCAAAGCACGCCAAACCCTGGAGCGTCAGGGGCGGGCTTTGCGCTTCCACGACCTCCGCGCCGACGGCCTGGACCACGCCCTGCTCGAACGCATGGAGAGTGCGCTGGGCTGGGAGAACCTGCTCAACCGGCGCAGCACTACTTGGCGCGAACTCCCGGAATCGGAGCGCACTCCGCTCGACCGGACCCGCGCCCTGGAACTCATGCTGGAACATCCGACACTAATCAAACGCCCAGTCCTCGAGGACTCAGGGAAGTTTCACCTCGGCCTTTCCGCTTATCTGCCCACACCATGAGCGCAACCCTGAACCTCACCGTCGAATTGATCCGGCGCGAATCCGTCACCCCCGAAGATGCCGGCTGCATGGACCTCGTGATCGAGCGCTTGGCGCCGCACGGCTTCCGGGCCGAATGGCTGAATTTCGGCGACACCAAGAATATCTGGCTCAGGCGCGGCGATGCAGCACCTCTCTTCGTGTTCCTCGGCCACACCGACGTGGTGCCGCCGGGTCCGCTCGAAGACTGGAACTCGCCACCGTTCGAGCCAGAAATCCGCGATGGCAAGCTGTATGGGCGGGGCGCGGCCGACATGAAGAGCGGCGTGGCCGCCATGACCACTGCGCTGGAACGCTTCATCGCCCGCCATCCCGGCCACAAGGGTTCTATCGCCGTTCTGCTCACCAGCGACGAAGAAGGCTCGGCTCACGATGGAGTGGTCAAAGTGGTGGAGGTTCTGAAATCGAGAGGTACGGCGATCGACTGGTGCCTCGTCGGCGAGCCCTCCAGCTTCGATAAGTTGGGCGACGTTATTCGGGTCGGCCGGCGAGGCTCGTTGTGCGGCATGCTGCGGGTGCTGGGTGTGCAAGGCCATGTCGCCTATCCGAATAAGGCGGACAACCCCATCCACCGCTTCGCTCCGGCGCTGCACGAACTCACCGCTGAAGTCTGGGACGAGGGCAACGAATTTTTCCCGCCGACCAGCTTTCAGGTCTCCAACATCAAAGCCGGCACCGGCGCGGACAACGTTATTCCGGGGCGGCTGGAAGTGCTGTTCAACTTCCGCTTCTCGACTGAGCTCACGGTAGACGACATCAAGCGTCGCGTTGAGGACATCCTCAACCGCCACGGCCTGCGCTACGAACTGAGCTGGCGTCTGTCAGGCGCGCCTTTCCTGACCCGAGAATCGGAATTGGTGAAGGCAACCCGCGATGCCATCGGCGCCGTCACCGGGCGCAGCACTCGGGCCGACACCGGCGGCGGCACCTCGGACGGCCGCTTCATCGCCCCGACCGGTGCCCAGGTGGTGGAGCTCGGCCAGATCAACGGCAGCATCCATAAAATCGACGAACACGTCGACGTCGAAGACATCGACGCGCTGTCCGCTATCTATGAACGCATCGTCGACGAGCTGCTGGCCCCGCCTTGACCCTGACCGCCAACGACCATGGCTAATAGGCTTAGTTCAGTTAACAATTAATTGCTGTAGACCACCATTGTCAACACAATCCTATCTCTATAACCTAGAGCCGTGTTCCACCTCCAAGGCTCGAGGTATTTCTTATGACTGGTCTCGAATTCGTCTTGTTTACCGCCGTCTTCGGTACTTTCGCCGGCAGTGTTGGCTATTGCTGGAACCATTACCGTTCGCTCGGCAGATAAGCGCCAAGCCCGATTTCCCAGACATTGACGATCTCCTCCTCGTGCGCCATAGAGCTCACGTTTGACCTGCTGATTCAGCAGGTCTTTTTTTGCCCGCAGCCAGTGCGGAACGGCGGTGATATCATCCCGAACTCCTAGAGATTTCAGGACTCACCCATGGCCGATACCGCTACCTCTCCACTGATCGACGCACTTTGGCTAGCCGGCCATTTGGATGACCCGCGCATCGCCGTCGTCGATGCCAGCTTCTTCATGCCCGCCCAGCAGCGCAATGCCAAGGCCGAATTTGCCTCGGCTCATATTCCGGACGCCCGCTTCTTCGATATCGATGCCATAGCGGACACTGCCAGCCCCCTGCCCCACATGCTGCCAGCGCCGGACTATTTCGCCGAGCAGGCAGGACGACTGGGGATAGCCAACGACACTTATGTGATCGTCTACGACAGCAACGATTTCATGGCTTCGGCCAGGGTCTGGTGGACTTTTCGGGTATTCGGCCATGATCGCGTATCGGTGCTGGACGGCGGATTCCGGCGCTGGCAGGCGCTGGGTTTGCCGGTTTCGTCCGAAGCGCCGCGCTATTCCGAATGTGGATTCCGGGCAGGATTTCGGCCTGAGCTGGTGCTGGACATCGAAGCCATGCGGCGGCTGGCCGAAAACCGGACCGGCCAGATTCTGGACGCCCGTTCGCCGGGCCGTTTCGCCGGCGCCGAACCGGAACCGCGGGCGGGCCTCCGCTCCGGGCATATTCCGGGCAGCCGGAATCTGTTTTTCAAGCGGCTGATCGACGACGCTAGCCATAGCTTCAAGCCAGCTGCAGAGCTGGAAACGCTGTACCGGGAGGCGGGCATCGACCTCGGCCAGCCGGTAGCGGCCACCTGCGGCACCGGGGTGACGGCGTCGATCCTGGCGCTGGCACTCCACCAGCTCGGGAGTCCTGACACCGCGGTCTACGACGGCTCTTGGACCGAATGGGGCGGGCGGATCGACACCCCGGTCGAAACTGCTTGAGACATCGACCTCCCGTGGCCCCCATTCCGGAGCAAACCCAGGTCATCGGCAGCATCGCAGAAATCCACGGCCCGGTGGTGGTGATCGCCTGCCACACGCTGCCACCGCTCCGGCAGGCCCTATACAGCCGGATCGACCACGAGACCTATCTGTTCGAGGTGCACCAGCACTTGGACGAGAATCACGTCCGCGCCGTCACTCTCCACCGTACGGCCGGACTGCAGCGCGGCATGCCGGTCTACGATCTCGGCGCGCCGCTTCAGGTCCCCGTATCGCACGACTGCCTAGGCCGTCTGGTTAATCTGTTCGGCGAAGCCCTGGACGGTGGCCCTCCCCTGCCCGGCTCGGAATACCGCAACGCCCATCGCCCGCCGGCCCCGCTATGGGAATCGTTGGCGGCCAGCGAAACGCTGGAAACCGGCATCAAGGTCATCGACCTGCTCTGCCCTTTCGCACGCGGCGGCAAGACCGGCTTGTTCGGCGGTGCCGGCGTAGGCAAAACGGTGCTGATCATGGAATTCATGCATGCCGTCATCGCTCTGCATCGTGGCGTGTCGGTGTTCGCGGGTGTAGGCGAGCGCATCCGTGAAGGCCATGAACTGTGGCACGAGCTGGCCGAAGCCGGCGTACTGGACAAATCCCTGCTGGTGTACGGCCAAATGGACGAATCGCCAGGCGTGCGCTTCCGGGTTGGCCTGACCGCTTTGACCTATGCCGAATACCTGCGCGACACACTGCACACCGAGGTACTGTTCCTCATCGACAACGTGTTCCGCTTCATCCAGGCTGGCAGCGAGATTTCCAGCCTGTTGGGCCGCATGCCCGCCACCGTCGGCTACCAACCGACCCTCGCCACCGAGGTGGCGGAAATCGAGGAGCGCATCACCTCCACCGCTGCCGGCGCCATCACCTCGGTGCAGGCAGTCTATGTCCCGGCGGACGATATGACCGATCCTGCGGTAGCGGCCATCCTCAGCCATCTCGATACCACAGTGGTGCTATCGCGGACTCAAGCGGGCAAAGGCATCTATCCGGCGATCGATCCCCTGGCCTCCGGCAGCCGGCTGATGGACCGCTACGTGATCGGCGATCGCCATTACACCATCGCGCAGGGGGTGCGGGAACATCTGGCCCGTTACCGGGAACTAGAGGACATCATCACCATGCTAGGGATCGAGGAGCTGTCGCTGGCGGATCGGCGCATCGTGCTGCGGGCGCGCAAACTGCAGCGCTATCTGACCCAGCCATTCTTCGTCACCGCCCAGCACACGGGACTCGCCGGGCTCAGCGTACCGTTGGAAGCCACACTCAAGGATTGCGAGGACTTTCTGGCCGGCCGCTACGACGATCTAGCGGAAGAGGAGTGCTATATGCGAGGTGCTTTGGAGCTAAGCGCGTGAGGACTTTCACCTTATGCCTCAGAGATACCCACCGCTGCGAGGAACTTGAGGATATCGAAACCTTCGTCGGCGCCGACGATACGGGGAGTTTCGCCATCCGTGCGGGACATGCGCCGCTGATCGCGGCTTTGAGGTTCGGCCTAGCCCGGTTCAAGACGAAGGATAGGGACTGGCGCTATCTGGCCGTTCCGGGCGCCATACTGAATTTCGCCGACAGTCGGCTCGAACTGCTGACCCGGCGGTTCTATCTGTACGACGACTACCGGATCGCAGCAGTCGCTTTGCGGGAAGAGCTCGAAGCCGAGGAACGAACGCTGTCGGAAACCCGCACCAGCATCCGGGCTCTGGAGCAGCATATGCTGAAACGGCTGTGGCAGATGCGGCGCGAAGGCATCAAGCTGTAGAGTGCCTCGAAAAAACTCGAGGCACCCTTGCGGGGCAGGGCCGTCCCTCCATTTTCAATGGCTTACGCGATTGAAAATGTAAGCCAAGCCCAAACCACGTTTGGGCTTGGCAAGGAGAAAAACTGCCAGGACGGCGGTTTTTCGACATTCCCTGTAGATTACCAGGGTCCGCCCCAGTAGCCTCCGTTCAGAGAGCCTGCCCCCATATACCCACCGCCGGCGCCGTAACCGTAGGGACCATAGTTGGGCATGCCGTAGTAATAATAGGGATTGCCGCCGTAAAACCCGCTAGAACCCAGCGGACTGCCCGCCATGCCGGAGTAATAGCCCATAGGCTCTCCGTCCTGAGTCATGTAGGCATCGGGCCCCGGCCCACAGGCCGTCAGCGCCAAGACGCATGCGGCATACAAGAAGCGGAAGCGAAACCTTGTAAACCCGGACTCAGCGGTGGTGGTCATCACCGCCGCCTACATAAGGATCGCCCCACACTCCGCCCATGCCATACGGCATGCCATAGTAGTAATACGGATTTCCGTACATCCCGCCATAACCGCCGTAATAGTCCATTCCGGCATAGGGATTGCCTGCGCCGACGGAGTAGTAACCGAAGGGTTCGTCCTTGTTCAGATAGCCTTGATAGCCGGGGTCGCCGCAGCCGCCCGCTAGCGCCGCAAGTCCCCAGGCCATGATTCTGCGCAAAACCTTTCGCCTGAATTTCAAGGCAGTCTCCATCAGGATGAAATGAACGCAGAGCATAGCCGGTTTCGCTGCGGCTGGCACGCGCGCGACCTGGAAACAGCCTCAGCGCCCTGGCTTACGGAAGGCGAGAATCCGGTAGCGCAACAGCCCCAGCCTGCTGGTGAGTTCTGCGAACAGCGTTTCCGCCACGGCAGATGGCTTCCGCCGTTCCAACCCGGGGCTCAGGCCTCGCAGGAACGGATAGGTCGGCAGCGTATTACGGGTAATGTCGCGATCGAGAACAGGCAGAAAGCCGGTTTCGGCGGCGAGCCGCTCATAGCGTGCCGTGGTATAGCGCATATCGACCCTGCCGTAGAAACCCAAGGAAGCGGGCCAATGTGCCGCCGCCAAGGTCATCGGCAATTGAATCCGCGTCGGTAGGAAATCTGATAGCGCCAAGTGCCCGCCAGGCTTCAAGACCCGCCAAGCCTCGGCGAAAAAACGCCGACGATCTGGAAAATGGAAGATACATTCCACCGCTAGCACGGCGTCGAAAGACGCATCGGCAAAAGGCAGAGAGCAAGCATCGGCCTGGATCCAGCCCAAGACATTGGCCGGGCGGGCGGCCAGGGTTTGCTGGGCCCGAAGCAACTGACGATGGTCGATGTTCAAGCCGGTCAAAGCGACACCGCTGCGCTGAGCATCGATGCTGGACAGCGTGCCGCCGAAGCCGCAGCCTGCATCCAGTACCCTGTCGCCATCGCGGATATCAGCCGCCTGCCAAACCTCGCGGGATAGCCGTTCCGCCGCTGCCGCGAACTCGGCCGGCGTAGGTCGGCTGGTCGGCTCATCCTCCCAATAGCCCCAGTGCACATGATGGCCGAAAGCCTCGGCGACTGCGGAATCGCCGGCTTCAAAGCTTCCTAGCAGTGCGTCGAAATAAGGAAGTTGCGGATCGGCCATGGGTACATCCCTCATCGAGGAAAGCCCCGTACCTTGCCACTTCTCCAGATTCAGATCAACGCGGTCAGAACGATCAGCGATACGAAACCGACCAGAACGAAGGTGAGTACGCGCTCGTGATGGCCGGTATCTTCGCCAGCCGAAAAATTTTCGAGCCCGTCGAGCGCCTTATCGAGAAATTTCATGGATCTTCCATTCCGGAAGTTGCGCACGGAAATACCGTGCCTACTCTTCATCAAGCAGGATATGGGCCATTATTAAATCACATAAAATCAAGTTGTTAAAATTATTACAGTGGGCAATACAACAACGCATGGTGGTAAGCAACCAGGCATCCGGAGTGTGGGGCTCTATGGCAAACTCGGCCTTCCAAGCTCAGCCGAACAGACCGTGCAGATACCAGGGTCCCGCCGTACCGCTATCTCGATACACCCACAAACGCGGCCCAGCGGCATCGACCGCGACATGATAATCGCGCCGCACCGGCTCGCCATCCCACCAGCCGGTTTCGATCCGCTCGCACTCGGGCAGGATGCGGATACCTAGCTTGGAAAAGGGTTTGGGCTGCGGCAACAGCCATAGAGGCCTAAATGCTCGCTCCGCCTCGCTTCCGCCAGAAGCCGCTTCGGAACCCGCCCGCTCCGGCCGGCGATCTGCGCGGACTTCGAGCTGCCGCAGCGCCTGCGGCCCTAGCCGCAGCCGCAAGCGATCGATCAATTCGTCCCAGCACTCGCCGCTGGCAGCAGCAGCGGCGAACAGATCGAGCGACGCCGGCGCGAACGGCTGGAGATAAGCACTCTCGAGCCTCAGCCCCCGGACCGGACCGGGCAGCGCGATGCGCTCCAGCCGCTCCCGCAGCAAGCCGGCGATGCGCCGGGCATCCCGGCTCGGCCGGCACAAGCCCAAACCAATCCGGGTCGGCGCGGCACACGGATGGCGCAGCTCGAGCCCCAGGCCCCCAGCAGCGGCATCGCGGTGGTGCAAAAAATCCTCGAATTCCACCAAAAGCGCTTCGACCAGTGGGAAAAAATATTCCAACGCTTCGGTTTCCGTCGCCAACTCGCGTTCGGCCCGGAATTTCGGTGGCGCGTGGAATTGCCGCAGCGGCCGCCGCCGCTTGCCCACGGCCTCATCCAGTAGCCTGAGCAAATCGCGGCCATAGCGGCGCACCAAACCGTCTCGCGGCATACGCCAGAGGTCGCGCAACACCCGGAGACCGGCGCAAGCCAGCCGGCTGGCCAGCTTGTCATCGATACCCAGCGCGCCGGTAGGCAACTCCCCCAGAACGGACTGCAGCGTCTCGGAACCCAACGCCTGCGCAGAGGTACCCGAGCGCGCCAGCAGCCAAGCGGCCGAAGGCGTCGGTGCCAAACCGATGCTTACCGAATGGCCGGAGGCAGCGCAAGCCTGCCGGACTTTTCCTATCAGCGCCTCCGGCCCGCCGAATAGGAGAAGGCTGCCGCGCACCTCCAGTTGCAGGGCATCCTCGAAATCCAGGCTGATCCAAGGAGTGAACTCCAGGCAGCGCTCCGCCAGCCGCGCCAAAGCCCTGCGCTCGGCTTCCCGGTTCCGATTTGCCGCTGCGAGCCCGGGGCAAAGCATCTGCGCCTCGGACAACACCATGCCGGCGGCGACGCCGTAACCGGCGACCGCCGGCGTGCAAGCATGAATCCGTACCCGTCCGGCTTTGGCTTCAATGACGGCGGCCAGCCCCGGCGGTATCTCCAAGGCTTCCAGGGCAAGAGCGGGGAAATGGAGCGCCAGCCACAGGGGCGGGATAGCGGATGCCGGCGTCTCGCATGGGCGCTCTGTAGGGAGAGAGGGGAAATTGTAGGCGCGCGCCAGAGCCATCGCTGCAGCCCTCAGAGCGCCAATCGGATGCGCGCGCCGCCGAACCCGCCCCTGGCCTTGAGTATCCGCAGATCGAGCCCACCCTCCCAGGCCTCGATACTCAGGCGCAGTGCCGCCATCGTTCCATCGGATACATTGCGGGAAAACATTACGCCGAGCGAATGTCCTTCCGCCGCCGCCAGTTGCAACCGGCGCCAGACCGGCGGCGGCAAAGCTTGGGGCCAAGCCAGCACTAACCCGGTGTCGGAATGGCGCATCAGTAATTCCAACGCCCAGCCTAAATCCTGACGGCGATTCGTCACCGTCAATACCAGCATCCGGCCGATCTCAACCCCAGCTTGAACCAGCGCCGGCGCGTACGGTTCGAACGGCGGCGAGACCCAGACGATGCGGCGCCCATCCTCGGCTATACGTTGCATCAGCGGCAGCAGTAGCCTCAGTTCGCCGATGCCTTGGACCGGCGCAACGATCTCGGTCAATGCCCCCACCGGCCAGCCGCCTCCCGGCAGCGCGGCATCCAGCGCCCTATGGCCGCTTGGGATGACCGGCGCCCGCCAAGACTCCGGACGGCGGCCCCGCCAGATTCGCGGGTCCTGGTCCAGCAATGCGTCCAGCCTACGGGCTTTTCCAGCCAATCAGTCCACCCGCGTGCGGATCACGCCGACGACTATGCCCTCGATGCAAAGCTGCTGACGGCCGAGATCGACAGCGATAACAGAAAATTCCGGATTGGCGGGCTCCAAGTAAGCGATGGCGCCGTCTAATTGCAAGCGTTTCACGGTCACCTCGTCATCGATGCGCGCCACCACGATCTGGCCGGAACGCGCCTCCTGTTCGCGCTGTATCACCAGTAAATCGCCGTCGAGTATGCCGGCATCGCGCATGCTCATGCCCTGGACCCGCAACAGATAGTCGCCCTTGTGCTCGAACAGCTCCGGCCCTAGCCGGCAATGGCGCTCCACCTGGGCGTCGGTCATCAGCGGACGCCCCGCCGCTACCTTGCCAATCAGAGGCAATCCCGGATTCTCCTCGGCCTTGGCGAGCAGCCGGATGCCGCGGGAGGCGGATGGGATCAACTCGATCGCTCCCTTGCGCGCCAACGCGCGCAATTGTTCGCGCACCCCATGAGGCGAGCTGACCCCTATGGCTAAGGCGATTTCAGCGATGGTAGGTGGAAATCCCTCCTTCTCCACGCTGCGGCGGATGCAATCCAGGATTTCCTGTTGACGGGCGGTCAACGGTTTCATGTGCGCCCCTTACGGATACTGTTTTTATAAACAGTACTCTACCGAGATATGCCCGTCAACCGACCGGCGCACCGCCTAGCCCCCAGATACTCAGGCCATTGCCCCAATCAGCTGCGCGATACGGCGCAGCCGATCGGCAAACTTTGGAGAACTTCGCGTTCAGATATCCTGCCACCCACTCGATAGTGTTGATTCAGCATTCACTCCATGTAGCATCTGCGGCTTTCATACACCCGCGAAGATGTTGGCATAATGTTTTCATGCTCTCCGGAGCATCCTTGCTTTCAACCACAAAAAACGGAGGTATTTACATGCTACTCGTCGCTTCATTCGCCATATTTACGCTCGTCGCCCTGATGGGTGTGGCCATGCTCTTCGACGTCTGGAACGGCCGTCCCGTGGGCGCCGCCTACCCCATTCTGCACGCCGTGGCATCCTTGGTAGGGGCGGTTTTCGTCATCGTCGCCGCCCTGGAGGGCGATACCCGCTTATACATCAACATCGGCATGGCGGTAGTCATCATCGGCCTGGGTCTGGTCATGGGATTGGCAACCAAGAAGGGCAAGCGCGCGCCGCGCGGCATCCTGGTGGCGCACGTCGGACTGGCGGTCGTCTGCTACTTGGTTCTGGGTTTCTTCGCGATCAACCCGCACGCTACTCTGATCTGATCCCCCTCTCTCGGAAATGCGGCTCCCGCTCCCGAGACGCTAAATCTCCTCAAGTACGACCTTGGCAGCCGGCCGCCCCTTGGCACCGGTTGCCTTTCTCATCTCCGCGCATCGGCAACACCGCCAGTCCCCGCTCCAATCGCTACGCTCAACGCGAACCTAACAAGTCATTTACCTCAAACACTCGGTTATTTCCCTTACCCCATTCCGAGCCGGCAAAGGCCAACCCATTGTTAATAAATTAAATATTTATTGGCATGAGGGATGCTAAATAAGTCATCAACCGAATCGGCGCTTCCGCTCGGGCTCACAGTACCGGCGTTGCGGCCCGGATACTGCCGAATCGTTCAAACCCGGCGCCGGTAGAGCAACCCGTTTTACAAGAACTTGAAGGTTTAACCCAGCTTCGACATGCGCAAGCCCTCACTTGAATCCCGGCTGCTCCTCGCCGCTATGGCGGCATGGGCCGGGCTCTTTTTCCAATCGGCCTGCCTTGCCCAGCCCGAGGCGGCGTATTCCGTCGCTTACCCCGTCATAGACGGTCTCACTGACATTAACAGCTTAGATGTAGCGATCGACGGCCGCTCCATCCACGCCCTACTGGTCGGCAAATCCGCCGAAGGCGGCCGCTCCCGCGTCGTCCTTGTGCATTCGGACAACGGCGGTATGAGTTGGACTCCGCCCGCCTTCCTCAACCGGCCGGAGGATCCTCAGGCTATCGTCCGCAGGGGCAATGACGCCCGAATCGCCGTGAGGGGCAACGACATCGTGGCCGCCTGGCAGACGGAAGGCGATTTGCCCGGTACCGGGCCTATGACCGTTGCCGTCTCTCGAGACGGCGGCAAGACCTGGGCGCGGGGCGGGTATCCGGCGGCAGGCGATAACATGCGGAATCAGGCTTATCTCTCCCTGGTCGCCGACCCTCGCGGCGCTTTCCATCTAGCCTGGCTGGACGACCGGGAGGAAGCCGGTAATACCCAGGGATTGCGCTACGCCAGTTCCAAGGACGGCGGCCTGCATTGGTCGCCCGAGGCCACTTTGGACCCAGCGGTTTGCACCTGTTGCTGGAGCCGGCTGGCCGTTCTGCCAGACGGCGCGGTGTCGGTGCTCTACCGCGATGCGGAACCGCGCGACATGAAATTGGCCCTGCGAGCCGGGCTCGCCGAAGACTGGCACCATGCCGGACCGGTAGGCGCTTTCGACTGGCGATTCCACGGCTGCCCGCATTGCGGCGGAGGCTTGGCCGGCAGCGGCACGCCGAACGGCTCGACGACGCTGCATAGCGTAGTCTGGACGGGCAAGGAAGACTCAGCCGGACTGTTCTACCTGAAATCCGGCGACTATGGGAAAAATTGGTCATCGCCTCAACGGGTCGGCGACGGCCACAGCCGGGACGGCGACATCGCCGCGCTCGACCGGGAGTCGCTGGCCATCGCTTTCACTCGCAATACGCCGGACGGCGCTTCGGTCCAGCTCATGCAGTCCACCGATAACGGCGCGCACTGGACCGAGCCCAGGCCGCTCTCGGCCGAAACCGCCCGGGCGCAGCATCCGCGCATTCTGGCCACGCCCTTCGGGCTCCGCGTGTTCTGGACCGAAACCCTGCCCGGCGGACAAAAAACCTGGGCCATCGCCGCCCCTATCACCCATACCGCAAAACAGCGAGATTCATGACAAAAACAAGACTCACCCTAGCGATGCTAGTCGCCGGATCGGCGTGGGCCGGCGCAGCCGAAGCCGCACTGTCACCCCAACCCGTATTCGCTAACGCGTCTGTAGGCGCATGGACAGCCGTGCCTAACCCTTTCCTTGCCCGAGGGGCGGAATCGCCGTTGCCGGTCCGCCTTGCACACGCCATCCTGGTCAAAGCGATACCGGAACGGGATGCGACGATCACCGACATTCCAGAGGAAATCCACCTGACCTTCAACGAAGGCGTGGGCACCGAATTTCTCGCATTGGCGGTCGTGGACGACTCAGGCAAGCGGGTCGACAAGCACGATGCCAAGCTCGATTTCACCGACCATTCGAACCTGAGAGCCTCCGTTTCAGGCCTAGCCGCAGGCCGTTACATGGTGCGCTACCGGGTGCTTTCCGCCGATGGCCATGTGGTTAGCGGCAAATATTATTTTCAAATTCAACCCAAATGAGGGGGACCAACCCGTGACTCAACTTGCTCCAGCTTTCTTCCGCACCGCATCCCGCTACACCGCCACCGCGCTGGGCGCGGTGCTGCTCGCAGGGCAGGCTTTCGGCGCCGGCGCCCCCCGCGATGCCGGCAACGGCCGTCAGATGTACCAAGGCGCCTCGATGACCTGCCTGGTAGCCAACGACTTCTACGCCGTGCATTTCACCGCAATGCAGGAAGGCCGCCACGAAGGCGAACAACATGAATTCGTCAAGTACTGCCAGGAAATTCCGGGCACGGGCAAAACTTATCTGAGCATCGACCTGCTCGACCGCGACGTGCGCAATACTCCGGTCGCCCTGCGGGTGATCGAGGAGGATTTGGGCGAAGGCGGACAGTTGCCCAAGGAAAAGAGCACCTTGGTCGAAGTGCCTGCCAAGGTCTACAAGAATGGCACGGTGGAAGCCTATGCCGAAATAACCCAGCCCGGGCATTACGCCCTGATCGCCCTCATTGGCGACGAAGCCCTGACCGAGGACGACCGGCTGCGGGTGCCGTTCAGCGTCGGACTTCCCGCCGTCAGCCAGCCTAGCCGCTGGCCGGGTGCTTTAGTCACCGTCTTGGGCGGCTGTGTGCTGGCAACGCTTTGTTATCTCGCTTACCGGAATCTTCGCCTGCGCCGCCCATCGGATGCCGGCGTCGCCGATAAATCGCCGCGCCGCTTTCCCGTCTGACCCGCAACCGTTCCGTTCCAGATGAAGGACCATCGACGCGCCCGCACCGGGCTCGCACTGTGCTTTGTGATCGCCGCTGCGCAAGGAACAGCCGCCCTGGCGGATTGGGCAGGATTCGCCCAATACGATGCAGTCGCCGAAGCGGCCATCGACGCGGGCGTGGTGAGCTTGGATATCCGTATTCGAGAAAGCGCGATGCCGCATCTGGCGCAGAACCTCGGTACCGCCGGCGCGCAATCGATCGTCCCGCGCCTGCTGCACCTGCAGGATGAGCGTGGCCATGCGCTGGAAAGCCGGCTGGAA
The DNA here is from genome assembly GCA_028688525.1 of Methylococcus sp. GTDB lineage: Bacteria > Pseudomonadota > Gammaproteobacteria > Methylococcales > Methylococcaceae > Methylococcus. The sequence continues at coordinate 21,403 of JAQTYA010000003.1, read as the reverse complement.
TCCTTGACTCCGCCGCAATCCCACCCCGACGGCACAGTGGAACCGGCGGAGGAACCGTACTACGAAGCCAAGCTGCGAATAGCCACCGGCATACGGCCCGCTGCATTGCGTTTCCTGCCAGCGGAGAACACCGCGATCGGACTGGTCGTCAGCCATCGCGCGGTGCCGGTGGCCGATCTGGCCGCTCTGAAAGGACCCGCCCGGCTTACTCTGGACTGGAACGACCCCTGGCATTCCCGCTTCGACGATCCTAACCGGGTGCGGCGCCACTCCCAACCCCGCTCGTTCGTCTACGTCGAGCCATACGAGGTCAGGCACGAAGTACTGCTGCGTCTGCAAGATCTGACGCCGAACTTAAACTTCAAGCCCAAGAATCCGCAGAACCTCGACATCGGCGAACGAGAATCCCTGAGGCCGGTGCTGGGTGACTTCCTGCGGACCCGCAACCCTATGCGCATCAACGGGAAGATCGTAGAACCGCAGGTCGACCGAGTCGAATTCCTGAATTTTGGCCGCCAAGGCATGCAGAAAGCCGACGCCGTCGAAGCGCTTTATCCAGGCTCTGCGCTGGTCGGGGTGATCCTCGTCTATCTCACCGAAGCGCCCGCCGAAACCGTGGACCTGCACTGGGACTTGTTCGGGCCAGGCCTCGATCGGCGCCCCATTACCCTGTATTTCGGCAAGGAGTCCTTCGAATTCGACGCCACGCCGCGCGACCCGCTGTTCCAGTGGTCGGCGGACGAGGCCCTAGGGCTACTGCCAGAAGCCGAAGAGCCCGCTCCTGCCGCGCCGCCGCAGGAAAAGATCTACACCCCGGATGCCGCCATGCGTTTCGTAGGAGCGATCGCGGCACTGGCGGCAGTTATCGTCCTGGCCAGGCGGCGGCATTACCTTGCAGCCGGAGCCGGCATGGCTGCCGCTCTCGCCTGCCTGTTTTATCCGAACGCGTACAGTTGGACCGCTCAGCCCGCAGCCCGCTTCGAGGCCTTGCCACGCGCCGTGGTCCAGACCCGCCTGGAAGCCTTGCTGCACAACGTCTACCGCGCCTACCCGTTGCACGGCGAGGAAGCCAGCTACGACCGGCTGGCGATGAGCCTGGACGATCCGCTCCTGGAAGACGTTTATCTGCGACAGCGGCGAGCAATCCTGGCCCGCAACCAAGGGCTGGGCGGCGAGGGCCGAGTCAGCCGCATCGAAATACCCAGCGACGGGCTCGCCACGGCCAGGCTCGGCCCGTCCACTTTCGAGGTGTCGGGCCAATGGAGGGCGTACGGCACGGTGTCCCACTGGGGCCATTCGCACGACCGCAATAATCTCTATGCCGCCCGTATGGTGATCCGCATCGACAAAGACGGCAGCTGGAAAATCATCGCGATGGAACTGGTCGAGGATCAACCCGCCGCAACACGCAAACCTTCATGATCGTTCTCGAAGACCTGAGCTTCCGCTATCCCGGTAGCAGCTTCGGCATGGCTTTCCCCTCGCTGCGGATCGAGCGCGGCGCCAAAGTCGCCGTCATCGGTCCGAGCGGGGCCGGGAAAACCACCCTGCTGAAGCTCATTGCCGGAATTCTCAAACCCGATGCGGGAAGTGTCCGCGTGGAAGATACCCCAGTCAGCACCCTGAGCGAAGGCGAGCGGCGGAATTTCCGCATATCCCGCATCGGTTTCATATTCCAGGAGCTCGAACTACTCGACTACCTCAATGTGTTCGACAACATCTTGCATCCCTACCGCATCAACCGGGTGCTGAAACTGGACCGGCAAGTGCGGGAAAAAGCCCGCGAATTAGCGGAACAAACCGGATTGGCGGACAAGCTCCGGCGCATGCCGCGGGAACTGTCCCAGGGCGAGCGGCAGCGGGCGGCGGTGTGCCGGGCGCTGCTGACCGAACCCGGCCTGATGCTGGCGGATGAAGCCACCGGCAACCTCGATCCGGCCAACAAACTCAGAGTCATCGAGCTGCTGATCGGCGCCGCAGAGCGCCGGCACGCGACCCTGCTGGCCGTCACCCACGACCACGAACTCCTGCCTTTGTTCGATCGCGTCATCGACATTCGGCAAGCCCGATAAGGTCCCATGAGGCACGATTTTTACCTCGCCTGGCGCTATCTGCGCCATCACCGTACGAGAACTCTGATCCTCATCCTTTGCCTGAGCTTGATCGCCTCTCTCCCGTTGTGCCTGCACCGCGTTCTGGACGCAGGCGAATACTGGATGACCAAGCGCGCGGAAGCCACGCCTCTGCTGATCGGCGCCCGCGGTAGCGCTGTCGATCTAACCCTAGGCGCCCTGTATTTCGCCGAAGGCGAGGTTCCCGCCATCAGTATGCGCGAAGCCGACCGCGTAGCCGCCACCGGCTGGGCCGATCCTCTGCCGGTCTACGCCCGCTTCCGGGTACGAGGACTGCCGCTGGTCGGCGTCACCCTCGATTATTTCGACTTCAGGAAGCTCAACCCCGCACAAGGCGAGCTGCCGGCCCTGTTGGGCGATTGCGTGCTCGGCGCCGACGCAGCGGAGCGCTTAAGCCTAGGCCCCGGCGATACCCTGGCATCCGCTTCGGGCAATGCCTTCGACCTGGCCGGCACCTACCCGCTCAAACTCCACGTCACCGGCGTGCTGGCCAAAAGCCACGCGCCCGACGACCAAGCCGTATTCGTCGACCTGCAAACGGCCTGGGTCATCGACGGACTAGGACATGGCCATGCCGAAGCGCAAGCCGCTGCTTCCGCACCTGACGCGCCGTTCGGACCGGCAACCGTCCGCCGCGCCGATGCCGGGCTGCTCACCTACACCGAGATCACGCCGGAAAATCTCAGCTCGTTTCATTTCCACGGCGATCCCGCGACCTATCCTATCAGCGCCATCATCGCCCTGCCGCACGACGTTCGATCGGCAACCCTGTTACGAGGGCGCTATCTCGACGACAGCGCCGGCACGGCGATCGTCCGCCCGCTAGAAGTGACACGAGGCTTGCTGCAAAACATCTTCCGCGTCGGCGCCTTGTTCGACGGTATCCTGGTTTTGGTCGGCGGCGCGGCTTTGGTGCTGTTCTCGTTGGTGTTCGCGCTCTCGCTGCGCCTGAGGCAGCGGGAAATCGAAACGATCTATCTGCTCGGCTGTGCCCGCCTGACCGTGGCACGTCTGCTCCTGGCCGAAATTCTCCTCATCGTCCTGTTGAGCGGCGCCGTCTGCGCCGCCGTGTTGTATGCCTCGCGACCTTTCGCCTCCGAACTCGCCCGTTTTTTCATCTTGAGTTGAACCCGCCATGCAGAAATTGCGCATCTTGTTCTATGTCTACACTCTCCTCGTCTCGCTAGTCGCCGCAAGCTCTGCCTGGGGCGCCAGCGCCATCGGCGAGCAGAAACTCAAAATCGTCGCCTCGAACTATCCGCTCGCCTATTTCGCCGAACGGTTGGCAGGCCCCAGAGCCACGGTCACCCTGCCCGCGCCGGCGAGCGTGGACCCCGCCTACTGGCAGCCGGATGCGAAAGCCGTCGGCGCCATGCAGAAAGCCGACCTGATTCTGCTGAACGGCGCCGACTACGAAAAATGGCTGGCTCATGTGGCCCTGCCTCGCCTCAAGCTGATAGACACCTCAGCAACTTTCCGCGACCGCTACATCCGCATCGAAAATGCCGTGGTCCATAGCCATGGTCCGGCGGGACAGCATTCGCACGAAGGCATCGCTTTTACCACTTGGATAGACTTCGATCAGGCGGCCCAGCAGGCCGCAGCGGTCGCCAACGCCCTGATCGCCAAACGCCCGGAGCTTAAGGCGCTGACCCTAGATGCCCTCCAAATGCTGCAGCAAGACCTCGCCGAACTGGACGAGGAAATCCGGCGTATCACCGCCGCCAAACCAAGCTTACCCTTGATGGCATCTCATCCGGTCTACCAATACCTAGCCCGCCGTTACAGCCTCAACCTGAAAAGCGTCCATTGGGAACCCGGCGAAATGCCTCCGGCTCAGGAATGGGCTGAACTGGACAAAACGCTAGCGGGCCATCCGGCGAAAGTCATGCTGTGGGAATCCGAACCGGACACCCAAGTCGTAGAAAAGCTCAAGGCCAAGGGCATCGCCAGCAAGGTCTTCGATCCTTGCGCCAATCGGCCGGACACGGGTGATTTTTTGACGGTCATGCAACAGAACATCAAAAACCTTAAACTGGTCTTCCATCCATAAAACCTCTTTCTTCCATGCTGCATTACTCGGTCAAGCTGCTGGTTTCGGTCTTGACCCTGGTAGCGATCACCGAGATCGCGAAACGCAGCACGGCTTTTGCCGCCCTGGTTGCCTCTCTCCCGCTCACCTCACTGCTCGCTTTCATCTGGCTGCACTTGGAAGGAGCTCCGCCCGAAAAGATCGCGGAGCTCTCCTGGCGTATTTTCTGGCTGGTACTGCCTTCTCTACTGCTCTTCCTGCTTCTCCCCCTGTGCCTGAAACACGGCTTGGGTCTTTGGGTCAGCTTAGCCGTATCTATCACAGCGACGGCTACCGCTTATATCGCGCTTATCGCCGTCTTGCGTCAGCTAGGGATTCAAATTTGAATCCTAAAACTCCAAACCCTTCCCATCGGTCACAGGCGCAAATCCTCGGCATCGATAGGATTAGGGGATTTGCTGCAGCCAGCATGGGATTTGACGCATCAAACTGGAGATAAAACACGTCAAGGTTCGGCGGATTCGAAGCCCAAGGCATTAAGCCGACGAATCGCATCCTCACGACTCTCCGCCCCGCCCCATATGGGCAGCACGAGCATGCTCGTATCACCATGATTATATTGGCTATATTCATAGCCCAGCCATGTTGAGCGCGGCCATCCGACAACCGCTACCCTAGTTTCGGCACGGCCCGACCGAAACTCTCTTATACAGGCACGTGTTTTGCCTATGAATATATGCTGAATCTCCTAGGGCGTTCCTCTACGGATTTCCGCATACATGCAATGCAGTATTTTTATCCTGTATTCCCTGTATGAAAGCGAAATCCGAGGATACGAGCGCATTCCGATACCCGCCGCTCGCGGCGGGTTTTTTTACGCGCGCCCGAAGATTCGAGCAACCACAAATCAGCCTCCCGCCTCATCGATATAGATAAGCGGCGCATGATATTCATATTACAAATAAATACAGTAAGGAGTCTCGAATGAACAATTATAGCCTTCGCCGAATTTTGCTTGCCTCGTTTCTAGGACTGGCTTCCGGCGTCAGCTTCGCCGGCGGACGTTATGCCGACCCGCCGCCGAATCTGGTGGAAGTGCTGACCACCAGCAAAGCGGCATTAGATGCCGCCAAGCAATCCAATAAAGACGTGTGCCTGGAAAATGCGAAAAAAGCCCGAAAGCTGGCCGTCGACTCTTACAAGGAAAAGAGCACCATGCCCATGCAGCTTTCCAGCAGCCGCCTGAAAGCGGCGATCGGCTCCCTGGAAGCTGGTCAGATGGCGGAGGCCATCCCGCCGCTGGAAGAAGTCGTCAAGGAAATCGGCGAAGAAGTCGATTACTACAAGAAGGAAGGCAAGCTCTAAGCGTCGCGAGCGTCCGGCGCCAAGCTTTCGAGGGAGGCGCCGTAGTACGGCGATAAAGCAGTGGATCGAAAGGATTCGGTCCGCCTCTCTACCCGTTCCCTCCCATCATCTACAGACGGTAGCGCCCGTCAACTACGGTGATGGTTTTGGGGCAACACTGCCCTGCGAACCTCGCGGGTCATCGCATACCTACCCATCGCCCCCAGCCTAGCCTTACTCTAGCGCCCGCCACCAAGCGGCGCGTGAATAAAAATAAGAGAGACTATCCAAGACCATGCAGGCAAAAAAAATCATAAAGCTGCGCACCGCGCCGGAACCTACCGCCTTTGAAAACACCCGTTATTACCGCAGCGCCTTGCCGAACAGCCGCAAGGTCTGGGCGATTCTTTGCACCTTAAGCTCGGCCTGTCCGCTCTCGAGCTACGCGCATCCGCAGCCCCAACCTCCGGCCGAAACGCAGTCGGAACCGAAGTCCCAGACAGGCGCCAAGACCCAGGCGGTGACTCAAACCGACTCGAAGAGCACACCCAAGAAGACCAAGCCAAAGACCAGCAAGGATGACGACGATGAGAACGACCCGCAGCTCATCGAAGAGCCGGTCAGTCTGGAAACCGTTGAGGTGATGGGCCGTGAAACCGACCTGACCGGTCTCACCCAATCCGCTTCGCAAGGCGTGGTAGGCCAGAATCAGTTCAAGTATCGGCCGCTGCTGCGCGTGGGCGAACTGGTCGAGGTCGTGCCCGGCATGCTGGCCACCCAGCACAGCGGTTCCGGCAAGGCCAACCAGTACTTTCTGCGCGGTTTCAATCTGGATCACGGCACCGATTTCGCCACTTGGGTCGACGGCGTGCCCATGAACCTGCCCACCAACGCCCACGGTCAGGGCTACATGGACCTCAACAGCATTATCCCGGAGCTAGTAGACCGGGTGGAATACGGCAAGGGGCCATATTATGCGGAAATGGGGGATTTCTCAGCCGCCGGTTATTCGTACATGCACACCAAACACCGGCTGCCCCAGGGCTTCGTCAACTTCACCGGGGGCGAATACAACTATTACCGGACGGTCGCGGCCAATTCCAACGAACTGGGCCCCGGCGACCTCTTGTACGCCGCTTCCTTGAATTTCTATGACGGCCCTTGGCAGCGCCCGATGGATCTCAACCAGTTCAACGGCATGCTGCGCTACACCATAGATAAGGAAGACTGGGGCTTATCGCTCATCGCCAAAGGTTACAACTCGCGCTGGTACGCTACCAACCAGATTCCGGAAGCCTTAGTGAAAGAGAACCTGCTGGATCTCTATGGCAGCATGAACCGCAGCGACGGCGGCAATACCAACCGCTACAGCCTGTCCGCCAATCTCTGGAACCGGGGGGAATCGTCCAAAAGCGAAGTCAATATGTACGTCGCCTACTACGATCTCGACCTGTATTCCGATTTCACTTATTACCTGGACCATCCGCAACAAGGCGACCAGCTCCTGCAAGGCGAGCACCGGATGTATTACGGCGGCAACGCTGCGCAGACCTGGTTCAACAAGCTGTTCGACACCAATATGGAGAACAGCGTCGGCCTGCAGATCCGCCATGACCAAATCGGCGGGCTGGAGCTGGCCAACACTCAGTGGCGCGAGGTATTCAACATCGTCAGCCGCAGCAACGTGTCCGAAACCAGCATTGGCATGTATTTCAAGAACGAGACCTATTGGCTGGAGAAGTTCAAGACCATCGCCGGCCTGCGCAACGACATCTTCGTCTTCAATGTGGACAGCCAGTTGACGCCGCTGAACTCCGGCAACCGCAACGCCAGTATGGTCAGCCCCAAGCTCAGCATGGTGTTCGGTCCTTGGGCGGACACCGAGTTTTTCGTCAATATGGGCTACGGCTTCCACTCCAACGATGCCCGTGGCACAGTCGAGAGCGTCAACCCCGTCAACGGCGATCCCGCCCACGCCGTGACTCCGATGGTACGTTCGAAAGGCGCGGAAATCGGCGCGCGCACCCAGTACATTCAGGGACTCAACAGCACCCTGGCCTTCTGGTTCCTGCACACTGCCTCGGAGCTGGTGTTCACCGGCGATGCCGGCACTACCGAGCCGACCGGACCCGGCAACCGCTACGGGGTGGAATGGGCCAATTACTACCAGGCCACCGACTGGCTGACCCTGGACGCCGATTTCGCCTTCACCAAGTCCTATTACACGGATCTGCCCAGCGGCGACAACGCCATTCCCAATTCAGTAGGCCAAGTGATCACCAGCGGAGCCACCGTGCAAATGCCCTACGGCTTCTGGTCCACCTTGCGGCTGCGCCATTTCAACAACGTACCGCTGAACGAAGCCAGCACCGTCTACCTGGGCGACACGACGCTGGTTAACTTCGGACTAGGCTGGCAGGAAGAAAACATCAAGTTGAGCCTGGACCTGTTCAATATCTTTAATTCCAGGGCCAACGACATTGCCTACTACTATCAATATCGCCTGCAGAACCAACCTTTGGATGGCGTGGAGGGTAAGACCATCCACCCGGTGGAACCCCGCATGCTGCGCGGGACCATCACCATCAGTTTTTGAGATGCCGCCGGCCGTTCGGCCGGCGTTTTTGCGGAAGACCGAAGCTCGCCGCATCAATGCGGGGGCGCAGCATGCTTGCAGTGCCCTTCGGTTGCGTGCCTGGCATGATCGCTTAGCTGGGCGTCGAACCAGCGGTGGATAGCGCACACCAGCGCTGGATCGTCCGCCGAGTATTCGATCTGCGCCCCCTGCGCCAACACGCTGTATTTCACCTTGAGACTTCCCTGCTGCGCCCGCTTCAGTTCGGCCAGCCCCGGCATGTCTTCGCCGTGTATACGCGCCGGAGCGGAGAAATCTCCGTGTGCAAATTTACCGGCAATCTCTGCGAGATGTTTACGGATCAAGGCGATCTGCTCTGCGTCCTGTCCATTCTTCGCCACGACCTGCTGAATACCTCCGTGCTCCGTCTTGTCGAAGACATGGGTCGTTTTGTCCAGATCGAATGGCATGACACTGGCTCCACGCTTCGCCACTTCATCCAGCCGCGCGGGGTCCGCTGCACCGCTAACCGCCGCAGGCGAAGCCGCGATCGAGACGAGTAGCGCAGCCAACAGCTTCAGCCGGCGGCCGCTCATTTCCCGCCCTCCAGGCGCTGGGTGATGTAAAACACCGCCTCGGCAATATCCTGATCTTTCAGCACCGGCCGGCGCCCCTTGGGCGGCATGCTCAGGAAACCCTTGCTGGCATGATTGTTCAGCACAGAAAACGATTCGAACGAACGGTTCTTCCAATTTTCCGGCCGGCCCAGTCGCGGCGCCCCGTCTTTTCCTTTGTCGTGGCAGCTTGCGCAGGACGAACGGTAAACCTCTGCGCCGTGTTTCACATCGAGCTTGTTGCCGCTGACTGGGGCGCTCTGGTCTTCTGCGTACGCTGCGGAAGCCGCCGACAACAGACAGGCAGCGAGGGTGATTCGAGTATTCATGGGGACCGTTCCTTAATATTTGGGAAATTCAATTATTGTTGATTCGCCGCTCCGATCCAATGGGCCGAGCGGGCTCATGTCTCGTCCGCCCGCACCCAAGCTTCCACCTCCGGCGGACGATAAGCGCCGAAAGCGTCCAGGAGTTGATCCGGCGCCTCCGCCACCAGCAGTATCGATTGGTGCAAGCGCCGCATGAAGCCTTCAGCCGCCGCGTGCTCGAGGAATCCCACCAGCCGGTCGTAATAGCCGGCGACGTTCAGCAGCGCACACGGCTTACGGTGGATGCCGAGCTGAGCCCAAGTCCACGCTTCGAACAGTTCCTCGAACGTGCCGAGACCGCCCGGCAAAGCGACGAAACCATCTGAAAGCTCCGCCATCCGCGCTTTCCGCTCGTGCATCGAAGCTGTGACTAGTAGCTCGCTCAACCCGGGGTGCGCCACCTCCTTGGCCACCAGTGCATGAGGAATCACCCCGATCACCTCGCCTCCCGCCGCGAGCACGGCATCGGCAAGCTCCCCCATCAACCCGACGCTTGCGCCGCCGTAGACCAGGCGGATGTGCCGTTCCGCCAAGAGCTGCCCGAAATGGCGCGCTGCATCGGCATATTCGGGACGTAAACCGGCGTTAGAACCGCAATAGACGCAGATGCTTTGCAAATCCATGTGACCCTTCCTTCTTGTGCTTAGAAACGCCCATCATATCGCCGGCGCAGGGCGGAAGCGGTTAAGATTTCCGCTCTCGCAAACGAGGTCGAGGAGACCGCATGAAAAGTTATCGCAAGGAACTGTGGTTTAACGTGCCGAACCGAGTCGGCTTTGTGAACATTACCGGGCAGGTCGAAGACTGTCTGCGCGAAAGCGGCGTGCGTGAAGGACTGGTGCTGGTCAACGCCATGCACATCACCGCCAGCGCATTCATCAACGACGACGAATCCGGCTTGCATTACGATTACACCCAGTGGCTGGAAAAGCTCGCACCGCACGAACCGATCCGCCAGTACCGCCACAACGACACCGGCGAAGACAACGCCGATGCCCACATGAAGCGGCAGATCATGGGCCGCGAAGTCGTGGTCGCCGTCACCGAAGGCCGGCTCGATTTCGGCCCCTGGGAACAGATTTTCTACGGCGAGTTCGACGGCCGCCGCCGCAAGCGCGCCTTGGTCAAGATCATCGGCGACTGAGACTCAACGGCGCTTGACTGGACCGCGCATCGGTCCGGGGTAATAGGGATAGTAGAAAGAATAAGGGTAGTAATAATACGGCCAGCCCCAGCCATACCAGTTGTAGGGATAGGGGTAGTTACCGGCAGGTTGCCGCTGGGGCCACAGATAGAGGTAGTCGCAGCCCACTACGAGATAATCGTATTCAGCCTCATCGAGTTTTTGCTCGCGCATCCCGAGTACCTTGCCGGCCACCGTAAGCTCACGGTCTTTTTTGTAGATCGTGGGGTCGACGAAGTAGGAACATTCGGCTAGAAACCGGCCGCCAGAACTGTCGCTCTGTTCCGGCCGGTCGGCGCTATCCAGAGACTTTTGGACGACTTCGATCTCGGACGTTTTGCCTAGATGTCGGGCTTGCACGATGTCGCCGCCTAGAATCACCATTCGGTCGCGGTAATCCGAGGCATGCGCCCTGAGCTCGATCAGACTGCGCGGCTGCGCGGCCGCCTGGTTGCGGAGCGTTTCCGGAACCGGACTGGACGCGCATCCCGATATCGAGACGATCGCCAGTAAGCGGACCATCGAACGAAAACTGCCTCCAGCCGTCATTCTCGCCCTCCCTCTTGCCGTAAAGGTTTTGGGCGGCCGAGCGCCGCCTATTTGCCGGCTTCGATCTTGACCGTCATGAAATAGACCGCATCGGCGATGTTTTCTTCCGATAACCCATTCTGCCCCATCGAAGGCATGTGGAGGAATCCGTCCCGCGCGTGATCCTGCATCAGGGCGGGCCATAAAATGCCCCGCGCCTCCCACTCATCGACATCATCGAGCGTAGGCGCACCTTCCTCCCCGGTGTCATGGCAGCGGGAGCAGTATTGACTATAGGTGTACATGCCGCGCCGGTAATCCGGTTTGTAATTCGATTGCGGGGCCGCCGCCGTAGGCGCGGCATCCTTGGCGCAACCCGCGACCAGACTTAGCAGGGCGCACAGAAAAAATATTTGGCTGGCGGGTTTCATCGGGTATTTCAGACTTCAAAGCGGCGTTGCGGCGAGTCTATCCCACCCCCCTCCCGCCTACAAGGCACTGCGCTGCTCGATAACAGTTGGGATTACGCGATAAAATTTAGCGCCATGGACAACAGTTCCCCGCATATCTCCAGCCCTCGCCCCGTTCTGATCACCGGCTGTTCATCCGGAATCGGGCTCTGCACGGCGCTCGGCCTCAAGGCCCGCGGTTACCGCGTTTTCGCCAGCGCCCGGAAAAGCGCTGACGTCGAAATGCTGAAATCCCGGGGATTGGAAGCGGTACGACTGGATTTGGCTGATTCGGCTTCGATCAACGCTGCGGTAGAGGCGGTGTTGCAGGCAACGGAGGGCAAGCTGTACGGGCTCTTCAACAACGGTGCCTTCGGACAACCGGGGGCGGTGGAGGATATCAGCCGCGAGGTATTGCGCCGCCAATTCGAAACCAATGTGTTCGGCACCCATGAACTGACCCGGTGTATCCTCCCGGTCATGCGCAGCCAAGGCGAAGGGCGCATCATCCAGAACAGCTCGGTTTTGGGATTCGTGGCCATGCCCTGGCGCGGCGCTTACAACGCCAGCAAATTCGCCTTAGAGGGCCTGACCGACACGCTGCGGCTGGAATTGGCCGGCAGCGGCGTATACGTTTCGCTGATCGAGCCGGGCCCTATCCTGAGCGAGTTTCGGGCCAATGCCTATGATCTTTACAAACTCGGCATAGACAGCGAAGCCAGCGTGCACCGGGAACGCTATCGTGCCATGGAAGCGAGGCTGGAAAAACAAGGCCCTGCCGCCCCCTTCACCTTAGGGCCCGAAGCTGTGCTGAAACGCGTGATCCATGCGCTCGAAAGCAAGCGGCCGAAGCCGCGCTACTGCGTGACCTTTCCGACCTATCTGTTTGCGGTGCTGAAGCGGGCATTGCCCACACGAGTATTGGATTCGATCCTCGGGCGGATCGAATAAAGTGAAAAAAAGGAGTCAGCCGATAAGCCGGGTTCTGTCGTGGACAGCCATTCATCTGGGACCTGCGTCACCACAGGCCTCAAGCGACCTACCCGGGAGCCGTGCGGGCCGCACGCTTGGGCGAACCCAATGCCCCCCTATTTGGTCTTGCTCCGGATGGGGTTTACCCTGCCGCTTAGCGTTGCCGCAAGCGCGGTGCGCTCTTACCGCACCATTTCACCCTTACCCCGGGCGAACCCAAGGCGGTATATTTTCTGTGGCACTTTCCGTAGGCTCGCGCCCCCCAGGCGTTACCTGGCACCCCGCCCTATGGAGCCCGGACTTTCCTCCATCCCCGCAACGGGGACAGCGGCTGTCTGGCCGACTCCCCGCACAGTATACCCGTTCTCCAGCCCTCGGTTACGCCTCGGCAACCCGCCGCCGTCTGTTCTGCACTCCAACTGGAAAAACTTTACTTCTCAACCACACTTAAGGCGGGCCGCCGCAAGCCTCAGGAAATCCGTGAGGCTTGGATGGTGGAACACATCCTGCTAAGCCGACAACATGATGAAGAAAGCCCCTTCAATTACCTGCTTATTCGTAGCTCTGCTATGGATTGCCGTCGTACTATCGCCCTGCCCTGTGGCCGCCAATCCGCTCAAATCCTTGGTCATGCCAGGACAGCTGGTCACTGGGCATGCCAAATACGAACAGCAATGCGACAAATGCCATGACCAACCGTCGCAAGCGGTGACCAATGCCTTATGCCTTTCCTGCCACAAGGAACAGGCGCAGGACATCGAGTCCGGTACGGGATTCCACGGCCGACTGAAAAACATAGACGCGCGTAAGTGCAAAGGCTGTCATAGCGAACACAAAGGCCGAAAATTCAACATCATGGCCTTGGACAAGGAAACCTTCGACCACAAGGACACCGATTTCCTACTCAAAGGCGAGCACTTAAAACTCAGTTGCTCCCGCTGCCATACCGACGGCAAAAAATTCCGCGAAGCCTCCCACCAATGCTCCGTTTGCCATAAAGACGACGAGCCGCACCAAGGCCGCTTGGGCGACAAATGCACCGACTGCCACAACGAAAGCGGTTGGAAGAAGACAGAGTTCGATCACGCCAAGACCCGTTTTGCCTTGACCGGGGCCCACGAGAACGTAAATTGCAACAACTGCCATGCCGACCGTCGCTTCAAGGAGACACCTCGCGCCTGCTATGCCTGCCATGAGATCAACGATGTTCACGGCGGACGCATGGGCCAGCAATGCGACAAGTGCCATGAAATAGGCAAATGGAACAAACCCAAATTCAACCACGATCACGATACTAAGTTCCCTCTGACGGGAAAACACGACACCGCGAGCTGCGACGGCTGCCATAAGTCGAACCCCTTCGAGAGCAAGCCGAAGACGGCCTGCATCTCTTGCCACGAGAAGGATGACGAGCACAAAGGCCGCCGCGGCGACCGCTGCCAAGACTGCCACACACCTCAAGGCTGGGCAAAAACGACCTTCAACCACGCCACGACACGGTTTCCGCTGCGCAACAGCCACGCCACCGTTGCCTGCAGCAGTTGCCATAAGGGGGTGCTGTACGAGGACAAGCTCAGCCTCAACTGCGTGTCCTGCCACAAGAAAAACGATCCCCACAAGAATCAGGAAGGGGACGCTTGCGAGAAATGCCATAGCGACAAAGGCTGGCGGGTCGACGTCGCCTTCAGCCACGACCTCACCCGTTTTCCTCTCACCGGCTTGCACGCCATCACGCCCTGTGCCGAGTGCCATCTGACAACCAGCTTCCAGGAAGCCGAGACCCAGTGCGCTGCCTGCCACAAGAAGGACGATCCGCACGGACAAGCCTTGGGCCGCAACTGCGACCGCTGCCATACGCCGAACGGCTGGCGCGTATGGAGTTTCGACCATGCTAAGGAAACCCGGTTTCCGCTGGAAGGCAAGCACGAAAAGCTGGTCTGCACTGGCTGCCACAAGCATCCCGCCGAAGGCGAGATCGCCCTGTCCCGCGACTGCTTCATCTGTCATGAAAAGGACGAACCGCACCGTGGCGCTTACGGCAAGCAATGCGGCCGCTGCCATACGCCGCAAGGTTTCAATCTGCTGAAGCAGCGCCTCAGATGAAGCCGCGTTCCGTCGCCCGTCAGCAACAACGCCATTGATGCATGGAGAAGCCCGTGAAACCGTCATCCCTTGAATCTACGCCGCCGTTCGCGCTCATCGCCCTAATCTTCCTGATGTTCTTAGGACTTTACTCGGGGGTGAGCATGGCCGCCGAACGCCCGGCCACGCCCAAAGATTTCGAACACTTGAACACAGGCTTTCCGCTACGCGGCGCGCACGAGCGCCTGACCTGCGAGCAATGCCACGTCCGCGGCATTTTCAAGGGCACGCCTCGCCGTTGCATGGGCTGCCACCAGCTATCGACCGATATCGAAGCTTCCAAGAAGTCGCCCAATCACATCCCGACCACGGAAGATTGCGATATCTGCCACAACGACTTCCTGCCTGAAGTGAGCTGGCAGCTCGTCAACATGAACCACGCCGGCATCGTCAATAATTGCGGAAGCTGCCACAACAACGTGTTCGCTCCCGGCAAACCGCCCAACCATATCCCGACCCACCTGCCCTGTGAAACCTGCCACCATTCGACGGCCGGCTGGGCTGGCGTGCGCTTCGACCACATCGGCGTCACCGGTGGCTGCGGGCAATGCCACAACAACATCACCGTCGCCGGCAAACCGCCCAACCACATTCCGACCAGCCATTCTTGCGAAACCTGCCACATTTCGACCGTAAGTTGGTCGGCAGTCCGAATGAATCATGAAGGCATAGCCTCGGGGTGTGTGCGCTGCCACAACAATACGCTCGCCGTCGGCCAGCCCCGTAACCACATTCCGGTGCCGGCAACGCCTTGTGAAACCTGCCACAGTCCGACGCAGTTCCAGACCTTTGCCGGCGCGCGCATGGACCACACCGGTGCCAACATCACCCACAACTGCCAGCGCTGCCATGAGGCAGGGAATATCTACGGCATCACCTCCCGACCAGGCGGCACCCATCCGCGACCGAACGTGGCACCCGATTGTAGCCAGTGCCATCTGAATACGCAGTCGTTCCTGCCGGTATTCTCGCGGTAGCCGGACATGATAGAGCGAGCAATCAGCACCCCCGTATCTGGTGACGAGCCAAGAGCGAACGCTTGGCACCGGGCTTTCGCCCGGATCGCGCTCGGATTTTTGGCATCGACCGTATTGTCGGCAGCCTGGGCCCAGGACATGCTGGAAGAATTGGACGTAGATGCGTCGAACTCCAGGCCTGTCATCCACATCCGCCTGGCGGAGCCGGTCAACTATGTGCGCCATTCGCCGGCGGATAGCGGCGACATCTTGCGTATCCGGGTTAGCCGCACCGCGCCGACACTCTCGCAGAATGTCCTGCCGCAGCTGCAATCGCTACGCTGGACCGCTACCGCAGAAGTTCCCCTGACCGACGTGAGTTACGAGACCAAGGCCAGCGGCGATTTCCTCGTCGTGCGGTTCAACCGCGCCGTCGGCTACAGTGTGCGGCCAAGCCAGAATCTGCAAGGCATCGACATCGAACTCGAAGATTCCGGACACCCGCCGCAATCCGAAGCTTCCAGTACAACACCCGCCCCGGCACGGCCAAGTCAGGCCAGCGGCGCTTGCGCCGCCCATATCCGTGCCAAGTCGCCGCCGACTGATCTCCAAGAAGCCGCCCGCCAGTGCATGATCAAGGAAGACTGGCCCGCTGCCATCGGTTTGTATACCAAGCTGTTGCAGCAGTCGGATGCGAGTTATCACCGAGATGCGCAGGAAATGCTCGGCTTAGCGCGCGAACGGAACGGCCAAGCCTTCCGCGCCAAAAACGAATATGAAAAGTACCTACAGCTCTACCCAGCCGGAGAAGCGGCCGAACGCGTGAAGCGGCGGCTGGACGGCTTGAACAACGCCGATCAGCAGCCTAAGGCGAAACTCACACCGCTGTCGTCCCCACCCGTCGCCGAGCGCGGCTGGGAAACTTACGGCAGCTTCGGCCAATACTATTTCCGCGATGCCTTGCTTACCGACAACCAAGGCGAGTATGTCGATCAGTCGCTGTTTCTCACCGTACTCGATGTCACCAGCCGGGTACGCACAGAGCGCTTCGATATTCGCACTCAATTCGACGCCCGCTACCGCCAGAACTTCCTAAAGGTGACATACAACGAAAACGATCAGTTCAGGGTCGCCAATGCCTTCATCGACTTCGTAGACCGGGAAACCCAGGTTTCCGGCCGCATAGGACGGCAGTCGCGCAGCAGCGGCGGTGCCATGGGACGTTTCGACGGCGGCGTGCTGAGCTACCGCTTCTTGCCGAAATGGCAAGCAACGATCATCGGCGGATTTCCGGTCCAAGCCTACCGATCCACCGCACCCGATACCAACGTGTCGTTCGAAGGCGCTTCCCTAGAATTCGGACCGTTCGAGGACTATTGGGCCGGCAATGTGTTTTTCATCAACCAGACAGTCGACGGTATTCTGGGCCGCCGGGCCATCGGCGGCGAAGGGCGCTATCAACATCCGGAGCATCCGGTATTCACCCTGCTCGACTACGACGTCTACTTCAACGCCCTGAATACGGCCCAGGTGGTAACGAACTGGAATTTTGAGAACGGCGCAACTCTCACCCTGACCGCCGACTACCGAAAATCTCCCTACCTTAGCACCGCCAACGCGCTGATCGGTTGGGGCTCGGGCTACGGACCCGGCACCGGCTACAGCGCAGACTCGATTTCCTCGATCTTGCGTTACCAGGAAACCATCGACGTCAAGACGCTAGCCCAGGACAACACGCCGACCTTCAAATATCTAACCATCAGCGGCATCACCCCGATCACTCCGGATACCCAGATCAATGCCGACATCACCGTCTCCAATCTATCGGCGACCCAAGGCTCGGTCTGGACCAGTGCCTACCAGGGCTCGGGCACTCAAGTGTCCTATTTCGGGCAGCTCATCACCAATAAGCTGCTGACCGACAACGACGTCTGGAATTTCGGCCTGCGCTACATGACGCAGCAGATTGACGACGTCCTGTCGGGATTCGTCGACGCTCACTACCCCATCACACCCGACCTTCGCATCGATCCCAGGCTTCGAGTCGACTACTTCACCGGCTTCAATGGCCCCGATGTCTGGCGTGTCCGTCCCGGTACACGACTCAACTACCGCGTAGTCGACCACCTGTACTTCGAGCTGGAAAACGGCTTCGAATACATGACCCAGCCGGTCGCCCTCAACGAACGCGACACCAAAGGTTATTATGTCAACGTCGGATACCGCTGGGATTTCTGACATCAACGCACCGGATACTTTCTTACAGCCGCCATCGATGAGCACCCGAAAGAACAAAATACCATGCGCTAAACCCTCCGTTGCGTCGCCCCAGGCGCAGAGTCAGCCTACTCGCACCAAGGGATTCTTCTGTTGCCTATGGACGGACAAAAAGGCCTTAGCCCTGCTGACCATCATCATCCTGTTCGGGTTCTTTACGAAAATCCCCCGCCTCGACTATCCGGCGGATTTCTATTTCGACGAGGTCTACCACGGCTTCACCGCAACGGTGGTACTGCACGGCGACAAGAACGCCTATGATCCTTGGGCGAAATCGCCTCCCGGCAAGGCCTACGAATGGACTCATCCCCCTTTGTCCAAGTTGATCATGGCCGGGATGATGTCGGTGTTCGGAGAAAACTCTTTCGGCTGGCGGGTGGGCTCGGTCATTTTCGGCACATTCGCCACCATCGCCGCTGCGGCGCTCGCTTTCGAGCTGTTCGGCACGCTTACCGTCGCCTTGCTTAGTGCCGCGTTGATGAGCATGGAGGGATTGCTCCTGACGCAATCCCGCCTTGCCATGAACGACATCTATTTCATCTTCTTCATGCTGGGGGGACTGATCGGATATGTCCGCTGGAGAACGAACGAGGCGTCGATTCTACCCTTGTACTTCACGGGAACCGCTCTCGGACTGGCGTTAGCGACCAAATGGACCACACTCTACGTGTTCCTGGTCCTGGGGATCGACCTCGTTATAGTAGCGATCCAGAATCGGCGGCTACCTCCATTGCCCGCCTGCTTGCACCTGCCCCTCGCGCTAGGCGTATTGCCTGTGGGGATCTATCTCGCTTCCTATTTGCAATACTTCGCACTGGGCTACGACTGGCCGCAATTCGTCGAACTATTCCGGCAAATGTGGTTCTATCACACGGGATTGAAAGCCACCCACTCCGCGCATTCGCAACCCTGGCAGTGGATACTCAATCTCCGCCCGGTTTGGATGTATGTCGATTATTCCGTACAGGGAAAGATTGCAAATATCTATAATCTCGGGAACTCGGTAATATTTTACGGCGGGCTTTATGCCGTTGCTGCCGCCATCCTGGGGATGGAATGGTATCGCAGCTGGGCCGTAAGATTCATTCTCTTGGTCTACTTTATGCTCTGGGTGCCTTGGACGATATCGCCTAGGATCATGTTTTTCTACCATTACGCGCCCGCAGTACCCATCCTCTGCATCATACTGGCCCGCTGGTTGGAATCGCGATTGAAAAGCCAGACAAGACTCGGTCAGTTAACAGCCAAATCGGTTCTAGCTGCCGCCCTGTTCTGGTTTGTATTGTTCTATCCGAACAACACCGGCATACACGTCCCTACAGCTTTCGCCGATGCCGTCTATCTTTCCGTTCAGGGCTGGAAAAACTAAACGGCCGGATCACTCCTCCGATTCGGGATTATCTCGCGCAACCACCTCTTGGATGAAATAGCGAGGCCGCTGCTTCGTTTCCATGTAGATCTTGCCGAGATACTCCCCGATCACCCCCAGGCTCAACAGCTGGATACCGCCGAGTAAACTCATCGGTAGCACTATCGAAGACCAGCCGGGAACGGCCTCGCCGGCGACGAACCGGACCCAGAGCACCCACCCTACCACCAGCAAACTTATCGCCGATATCAAAAAGCCCAGAAAGGTGATCACGCGCAGAGGAAATACCGAGAATGAAGTGACCCCTTGCAGTGCAAGTGCCAGCATTTTGCGCAACGGATACTTGGATTCTCCCGCGATGCGCTCCGAACGGTCGTAATATACCGTCGCCGTATTGAAACCCAGCTTCGGGATGATGCCGCGCAGAAACAGGTTGACCTCGCCGAACTCCCGAAGCGCATCGACGGAGCGCCGGCTCATCAAACGATAGTCGGCATGATTGAATACCACCTCCACGCCCATGGCCGCCAATATCCGGTAATACCATTCAGCCGTCCAGCGCTTGAAAAAAGCATCGGACTTCCGGCTTTTGCGGACGCCGTAGACGATGTCGGCGCCAGCAGCATAGGCATCGAGCATCGACTCTATGGCCGCCAAATCGTCCTGTAAATCTGCATCGATGCTGATGAGGCAATCTCCCCTGGCGTGCATCAGGCCCGCCAGCAGCGCACTTTGATGGCCCTGGTTCCTGGACAGCTTCATTCCCCGCACAAAGGGATAGGTCTCCGACAAGCCGCAAATGATCTGCCAAGTCGCATCGCTGCTACCGTCGTCCACGAAGTAGACTCTGGAGTCGGCGCCTATTTTTCCTTTGTTCTGCATATCTTCGAGCAAAAGAGACAAACGCCGCGCCGTCTCCGGCAAAGCGGCCTCTTCGTTGTAACAGGGGACGACTATGCCGAGAGTATGCATTTCGAATCCTTTTTTCATATCAAGAAAATTTTTGAACCGGAACGGCATACGTCCATCTGAGACTGACGATGAAGTTCCAAAATAAAACCGCGACGGTCGCCACGATCTGCGACCAGAGGTATGGGAAAGGGGTGTACGCTGTCCCCAGATACACGATGGCGCCATTCAGGACCAAACCCGCGCCCGCCGTAATCACGAAGCGCAAGGCCGCGATGCGGTGACTGCTCTTCGCCCGAAAAGTCAGTTTGTAATTCAGCCAATAATTAGCTACCGCGCTAGCGGCGAACCCCAAAGAAGATGCCAGCGTCACCTGCCACTGCCACAGACTGACCAGCGCAACCAGCGTTGCATACTGAAGGCCGGTTGCGAAGCCTCCTATGAACACAAAGCGGAAGAATTTTTTTAAGGGCGATGCTTTCGACATGCGGCGCGAGTAGGTGTTGATGCCAGCGACGCACAGTATATCGAAACTACCGTAGAAAAATCTATTGTACGCCTATGGGAGAGACCCTACATGCTAGGCAATATAGGCCATGACTTAATTTTCCGCCAATACAAATAACTATACGACCTGGCCTGGAAAACCTGCGATCCATTCAATAAAAAGGCCCCCGCCAGCAACATATCTACCGGCGGGGGCCAATCCAGGCGATTCAACCCATAACCCTAGGGAGTATCGCCACTACCAAGATTAATCTAGGATTAATCGCAGTTTGGAGCACGACTCACCGAACGAGAGGCCGTATCGTTCAGGAAGGCTGCGTCCACGGTGCAAGGTACTACAGCGTCAACCAGCGGTATCCTGGCCGACCACTTGCCCGAAGAGTTGGCGGTGACCTGGCCGATCACTTCCTGAGTGCTCTCATTGGTAATGAGAACAGGGTTGGCAGCAATCAATGCACGGCGCTCAGTCTTGGACAGCATCTTGTTGAACTTGATGTATCCGCTCAAAGCAAGCTCGCCTTGGCCACCGCTCCTCCTGGAACCCTTCCATTGCGCCCGCTCAAAAATGACATCCTCAACGGCGTTTTCCTGCGGATTGCCGTTGGCCGACCAGACACGGATGATCGTAACTCGCGAGTCAGACCGGAAGCTCTCGTAGCCCTCGTGATCCTCGTCGTCTGCGGAGAATTTCAGCCGATACGAATGCCCCTCATCCTCAGCGGTAGGCGTCCAGCGGAATGTGGCAACCTGCTTACGCGTTGCGGGGTCGAAAGCTTGAGTGAACGATGCTCCGGACGGCAAGCCCTCGGCTTTGATCTCAACCGGATCGTCATCGCAGTCGAGAGCACTGACCGTGAAGCTCAACTCGGTTCCGACATTTGCATCCCAAGACGCTGGGATGGTGTCGAGTTCCGGTCGACCGCCGTCGCCGCAAGGTGCCGGAGTTGGCGTCGGAGAGGCCGAAGGTGCTGGCGTCGGAGAGGCCGAAGGTGTTGGCGTCGGAGAGGCCGAAGGTGTTGGCGTCGGAGAGGCCGAAGGTGTTGGCG